>NZ_SZXC01000027.1:0-297896 GCF_005281055.1 Citrobacter sp. wls711 | reverse complement strand
AACCTTAATCGAAGCTTCTCATCCTTCCCACATGGGCAGAATATAGGGCATTGTGCTTTGATTTAGCTGAGGTTTTACAGAGGATTGATGGTGGTGGGGGAAGGATGACTCAGCGCTGCGCGCTTCGCCCTTCGGGTCGTTGCCTGCGGCAACGCTTTCTCGCTATGCTCGAATCGAACCTTAATCGAAGCTTCTCATCCTTCCCGCGCGGGCAGAATATAGGGCATTGTGCTTTGATTTAGCTGAGGTATTACAGAGGATTGATGGTGGTGGGGGAAGGATTCGAACCTTCGAAGTCGATGACGGCAGATTTACAGTCTGCTCCCTTTGGCCGCTCGGGAACCCCACCAGGGGTAATTCAAATTGTAGGTAATGCTATGAGGATGGTGGTGGGGGAAGGATTCGAACCTTCGAAGTCGATGACGGCAGATTTACAGTCTGCTCCCTTTGGCCGCTCGGGAACCCCACCACGGGGTAATGCTTTTACTGGCCTGCTTCCTTGGGAAGCGGGGCGCATCATATCAAATGACGCGCCGCTGTAAAGCATTCCTTTGCTTAACGTAGATCGTTTGCGTGTTTTTCATCCGTAACGCAGTAAAGCTAATCAATTCATATTATTGGTGATTACAGAATAATCGTTCGGTTACCGTAAACAAAGACGCGCTGGGCCAGAACCTGATACAGCGCACGGCTTAACACATTCTTTTCTACGTCGCGGCCTGCGCGCATCATATCTTCTGCGGTATAGGTGTGATCCACGTGAATCACGTCCTGCATGATGATTGGACCTTCATCGAGGTTATCATTCACATAGTGAGCCGTTGCACCAATGATCTTGACGCCGCGCTCATAAGCCTGGTGGTACGGACGTGCACCAATAAAGGCAGGCAGGAACGAGTGGTGAATATTAATAATCTTATTCGGGAAGCGTGAAACAAATTCTGGCGTCAAGACACGCATATATTTCGCCAACACCACATAATCAGGCTGGTGGGCGTCGATGGCATCGGCCATGTTTTGATCGTGTTCTTCGCGGGTTAATCCTTCATGGCTGACCAGCTCAAAAGGAATATCAAAACGTTCAACCAGCGAACGCAGCGTGTCGTGGTTGCCGATTACCGCCGCAATTTCAACATCGAGTCCACCGTAATTGGCTTTCATTAACAGGTCGCCCAGACAATGCGCTTCCTTGGTGACTAAAATAACGATGCGGCGACGGCCTGCTGGCGTAAGTTCGCGAATGGATCCTTCAGGCAGTGCGCTGTCCAGATCGGTTAGCAGCGTGACGTCATTAAAAATGCCTTCCAGTTCTGTACGCATAAAAAAGCGACCGGTACGGTGGTCAACAAACTCGTTGTTTTGCACGATGTTCAGTTCATGCTTGTAACAAATATTGGTGATGCGTGCGATCAAACCTTTTTGGTCGGGGCAGATAGTGCGCAGAACTTTACGTTGTTGTGAATGCATTGCCGGGGTATTCCTGTTGAAAATGTTTGCGTAATAGATGCTGTCGGGCGTGGGTTAGCCGCAGCACTTTTTAAATTTTTTACCTGACCCGCAAGGGCAGGGATCGTTACGGCCAATTTGCGGACGCGTACCATCAATATAATACCACTGGCCGTTTTCTTTTAAAAAACGAGAGCGCTCAATAATGGTGCCCATTTTCCCCTGTTCGGAAAACCGCGCCACAAAGCTGACATAGCCGGTATTTTCTGTGTCCGACGTTGCCTGTTCAAAAAGGGTAAGTCCAAGCCATTCGGTATGGGCAAATCCTGCGCTAATCTCATCGCGAAATGCAGCGGCATGACAGTCGGGGTGCCAGGTCTTAATCAGGTAATCTGCGTCTTTCATCACAAAAGCACAGTAACGAGAACGCATGAGGTGTGACGGCGTTGGTGCTACTTGCGCGCCAGACACATAACGGTAGCAACATAGGCTATACTCGACAGCGCTACCACAGGGACAAAGCTGAGACACAAAATACTCCCTGGAATAAAAAAACGGCGTAAAAACGCCACGGTAGCACTATGTTAACTGAGCCGTAGTGATGTTGCTACGTCTGCAAGCCAGGGGAAGTCTGTAGGTACAATGAGAAAAATAAAAATTGGGCTGGCGCTAGGTTCCGGCGCGGCACGAGGCTGGTCGCATATTGGTGTGATTAAGGCCCTGAAACACATGGGCATTGATGTTGATATCGTTGCAGGGTGCTCAATCGGCTCGTTGGTTGGTGCCGCCTATGCGTGTAATAAATTACCCGCCCTCGAGCAATGGGTCTGCTCGTTCAGCTATTGGGATGTTTTACGCCTGATGGATCTCTCCTGGCGCAGAGGCGGATTGCTGCGCGGTGAACGCGTGTTTAATCAATACCGCAACGTCATGCCTGTCGAGTCAATTGAACAATGCCAGCGCCGGTTTGCTACCGTCGCGACGAATCTGAGTACGGGTCGCGAACTGTGGTTTACCGAAGGTGATTTGCACCTTGCTGTGCGGGCCTCTTGCAGTATTCCCGGTCTGATGTCCCCGGTTGCACATAATGGTTATTGGCTGGTTGATGGCGCGGTGGTTAACCCTGTGCCGGTTTCACTGACGCGTGCGCTAGGCGCCGATATTGTCATTGCAGTTGACCTGCAACATGATGCGCACCTCATGCAACAAGATCTGCTCTCCTTTAACGTCAGCAATGATACCGACTCGAGTGATGACGAGCTTTCATGGCATGCGCGCCTGAAAGAGCGGTTGAGTAATATCACCGCCAGACGAACGGTCACTGCCCCCACGGCGATGGAGATCATGACCACCTCTATTCA
The DNA here is from genome assembly GCF_005281055.1 of Citrobacter sp. wls711. Classification (NCBI taxonomy): domain Bacteria; kingdom Pseudomonadati; phylum Pseudomonadota; class Gammaproteobacteria; order Enterobacterales; family Enterobacteriaceae; genus Citrobacter; species Citrobacter sp. wls711. Next base: position 295,089 of record NZ_SZXC01000027.1, on the reverse strand, counting down.
GGTGCTGGAAAACCGGCTTAAACGTAACCGCATGGCCGGTGACCCGCCAGATATTCTAATTCAACCATTTTGTCCGCAAATATCCACGTTGGACTTCCACCGTGCTGGTGCTGCTATTGCTGCCGGGCAGCTTGCGGTAGAGAAAAAAATGGATGAGTTGCTGCCACTGGTGAAGACCAACATCTAACGCATTTTTTATCAACACTTAAGTCAATTCTGACAGGCGTGAGTAGCAATAGCATGCCACTATTGATTAAAGCCAGTCAGGGGGGAGAATATGACGCAGCCATTGGTCGGAAAACAGATTCTTATTGTTGAAGATGAGCCTGTATTTCGCTCACTTCTGGATTCATGGTTTTCCTCTTTGGGAGCGACAACGGCTGTAGCGGGCGATGGGCTTGATGCACTGGAATTATTGGGGCGCTTTACACCCGATCTGATGATCTGCGACCTTGCGATGCCGAGAATGAACGGTCTCAAACTGGTTGAATACCTGCGTAACCGTGGCGATCGGACGCCAATCCTGGTTATCTCCGCGACAGAAAATATGTCTGATATTGCCAAAGCACTTCGCCTCGGCGTGGATGATGTCTTGCTTAAGCCGGTGAAAGACCTTAACCGACTACGGGAAACGGTTTTTGCGTGCCTTTACCCCAACATGTTTAACTCGCGCGTTGAAGAAGAAGAGCGGTTATTTCGTGACTGGGATGCGATGGTCGGCGACCCCGCAGCAGCAGCAAAACTGTTACAAGAGCTACAGCCACCGGTTCAACAGGTGATTTCACAGTGTCGCATCAACTACCGTCAACTGGTTGCCGCCGATCAACCCGGCCTGGTCCTTGATATTGCGCCGTTGTCGGAACACGATCTTGCCTTCTATTGCCTGGATGTGACGCGGGCAGGGGATAATGGCGTGCTGGCGGCACTGTTGTTACGGGCACTGTTTAATGGGCTGCTACAAGAGCAACTGGCACATCAGAATCAGCGGTTGCCGGAGCTCGGTACGCTCCTGAAACAGGTTAATCATCTGCTGCGACAGGCCAATCTACCGGGACAATTTCCGTTGCTGGTGGGTTACTACCATAGCGGTTTAAAAAATTTGGTTCTGGTCTCTGCGGGCCTGAATGCGACCTTAAATACCGGTAGCCACAACGTGCAAATCAGTAACGGTGTTCCGCTGGGAACGTTGGGGAATACGTACCTCAACCAACTAAGCCAACGCTGTGAGTCCTGGCAGTGCCAAATTTGGGGTGCCGGGGGGCGTCTGCGACTGATGTTGTCCGCAGAATGAACAATCGAGAGGCAGGGATTCAAATTGGCTCACCTCCCTGTCTTTTGCAGTGCTAGTATCAGCGCCAGATTTATTCGTATTTATCTTAATTATACCGACGCGCGTCCTTTTCAGACCTGAAGCTTGTCGCGGTACTGATATACTCGGATGCGATACAGATTGATGAACACGTTCAATACATGAACAGTCCAGGAGAGTTTTAAATGGCTGCCCTTAATTCGAAAGTCAAAAAAGCCGTTATCCCGGTAGCGGGATTAGGAACCAGGATGTTACCGGCGACCAAGGCAATTCCTAAAGAAATGTTACCGCTGGTTGATAAGCCATTAATTCAATACGTCGTCAACGAATGTATTGCCGCGGGTATCACTGAAATTGTCCTTGTGACTCACTCGTCTAAAAATTCGATTGAAAACCACTTCGATACCAGCTTTGAACTTGAAGCGATGCTGGAAAAACGTGTTAAGCGCCAGTTGCTGGAAGAAGTGCAATCTATTTGCCCACCGCACGTGACGATTATGCAGGTTCGCCAGGGTCTGGCAAAAGGTCTGGGTCACGCTGTATTGTGTGCGCATCCGGTTGTTGGTGATGAACCCGTAGCGGTTATCCTGCCGGATGTTATTCTCGACGAATACGAATCTGATTTATCCCGCGATAACCTCGCCGAAATGATTAGTCGCTTTGATGAAACAGGCAGCAGTCAAATTATGGTGGAGCCAGTAGAAGATGTGACGGCTTACGGCGTGGTGGACTGTAAAGGTGTGGAATTAGCGCCGGGCGAAAGCGTACCGATGGTCGGTGTTGTGGAAAAACCGAAAGCCGATGTCGCGCCATCTAATCTTGCGGTTGTAGGGCGTTATGTCCTGAGTGCAGATATCTGGCCTCTGCTGGCAAAAACGCCTCCGGGCGCAGGTGACGAAATTCAGTTGACCGATGCTATCGATATGCTGATTGAAAAAGAAACGGTTGAAGCTTATCACATGAAGGGCAAAAGCCATGACTGTGGTAATAAGCTGGGTTATATGCAAGCGTTCGTCGAATATGGTATTCGTCATAATACCCTTGGCGCTGAATTTAAAGCCTGGCTTGAAGACGAGATGGGTATTAAGAAGTAACATCACGTTATTAATCCGCATGCAACGGCGCTGTTTATCCAGCGCCGTTTTTTTATACCCCTATTGGGTAGGTGTTATGTGAAGTACAGGTAAAAAAAATCCCGCCGTCGGCGGGATTTTAAGCAAACTAATTGTGGATTAATCCTTGATCAGGAAATCGTCCAGCTGTTTACCTTGTTCTTCCATCGCTTTTTTGATTACTGCCGGTGTACGACCCTGGCCGGTCCAGGTTTTCGTTTCACCGTTTTCGTCAACATAGCTATATTTAGCTGGGCGTGCTGCGCGCTTAGCTTTAGCACCGGTTTTAACCGCAGCCATGCTATTCAGCAGTTCGTTCGGGTCAATACCGTCAGCAATCAGCATTTCACGATATTGTTGCAGTTTACGAGTGCGCTCTTCAACTTCAGCAGCGGCAGCGCTTTCTTCTTCGCGACGCTCGCTAACGACAACTTCTAATTTTTCCAGCATTTTTTCAAGCGTTTCCAGAGTGCATTCTCTTGCCTGCGCACGAAGAGTACGGATGTTGTTCAGAATTTTAAGTGCTTCGCTCATTGTAGTAATCTCAAACTTATATTGGGTGGGGTTTGTTGAGCTAATAATAGAGCGATAAATTCAGATGTGCAATAGCCAGGAATGTAAGGAATTCAAAATTGCGCTTTATTTAGTATCTGCATTAATTCATTGTCGTTAAATTTCGTCTGGGAAAGGGCATGAAAAAGGCTTATTGGTGTGGGGGCTACTCTTCAGTCATGCAGGAAAATTCAAGATTCAGGTCACATTTTACAGCACGGTAATTGTATCTGTTTGCAGTAATTTCAACCTTTTGTATTAGTTTTGCTTACGGGGATTCACTATTACAGGGTGTTCGTAGGGGGATTCAATAACATTGAAAGCAAGGTTTCTTATTGAACTGTGATGATAAGCACCGTTGATGAATTTCAAGGGCACTATTTGTGAAAGAATGTGTATATACCGTCATAAGTCAGATTATTCGAGCATTGGTGGGGGGGCATCACTGTGCGACCCATAACTTAAGTCTGTTTCCTGAACCTTACCGTAGTACGTCATATTTAGGAGGCTGATGAGTGATGCTGACGCGATTTTTTATACGTATGTGGGCGACAACGGTGCGCAGACATGTTTGTGAATTATGATACAATCGCGCCCATATTTATTTACTCAGGTGAGGGCTGACGGTCAATGGCACAGCTATATTTTTACTATTCTGCAATGAATGCGGGGAAGTCGACCGCTTTGCTGCAATCTTCATACAATTACCAGGAACGTGGCATGCGTGCCGTTGTATATACAGCGGAAATCGACGACCGGTTTGGAACAGGGAAAGTAAGTTCACGTATAGGTCTGTCGTCACCTGCAAAACTGTTTAACCAAAATTCATCATTGTTCGAAGAAATTCGCGCGGAGAATGCGCAGCAGAGAATACATTGTGTACTGGTTGACGAGTCACAGTTTTTGACACGCCAGCAGGTTTATGAATTATCCGAGGTTGTCGATCAGCTGGATATTCCGGTTTTGTGTTACGGATTACGCACCGATTTTCGTGGTGAATTATTTGGCGGTAGCGAATACCTGCTTGCCTGGTCAGATAAATTGGTCGAATTAAAGACTATTTGTTTCTGCGGGCGGAAGGCGAGTATGGTACTACGTCTTGATCAAGCTGGACGACCTTATAACGAGGGAGAACAGGTGGTTATTGGTGGCAATGAACGCTATGTGTCGGTATGCCGCAAGCACTATAAAGAGGCGCAATCTGAGGGCTCTCTGACGGCCATTCAGGAAAGGCACTGCCACGATTAATCTACGCTCGCCTGGGCGCTGTAACGCGCAGGGTAGGCCACTGGCCATAAGTCAGAAGTACTACCCTACAATCACCTCTGTAGACCCTTTACGCGCATCCTCCTCCAATCTCCTACGGGCATGTCCATTCACCGCGATGGTCTGAATGAGTCTTTGCGCTATGAAGGTGAGAATAAATCAGGCGAAAAAAAACGGTCCCCTAAAGGGACCGTTCGACGTGATACTACCGCTTAGATTTTTGAATTAAGCGGATTTCTTCGCTTTTTTCTCTGCTTTAGGTGCAGCAGCTGCTTCGGTTTTAGCGGCAGTTTCACCTTCGTTGTATTCGCGACCGTAGAAGGTATCCAGCAGGATCTGTTTCAGTTCAGAAATCAGCGGGTAACGCGGGTTAGCGCCGGTGCACTGGTCGTCAAACGCATCTTCAGACAGTTTGTCAACATGTGCCAGGAAGTCAGCTTCCTGAACGCCAGCTTCACGGATAGACTTAGGAATACCCAGTTCAGCTTTGATCTCATCCAACCATGCCAGCAGTTTCTGGATTTTCGCTGCGGTACGGTCGCCCGGTGCGCTCAGACCCAGATGGTCTGCGATTTCAGCGTAGCGACGACGGGCCTGCGGACGGTCGTACTGGCTGAAAGCAGTCTGTTTAGTCGGGTTGTCGTTCGCATTATAACGAATAACGTTGCTGATCAGCAGGGCGTTCGCCAGACCGTGAGGAATGTGGAACTGTGAACCCAGCTTGTGTGCCATGGAGTGACATACACCGAGGAAGGCGTTAGCAAACGCGATACCGGCGATGGTCGCTGCGCTGTGTACACGCTCGCGAGCTACCGGGTTCTTAGAACCTTCGTGGTAGGACGCAGGCAGGTTTTCTTTCAGCAGTTTCAGCGCTTGCAGAGCCTGACCGTCAGAGAACTCAGAAGCCAGTACGGAAACGTAAGCTTCCAGGGCGTGAGTGACGGCATCCAGACCACCGAAAGCACACAGTGACTTCGGCATATCCATCACCAGGTTAGCATCGACAATCGCCATATCCGGGGTCAGCGCGTAGTCTGCCAGTGGATATTTCTGACCAGTAGCGTCGTCGGTTACAACCGCAAACGGGGTGACTTCAGAACCGGTACCGGAAGTGGTGGTGACGGCGATCATTTTCGCTTTCACGCCCATTTTCGGGAACTTGTAGATACGTTTACGGATGTCCATAAAGCGCAGCGCCAGTTCTTCGAAGTGGGTTTCCGGATGTTCGTACATGACCCACATGATTTTCGCTGCGTCCATCGGGGAACCGCCACCCAGCGCGATGATCACGTCTGGTTTGAAGGAGTTGGCTAGTTCAGCACCTTTGCGCACAACGCTCAGCGTCGGGTCAGCTTCAACTTCAAAGAACACTTCGGTTTCAACGCCCGCAGCTTTCAGAACGGACGTGATCTGATCAGCGTAGCCGTTGTTGAACAGGAAGCGGTCGGTCACGATCAGCGCACGTTTGTGACCATCGGTAATCACTTCATCCAACGCGATTGGCAGTGAGCCACGGCGGAAGTAGATAGATTTCGGAAGTTTGTGCCACAACATGTTTTCAGCTCGCTTAGCAACGGTTTTCTTGTTGATCAGGTGCTTAGGACCAACGTTTTCAGAGATGGAGTTACCACCCCAGGAACCACAACCCAGAGTCAGGGATGGTGCAAGCTTAAAGTTGTACAGGTCGCCGATACCACCCTGAGACGCCGGGGTGTTGATCAGGATACGTGCAGTTTTCATCATCTGACCGAAGTGAGCAACGCGTTCTGGCTGGTTGTCCTGGTCAGTGTACAGGCAAGAGGTATGACCGATACCGCCCATAGCAACCAGTTTTTCAGCTTTAACAACTGCATCTTCGAAGTCTTTCGCACGGTACATTGCCAGCGTCGGAGACAGTTTTTCGTGAGCAAACGGTTCGCTTTCGTCGACAACTTTAACTTCACCAATCAGAATCTTGGTGTTAGTCGGCACGGAGAAACCAGCCAGCTCAGCGATTTTGTATGCCGGTTGACCCACGATAGCCGCGTTCAGCGCGCCATTTTTCAGGATGATGTCCTGAACAGCCTTCAGCTCTTTGCCCTGCAGCATATAGGCACCGTGGCTGGCAAAACGTTCGCGAACGGCGTCGTATACGGAATCCACGACCACAACGGACTGTTCAGACGCACAGATTACACCGTTGTCGAAGGTTTTAGACATCAGCACGGAAGCAACGGCACGTTTGATATCTGCTGTTTCGTCGATAACAACAGGGGTGTTACCTGCGCCAACACCGATTGCCGGTTTACCAGAGCTGTATGCTGCTTTAACCATACCAGGACCACCGGTCGCAAGGATCAGGTTAATGTCCGGGTGGTGCATCAGAGCGTTAGACAGTTCAACAGAAGGTTGATCGATCCAGCCAATCAGGTCTTTTGGTGCACCAGCAGCGATAGCAGCCTGCAGAACGATGTCTGCCGCTTTGTTGGTTGCATCTTTAGCACGCGGATGTGGAGAGAAGATGATAGCGTTACGCGTCTTCAGGCTGATCAGCGATTTGAAGATTGCAGTAGACGTTGGGTTAGTGGTTGGAACGATACCGCAGATGATACCAATCGGTTCAGCGATAGTGATGGTCCCAAAAGTATGGTCTTCGGCCAGGACACCACAGGTTTTTTCATCTTTGTAAGCGTTATAGATGTATTCAGATGCGAAGTGGTTTTTAATCACTTTATCTTCGACAATACCCATGCCAGATTCGGCAACGGCCATTTTCGCGAGAGGAATTCGAGCGTCTGCGGCAGCCAGAGCGGCGGCACGGAAGATTTTGTCAACCTGTTCTTGAGTGAAACTGGCATATTCACGCTGGGCTTTTTTTACGCGCTCTACAAGTGCGTTAAGTTCAGCGACATTAGTAACAGCCATGATGCTCTCCTGATAATGTTAAACTTTTTTAGTAAATCATCTGCTCGCTACGAGAGTATAGACAGATCGACGAAAATTTGTGTAACGTTTTGAAAATCAAACGGTTAATTCACGCCCGCCTTACATTGATTTACTAAAAGAGCCTATACGCTAGCGTATTCAACTCTAACGCGTTTCCTCCAGGTGGCGTAAGCAAGATTACTCACTTCTGAGTAGTAATTGCGTGATCTGGATCAAATTTACGCGAAGCTGACACCTTTCAGCAGGCTCTTTTAGTGTTTGTCGGCAAGTGTTAACGAATTGATGGAATGAATGAGATTAACATTAGCATATTTCATACATATTAATAACACCGAGTATTGGTAGCACGTTTACAGAGTTTAACGCAGATAGAAGGTGAAGAATGCTGCCAAAAAGCGTATCTTCAGCGCGGTTTTTAACATTTTTTATGACTCATTTTATCCGGCTAACGCTTCGGAGCTAACCGTGATCCAAACGCTATTTGATTTTTCTCTTTACTTTAAGTTTTTCATTGGGTTATTTGCGTTGGTCAACCCCGTCGGGATCATCCCGGTCTTTATCAGTATGACCAGCTACCAAACCGCAGCGGCGCGTAACAAAACCAATCTGACGGCAAACCTGTCGGTGGCGATTATTTTGTGGACCTCGTTGTTTCTTGGTGATGCGATCCTGCAACTCTTCGGTATCTCGATTGATTCGTTCAGAATTGCCGGCGGGATTCTGGTGGTAACCATTGCAATGTCGATGATCAGTGGGAAACTCGGGGAAGATAAACAAAACAAACAGGAAAAGTCAGAGACTGCCATACGCGAGAATGTTGGTGTTGTTCCGTTGGCATTGCCGTTGATGGCGGGGCCGGGGGCGATAAGTTCAACCATCGTCTGGGGGACTCGCTATCACAGCGCATTTAACCTGTTCGGATTCTTTGTGGCGATTGCACTGTTTGCCTTATGCTGTTGGGGACTGTTTCGTATGGCTCCTTGGCTGGTACGCCTGTTGGGGCAAACGGGTATTAACGTTATTACGCGTATTATGGGCTTACTGCTCATGGCGTTGGGGATTGAATTCATCGTCACCGGCATCAAATCTATTTTCCCGGGCTTACTGGCCTGACGGGACTGTTTTCAGTAAACGGAGCTGGCCCTCAGCTCCGTTCTTTTCATTATCAGTAAAACGTCTCACTAAAGTTGAAAATTAGCATTGAAATTGTAAAACATGCTGATTGCCAATCCATCTGTTAGGTATTGATTTAAAAGATAATAATTTTTATGGCTACGTTCCTGAATAGGGGGCTTACTGTTATTTTTCTAACATTATACTCTGGGGCTTGCTGAAGGATTATCGAAATGTTATTAGTTATTTCAGTGTCTATTTTAGAGTAATGTGCTAATTAATAACCAATTGTTAATTTTATGTAAATTATATCGGCATATTGCTACCGGACAGGGTAATCAACCGCTCAATGGGTTTAACTCGTTATCTATCATGGTCTTATGGTTATGATCTCTCTTTTTGAGGACCATTAGTGTGCGATTTTTTTTCGATAAAAGCGAATTGGTTAACAAATCTGTAAAATGTATTGGCGGTTAAGAAAGGCATTTGATACTTTCCGACCAGGTATTTTGCAGAAGATTTTACGTTGATGAGAACTGTTTTCAGTTAGTTTCTCTCAATAGAGTAACCGCGTGTTTCCGACAGGGGAGACACGTAGAAAATCGACGCAAGGCGGTCGCTCGAATCGCCAGAATAAATAAAGTCGGTGATAGCAAGCAGTAAAACAATAAATCACCTGACGGCAGAAAATCTCCGGTGCCGTACAGGATTAACAGTCTGGTTAAAAAACCAGCCATAATAATGAGGGAGTACAAACACAATGACTAACATCACTAAGAAAAGTTTAGTAGCGGCGGGGATTCTATCTGCGCTTATCGCAGGAAATGTTGCCACGGCGGCAGAAGTACCTGCCGGTGTTCAACTTGCTGAGAAACAAACGCTGGTACGCAATAATGGTTCAGAAGTTCAGTCTCTCGATCCGCACAAGATCGAAGGTGTACCAGAATCCAACATTAACCGTGACCTGTTTGAAGGTTTATTAATCAGCGATGTTGATGGCAAGCCATCACCGGGCGTGGCGGAAAAATGGGAAAATAAAGATTTTAAAGTCTGGACGTTCCATCTGCGTAAAGACGCGAAATGGTCCGATGGCTCGCCCGTGACCGCGCAAGATTTTGTGTATAGCTGGCAACGTTTGGCGAATCCAAATACCGCTTCACCATACTCCAGCTATTTACAGTATGGGCACATCGTTAATATTGACGACATTATCGCCGGTAAAAAACCGGTCACCGATCTCGGTGTAAAAGCCATTGATGACCATACTTTTGAAGTTACCCTCAGTGAACCCGTTCCGTATTTCTACAAACTGCTTGTTCACTCATCCGTTTCCCCAGTGCCTAAAGCCGTGGTGGAAAAATTTGGTGATAAATGGACCCAGCCCGCGAACATCGTTTCTAACGGCTCCTATAAATTAAAAGATTGGGTCGTCAACGAGCGCATCGTTCTTGAGCGTAATACTAACTACTGGGATAACGCCAAAACGGTGATTAACCAGGTAACTTATCTGCCAATTTCTTCTGAAGTGACTGATGTTAACCGCTACCGCAGTGGTGAAATCGACATGACCTACAACAACATGCCGATTGAGTTATTCCAGAAACTGAAAAAAGAGATCCCGAACGAAGTCCACGTTGACCCGTATCTGTGTACCTACTATTACGAAATTAATAACCAGAAACCACCGTTCAACGATGTGCGTGTACGTACCGCCCTGAAGATGGCACTGGATCGTGACATTATCGTCAACAAAGTGAAGAACCAGGGCGACCTGCCAGCGTATAGCTTCACGCCGCCGTATACCGATGGCGCAAAACTGGTTGAGCCAGAGTGGTTCAAGTGGTCACAGGAAAAACGTAACGAAGAAGCGAAAAAACTGTTGGCTGAGGCTGGCTTTACCGCAGAAAAACCACTGACCTTCGACCTGTTGTATAACACCTCCGATCTGCACAAGAAGCTGGCTATTGCAGCCGCCTCTATCTGGAAGAAAAATCTGGGTGCCAACGTTAAGCTGGAAAACCAGGAGTGGAAGACCTTCCTCGATACCCGTCATCAGGGTAACTATGATGTTTCTCGTGCTGGCTGGTGTGCGGATTACAACGAACCGACCTCTTTCCTTAACATGGTGCTGTCAGACAGCTCTAACAACACCGTTCACTATAAGAGCGCGGCATTTGATAAGTTGATTGCCGATACGCTGAAAGCGACTGACGAAGCGCAGCGCAGCGAGCTGTATTCGAAAGCTGAGCAGCAGTTGGATAAAGACTCTGCGATTGTACCGGTGTATTACTACGTCAACGCCCGTTTGGTGAAACCATGGGTAGGCGGATACTCCGGTAAAGACCCGATGGATAATATCCACGTTAAAGACTTGTATATTATCAAGCATTAATGGCAAGACGTGGGGCGACCATCGTTGCCCCACAGTGTCTTTTTCTTCGAACTATAAATACCTCTCTGGCCCCATAAATGGCTTAAAGAGGTATAAAGGCACACGCCAGAAGGTACGGGCAATGTTAAAATTCATATTACGTCGCTGTCTGGAAGCGATTCCGACGCTATTTATTCTTATTACGATCTCATTCTTTATGATGCGCCTTGCGCCGGGGAGTCCTTTCACCGGTGAGCGCGCGTTACCGCCAGAGGTACTGGCGAATATTGAAGCGAAATACCATCTTAATGACCCTATCACCACGCAGTACTTCAGCTACCTGAAGCAACTGGCGCATGGCGATTTTGGACCTTCCTTTAAATATAAAGACTATACCGTTAACGATCTGGTTGCCTCGAGCTTCCCGGTTTCGGCGAAGCTGGGTGCAGCTGCCTTTATCCTGGCGGTACTCGTTGGCGTCAGTGCTGGCGTCATTGCTGCGTTGAAGCAAAATACGCGCTGGGATTATACGGTGATGGGGGTGGCGATGACCGGGGTGGTTATCCCAAGCTTTGTGGTGGCCCCCTTGTTAGTGATGATATTTGCAATAACGCTGAAATGGTTGCCCGGTGGCGGCTGGAACGGCGGGGCGCTGAAATTTATGATCTTGCCGATGGTGGCGTTGTCGCTGGCTTATATCGCCAGTATCGCCCGTATCACCCGTGGGTCGATGATTGAAGTGCTGCACTCCAACTTTATTCGTACCGCACGGGCGAAAGGTCTGCCAATGCGGCGGATTATTTTCCGTCACGCGTTAAAGCCCGCTTTGCTGCCGGTGTTGTCTTATATGGGCCCGGCGTTCGTCGGCATTATTACCGGTTCGATGGTGATTGAAACTATCTACGGCTTGCCGGGTATTGGTCAACTGTTCGTTAACGGCGCGCTGAACCGCGACTACTCGCTGGTATTGAGCCTGACCATTCTGGTCGGCGCACTGACAATTGTATTTAATGCGATTGTTGATGTGCTGTATGCCGTTATCGATCCGAAAATCCGTTACTGATACTGGAGCTCGCTATCTATGATGTTAAGTAAGAAAAACAGCGAGACGCTGGAGAATTTCAGTGAAAAGCTGGAAGTCGAAGGCCGCAGTTTGTGGCAGGATGCGCGTCGACGCTTTATGCATAACCGCGCGGCGGTAGCCAGTCTGGTTGTGCTGGTGATTATCGCGCTGTTTGTGACCCTTGCGCCGATGCTATCGCAATTTACCTACTTCGATACCGACTGGGGAATGATGTCCAGCGCGCCGGACAGTGAGTCCGGTCACTACTTCGGTACTGATTCTTCGGGGCGTGACCTGCTGGTACGCGTGGCGATTGGTGGACGTATTTCGCTGATGGTCGGGATTGCCGCGGCGCTGGTGGCGGTGATTGTCGGCACGTTGTACGGATCGTTGTCAGGTTACCTGGGCGGCAAAATTGACTCCGTGATGATGCGCCTGCTGGAAATCCTCAACTCCTTCCCGTTCATGTTCTTCGTCATTCTGCTGGTGACCTTTTTTGGGCAAAACATCCTGCTGATCTTTGTGGCGATCGGTATGGTCTCCTGGCTGGATATGGCACGTATCGTGCGTGGCCAGACGCTGAGCCTGAAGCGCAAAGAGTTTATTGAGGCTGCGCAGGTGGGTGGGGTTTCGACCGTGCGCATTGTTATCCGCCATATTGTCCCGAACGTTCTGGGCGTGGTAGTTGTGTACGCATCGCTACTGGTACCGAGCATGATCCTGTTCGAATCCTTCCTGAGCTTCCTTGGCTTAGGGACCCAGGAGCCGTTAAGCAGTTGGGGGGCGTTGTTAAGTGATGGTGCTAACTCAATGGAAGTCTCACCGTGGCTGCTGCTGTTTCCGGCAGGTTTCCTGGTGGTGACGTTGTTCTGTTTCAACTTTATTGGCGATGGCCTGCGTGATGCCCTCGACCCGAAAGACCGTTAAGGAGTGCAGCCATGAGCGTAATTGAAACCTCAACCGCGCCGCTCGCGCAACAACAGGCTAACGCACTGCTGGACGTGAAAGATCTGCGCGTGACGTTTGCCACCCCTGATGGGGATGTCACCGCGGTAAACGATCTGAACTTTTCGCTGCGAGCCGGTGAAACGCTGGGTATTGTCGGTGAATCTGGATCGGGGAAATCGCAAACGGCGTTTGCCCTGATGGGACTGTTGGCGGCCAATGGTCGCATCGGCGGTTCTGCGACGTTCAACGGACGTGAAATTCTTAATTTACCGGAACGCGAGCTGAACAAACTGCGCGCCGAACAAATTTCAATGATCTTTCAGGACCCCATGACCTCCCTGAACCCGTATATGCGGGTCGGAGAGCAGTTAATGGAAGTGCTGATGCTGCATAAAGGCATGAGTAAAGCCGAAGCGTTTGAAGAATCCGTCAGAATGCTGGATGCGGTCAAAATGCCGGAAGCGCGCAAGCGTATGAAGATGTATCCACATGAATTTTCAGGCGGGATGCGCCAGCGTGTGATGATCGCCATGGCGTTACAGTGTCGGCCAAAGTTACTGATCGCCGATGAGCCGACAACCGCGCTCGATGTTACGGTTCAGGCGCAAATTATGACGCTCCTGAATGAACTGAAGAGCGAATTCAATACCGCGATTATTATGATCACCCACGACCTCGGTGTGGTTGCCGGGATATGTGACAAGGTTCTGGTGATGTATGCCGGGCGCACCATGGAATATGGCAGCGCGCGCGATGTCTTTTATAAACCCGTTCATCCGTATTCTATTGGTTTGCTTAACGCGGTGCCGCGTCTGGATGCTGAAGGGGAAGAGATGCTGACCATCCCGGGTAACCCGCCAAACCTGCTGCGTTTGCCAAAAGGATGCCCGTTCCAGCCTCGTTGTCCGCATGCGATGGAAATTTGTAGCAGCGCTCCGCCGCTGGAAGAGTTTAGCCCAGGCCGTCTGCGTGCTTGCTTTAAACCGGTGGAGGAACTGGTATGACAACGGCAACTGAACAACGAAAAGTCTTGCTTGAGATAGCCGATCTTAAAGTCCATTTCGATATCAAAGACGGCAAGCAGTGGTTCTGGCAACCCTCACAAACACTGAAAGCTGTTGATGGCGTGACCCTGCGACTGTACGAAGGTGAAACGTTAGGGGTAGTGGGCGAGTCTGGCTGCGGTAAGTCTACCTTTGCCCGCGCCATTATTGGTCTGGTGAAAGCCACCGATGGCAAAGTGGCCTGGCTGGGTAAAGATTTGCTGGGTATGAAACCCGATGAGTGGCGCGCGGTGCGCAGCGATATTCAGATGATTTTCCAGGATCCGCTGGCTTCATTAAACCCGCGTATGACCATCGGTGAAATTATCGCAGAACCGCTGCGCACTTATCATCCCAGCCTGCCAGGGCAGGAAGTGCGCGATCGCGTGAAGGCAATGATGATGAAAGTCGGGCTGTTGCCAAACTTGATCAACCGCTATCCGCACGAATTTTCAGGCGGACAGTGTCAGCGTATCGGGATTGCTCGCGCGCTGATCCTCGAGCCGAAGTTGATTATTTGCGATGAGCCGGTTTCGGCGCTGGACGTGTCGATTCAGGCGCAGGTAGTGAACCTGTTGCAACAACTGCAGCGTGAAATGGGATTATCGTTAATCTTTATTGCCCATGATCTGGCGGTGGTTAAACATATCTCCGATCGCGTGCTGGTAATGTACCTGGGGCATGCGGTGGAACTGGGCACTTACGACGAGGTGTACCATAACCCGCTGCATCCTTATACCAAAGCGCTGATGTCGGCGGTGCCGATCCCCGATCCCGATCAGGAGAGGAATAAAACCATCCAACTGTTGGAAGGCGAATTACCGTCACCGATCAATCCGCCGTCTGGTTGTGTGTTCCGTACCCGTTGTCCGATTGCCGGACCGGAATGTGCAAAAACTCGACCGGTTCTGGAAGGAAGTTTCCGCCACGCTGTTTCCTGCCTGAAAGTAGACCCGCTATAATCGTGAGGGCTGACAAAGGTCAGCCCTTCTTATAGGTGAGGTGAATGTGTCTGGCTTTGTGTCCTCTGTCCGCCGCGCTGTCTATCGTAAATTATTCGATTTAAACACGCGCTCAGGTCGTCGTTTTGAAGGTCTGTGCGCGCTGTTTGCGTTGCTTAGCGTCATTGTCATCTTCGTTGAGTCGGGCGTCGGTACGCAATATCATTTAACGTATGATGAATGGCGTTCTTTTGTCTGGCTGGAGATCTTTATTACTCTGGTCTTCACCGCCGAATACTTGCTGCGATTATGCTGTTGGGCCAATCCGGCAAAATATGTGTTTAGTTTTTGGGGTATTATCGATTTGGCCACCATTTTGCCGCTGTATGTCATGTGGCTATGGCCAGAAATGAGTCTGAACTATGTGTTTGCCTGGCGAGCGATGCGGGCGATTCGTGTACTGCGGATCCTCAAGTTGCTGCGCTTTATGCCTTCGTTGATGGTGTTTTGGGGCGCCATAAAAAGTGCACGTCACCAGTTGATTCTGTTCTATTCGTTTATCGCCATTTTAATGATTATTTTCGGCGCGCTGATGTATCTCATTGAAGGGCCGAAGTATGGATTTGATACGCTGAATGCGTCGGTGTACTGGGCCATTGTGACGGTAACGACGGTTGGATATGGGGATATCGCGCCGCACACGCCGTTAGGGCGTATGGTGGCGTCAGTGCTTATTCTGATCGGTTATTCAGTAATTGCAATACCCACGGGCTTGATTACTACGCACATGAGCAGCGCGTTTCAGCATCGGCAGAATCAACGTCAATGCCCTCAGTGTCAGCAGCATCAGCACGAGCACAGCGCGCAATTTTGTAACCGCTGTGGAACTAAGCTTCCGAATTAAATAAAAAAAGCTGCCTGGGCAGCTTTTCTTTTGACTCATTCGCGCCAGAGAATATGGCAGAGCTTGTGATCTTTTTCACGGCATAACAAAACGCGTGCGAAAATATCGTTAATCTCGCCATCTTCTGAGTCGGCCAGACCAATCACCACTTCGGCAAAAAAGTCAGGATTCAGGTCAAAGTCGACGTGCTCCTGCCAGTCTTCTGCCGGGTCAAATAACTCTGCGCCGCCGCGTTCTTCAAACTGTAAATTGAAGAGAAGAACGTCAGCGGGGTCGAGATTGTCTGTCGCTAGTTCGAGAAAAATGTCATAAGCCTGCTCAAGCGTTTCGTCTTCAGTCAGGCGATTGTTCAAATCCATATCCATAATGACTACCTGTTTACCGTCTCTTGGGCACGTTTTACAGCAACGGGCTAAAGAAGTAAAACAGTCGCTCGGTGATCCGTTGCCAGAGTGGCCTTTTTAGCCACAAACGCGCATCAAGCAGGCGCGAACGGGAGATGTAATCGTCCTGTACTGCCGCGAGATCGGCACCAAACCCGGCATCGTCAATCACCAGCGTGATCTCAAAATTCAGCCACAAGCTGCGCATATCCAGGTTTACGGTACCCACCAGACTCAGCTCACCATCGACCAGCACGCTCTTGGTGTGCAACAGACCCCCTTCAAACTGGTAAATTTTCACGCCAGCCGCCAGCAGCTCGGTGAAAAAGGCCCGACTTGCCCAGCCAACCAGCATAGAGTCATTTTTGCGGGGAAGAATAATGCTCACATCCACCCCACGCTGCGCCGCCGTACAGATGGCATGCAGCAGATCGTCGCTGGGGACGAAGTAGGGCGTGGTCATGATTAAATATTCACGCGCAGAATATGCCGCGGTCAGTAACGCCTGATGGATCAAATCCTCAGGAAAACCCGGGCCGGAGGCTATGGTATGAATGGTGTGCCCACTGGCCTGCTCAAATGGCATGATATTGGCATCCGGTGGCGGCGGTAAAATGCGCTTACCGGTCTCAATCTCCCAGTCACAGGAATAGACAATCCCCATCGCGGTGGCGACCGGACCTTCCATTCTTGCCATCAGATCAACCCATTGCCCGACGCCAGCATCCTGTTTAAAGAAGCGCGGGTCAACCATGTTCATACTGCCGGTGTAAGCAATATAATTGTCGATCATTATCATCTTACGGTGCTGGCGCAGGTCCATGCGGCGTAAGAAGACACGCATCAAGTTAACCTTCAGTGCCTCAACGACTTCAATACCTGCATTACGCATCATCGCGGCCCACGGGCTGCGGAAGAACGCCACGCTGCCTGCGGAGTCCAGCATCAAGCGACAGTGAATACCGCGTCGTGCCGCGGCCATTAATGATTCTGCGACCTGGTCGGCCATGCCGCCGGGTTGCCAGATATAAAACACCATCTCAATGTTATGCCGCGCCAGTTGAATGTCGCGGATCAACGCCTGCATCACGTCATCGGAACTGGTGAGCAACTGAAGCTGGTTTCCTTTAACGCCGCCGATACCCTGGCGACGTTCGCACAGCTTAAATAAAGACGAGGCGACGCTGCTGTTCTCCTGAGCAAAAATATGGTTACAGGCTTTTAGGTCGTTGAGCCACTTGGCCGTTGAAGGCCACATCGCTCTGGCGCGCTCGGCGCGACGTTTGCCCAAATGAAGTTCACCAAAAGACAGATAAGCAATGATCCCGACCAATGGCAGAATATAGATGATCAAAAGCCAGGCCATTGCAGAGGGCACTGCGCGTCGCTTCATCAGAATGCGTAATGTTACGCCAGCGATGAGTACCCAGTATCCCAGAATGACCAGCCAACTCACCACGGTGTAGAAGGTTGTCATAAATTTAAAAATCCTTTTGAAAGCGTATTGTTAAGAGTTTACGCATCAGGATTCATCTGGCAAATAAAAACACGGGAAAACTGCTGGTCTGCATTCGGTCAGGCGGTATAATGTCCGCTCTGTGACGGTAAGAGTGGTTAACATGAAGCGTAGTAGAACGGAAGTGGGGCGCTGGCGGATGCAGCGTCAGGCCAGTCGCCGTAAAGCGCGTTGGCTTGAAGGACAATCGCGCCGCAATATGCGCATCCATACCATCAGAAAGTGCATTCTCAACCATCAACGTAACTCGTTGTTGTTTGCAATCCACAGCGTCTGATCAAAAAAGGGCATCGCTGGCGGTGCCCAATGACCACAGCACAACCCGCCATCTTTTATCCTCCCGGTTAATATTCTGCGCTATTCAATCAGCCCCCTTATTTATTGATTGCTCGTGTCGGATATGTTTGTAACAATGCGCCGGTAATAACTAATTATATAAATTTTCACCAATATTTTTGTACGGTAATTGAAAAACGGAGTTTAGATGAAGTATTTAATGGCGCTCATGCTGAGTGTGACGTTGTCTGGTTGCACGGCAAGCGACTGGATTGATGCTGCCGGTGGCATCATTCAGGCAACAGATAAAAATCAAAAAGACGCCAGGACTAAGCGAATCAATGCGGCTAATAAAGCTGCTGGATATTAAAGACCCTGTGAGTTAATGCCACTTCTGATGGCGTAATGCAGAAGTGGCATCGGGTGTCTCAGATGGGTGTGGTGATGTATCTTGTTGTTTTAAAAGTGATAAATTAGTGAGTTGGAATTTTATTGTGCTTGATGTATCACTTTTCAGAAGTGAAATACATAATAAATTGATAACGAGAAAAAGTTATTTAATGGGAAAGTGACAGCATCCCTCTACCTTATTATACGGCTATCGAAAAGACCGTCATTATTCATAAAAAGATTCCCTGCATAACATTTTGCCAGATGCTTTAGTTTTCTAACCACTAAGTGTTATATGCCATGGCGAGTATTGAAATAGCAATAATACAGGTGCATTGAATATTATCTATTCAGATGCACCCTTGTGAATATTATAAGCGGGTAGATAATCACTCTGCTTATTAATGTTAGTATGACGTTGTTGCTTAAAATACTTTCTTATACGGTTTTACTGAAACTTGCGCATAAACGCCTGCCGCTACATACGGGTCAGCTTCAGCCCATGCTTGTGCAGCTTCGAGTGATTCAAATTCGGCAATGACGGTTGATCCGGTAAATCCGGCCGCACCCGGGTCGTTGCTATCCACGGCGGGCATAGGACCTGCGGTCAACAGGCGACCTTCGTCATGGAGAAGTTGCAGACGTGCCAGATGTGCCGGGCGCACGGAAAGGCGTTTTTCGAGAGAATCAGCGATATCTTGAGCATAAATAACGTACAGCACGGGAAGAGCTCCTTGATCGGTAAAAGTCGTTAATTACGTTATTGGAAAGGCCTAACAACTGCAACGGAAAGATAACGGATTTGTTAAGCCCCTACTTTAGAAGTGGGTTATTATCATAAAATCGCGTTTTAAATGCCGCTTACCGCCATGGGCTTATTGAATATGATTGCTATTTGCATTTAAAATCAGGGCCTGGTTTTTTAACTGAAACGATTATGACTTCAATGACCCTTGATTTACCTCGTCGCTTTCCCTGGCCGACGTTACTTTCTGTCGGCGTTCATGGTGCTGTAGTGGCAGGACTGCTGTATACCTCGGTACATCAGGTTATTGAACTGCCTGCGCCCGCGCAGCCGATTTCTATCACGATGGTCGCGCCAGCTGACCTCGAACCGCCGCAGGTTGTTCAGCCGCCTCCGGAGCCCGTCGTCGAGCCAGAACCGGAACCCGAACCGATTCCTGAGCCGCCAAAGGAGGCACCGGTCGTTATTGAGAAACCGAAGCCAAAGCCAAAACCGAAGCCAAAACCGGTGAAAAAGGTGCAAGAACAGCCGAAACGTGACGTTAAACCGGTTGAATCACGCCCGGCCGCGCCAGTTGAAAACACCGCGCCTGCGCGCCCGACCACCAGTACCGCCCCGGCCACCAGCAAGCAGACCGTCAGTGCGCCTGCTGGCCCGCGTGCGCTGAGTCGTAATCAGCCACAGTATCCGGCACGTGCGCAGGCGCTGCGTATTGAAGGTCGTGTAAAAGTGAAATTTGACGTGACGTCAGATGGCCGGGTTGAGAACGTGGAGGTGCTTTCCGCACAGCCTGCCAATATGTTTGAGCGTGAAGTGAAGAATGCCATGCGCAAATGGCGCTACGAGGCGGGCAAACCTGGCTCCGGACTGGTGGTGAATATTGTTTTCCGTCTGAACGGTACTGCGCAGATCGAGTAAGAAGTTGGCCGGATGAGGCGCTACGCCATCATCCGGCAACTAGCATAATGCTTGTCTGATTTCGACGTTAACGTGTCGTATCAGGCAGAGGCGGGGATCGGACGGGGTTTCCCGTCTTTATCCACGGCCACGTAGATAAACAACGCTTCGGTGGCTTTGTAGCGTTGCCCAATTGGCTCAGATGCCACTTTCTTAACCCAGACTTCAATATTAATGCTGATGGATGTGGTACCGCGCTTTACACAGCGCGCATAGCAACAGACCACATCACCGACGGCAACCGGGCGTAAAAAACTCATTCCTTCCACTCGCACCGTGACCACACGACCGTGCGCGATTTCCTTGGCCTGAATAGCGCCACCGATATCCATTTGCGACATCAGCCAACCGCCAAAAATATCGCCGTTAGCATTGGTATCGGCTGGCATGGCCAGAGTACGTAAAACCAGCTCACCTTGAGGGGTGTTATTCGTTGTTGTCATTGTAGAACCGACTGTAGAGAAAGATTACAGGCGCGATGCTACTAGAATTTGTGGGCTGAGAACAGAGGGGATGCGGTGTGCAACGCGGTGTTAAAGTGAGAGAAAGGTATAGTGGGTTAAAAATTCGCCAGATCCGCAGATCTGGCGAATGCGCATTATGACTTATCTTCCTGCGGCAGATGACGGTAAATATACACCCCGCTCAGCAGCGTGAAGACCAACGTCAGGGCGGTTAAGCCAAACACTTTGAAGTTAACCCAGATATTTTGCGGCAGCCAAAACGCGATGTAGATATTCGCCAGACCGCACAGGATGAAAAAGACGGCCCAGGCCAGGTTCAGTTTCGACCATACCTGCTGTGGCAGCGTTAGTTCTTTACCTAACATGCGCTGAATCAGCGGTTTTTTCATCACCCACTGGCTGACCAGTAAGGCACCCGCAAACAGCCCATATATCAC
This sequence comes from Citrobacter sp. wls711, assembly GCF_005281055.1. Classification (NCBI taxonomy): domain Bacteria; kingdom Pseudomonadati; phylum Pseudomonadota; class Gammaproteobacteria; order Enterobacterales; family Enterobacteriaceae; genus Citrobacter; species Citrobacter sp. wls711. The sequence goes on along the minus strand of NZ_SZXC01000027.1, from coordinate 274,374 downwards.
CGTTACCTTCCACTTAATGAATTCATCGTTGTGGAAGAAAACGGTCAGGCCGCCAAAAACAGCCACCAGAATAAAGGTGATCAACGCCATCTTCTCGACCTTGCGATAGCGAACCCAGCTGTAAATCAACACAATGGCCGTTGCGACAATCAGTGCCGAGGTCGCCGCATAGATGTCATAAAGCTTATAAAAAGCGAAAAAGACCACCAGCGGTAAAAAATCAAGAAACTGCTTCATTCTTCGATTCCGTAATCAAAAAGCATCGACCAAGAGGCCGGGATGCGTTCAGGGTTTATTGGCGAATCAGCATATACAGGCGGAACAAATAGATCAGTAAAACGGCAGAAATCATATTGCTCAGCGTATTCGCCACTACCGCGCCAACATTTGGCGTTAATACAGCAAAAGTGGGGGCGAGCAGCAACAGTGACGTTTTTGCCAGCAGCCAACCGATCACCGCGGGCGCAACCAGTCGCATATTAGACCACGCCAAACGCATACTGTTGCGCATGGCTGCAAAGACACCCATCTTATCCTGAACCATCATCACTGGCGCAAGCGACAGCAGAATGGCCAGCACAATACCGGGTACAACGACCAGCATAATCCCGATTTGCACCAGCAGGGTAGTCAGAAAAATCAGAATAAACAGCTTAGGCAATACCGGTGCACTGGCGCCAATCGCCCGCAACGCGCTGACACGATGGCCTGCTGAAATTAACTGGATCATCAGAATAATACCGCCCGCGAGGATGGCATTGCCGATAAGTCCAGAAAATGTCGATGCCGCTGACGCACGTAGCAGGATTTGCTGCTGTTCTGGTGTCATGTTCTGCACCAGGTCGAACAGTCCCACGCTGTTGGTTATCTGATCCCCTTCACTGAGTTGCGCAATCTGCGCGTCGCTGGGGGAAAAAGCATGCCCGAACACCACTGTGATAAACGCGCACAACAGCGATACCAGCAAGATGGTAATGAATTGATTACGGAAAAAGTTTCCCGTGTCACGGTAAACGGACTTCGCCGTGATTGACATGCACTCTCCTTGAGTTTTGCAGGTGTTCATTTGCGGGCAATTGTACCCTGGATAACTCAACAGTGGCAGCATCGCGAGGTGTATGGAAAAGCATATCTTTGTAAAGCGGCGGTAATTTTTGGCTATGACTTCAGCATTATGCAACAACGCTGTTTGTTCTGTGTACACCATGGCGTCATTACGTCCGTATACCATTGAAGGGAAAAATGCTCACAGGGTGGAAATATATCAAAATTGATCTGAATTAAGTTAACCAGGATTTTGAATGCAAGTTCTAACTTAATCTGGATCAATAAATGTTAAATTACAGGCGTCAATGTGATCTGTGTTAGATCATTTATTACTCCATTGTAGGTATATTCGTTCCGCTTTTATAACCATAACGATGGAGCGGACATGAAAAAATTAACAGTGGCAGCATTGGCATTAACAACTCTACTTTCCGGGAACGCATTTGCGCATGAAGCGGGAGAGTTCTTTATTCGCGCAGGTTCTGCAACCGTAAGACCGACGGAAGGTGCAGGCGGTACGCTGGGAAGTTTAGGCGGTTTTGACGTCAGCAATAACACGCAACTGGGGCTGACATTCACCTATATGGCGACCGACAATATTGGTGTCGAATTACTGGCCGCAACGCCGTTTCGTCATAAAATCGGCACCTCAACTACCGGGGATATCGCGACCGTTCACCATTTACCGCCAACGCTAATGGCGCAGTGGTACTTTGGCGACTCCAGCAGCAAGTTGCGTCCTTACGTTGGCGTCGGCGTTAACTACACCACGTTCTTCGACGAAGGATTTAACGATAACGGCAAAGAAACCGGATTATCTGACCTGAGCCTGAAAGACTCCTGGGGTGCGGCGGGACAGGTGGGGATGGACTACTTAATCAACCGCGACTGGCTGATTAACATGTCGGTCTGGTACATGGATATCGACACCACCGCGAGCTACAAACTGGCTGGCGCACAGCAGCACGACAACGTACGCCTCGATCCGTGGGTGTTTATGTTCTCTGCGGGTTATCGCTTCTAACGCTGTGATTCAAATGTGAAAAGACGGGGCGAGCGTTGTCCCGTCTTTTTGGCCCTGTTTTTTCCCTCCCGCCTTTTCACCCTTCGATCAAATGCTACTCTTTAAGCAAACCTGCTTTGAGGGCATTGACGATGGAATTGTCCCGCCAACAGCTGCAACAAAAAATTTCACTTCTGGAATCATCACCCAACGATGACATAGCAGAATTCGCCCTGTATGCTGCGCGCGCACTGCTGGCGTATATGACTCGGGTGGAGAGCCTTGAACACGCTCTGGCCGTACCGATCAAATTACCTTATTGCAGTGCCAGACCGGTTTGCGAAATTGAAGCGGGCTATGCCGCCGGCGTCAGCGACTGCCGTGAGGCCATTCGCCGGGCGGGCTATCTGCTCGAAGGTGATGATTAGTTTGCTTATTTGTTAATAAATATATGCTTTTTATGGGTAAATCTGTAACTTAGCGCTCAAGTAACTGATTTGGCAATGCGGGTAACTATCAGGGTGGACGCGTGAAGATTGTGCAGGATAAGCTCAGAAACAGGCAGGCGTTGCTGGTCTCTGGTCTCATTACACTGATATTTACATCACTGTTCCTGTTCATCATTTACGAGCAGCGTACGACCACCGCGAGTGAAGGTATCAACCGTCTCCAAACGCGTCTCATGGACATCTTTAACGACAATGAACTGATCGCGGACGCCATCGGTGAGCGTTATCACCACACCATTAATGGTGGACGATGTGGCAGCAAGTCGCGCTTTGTTCCGCGCGAGGAGGGGGAGTGGGGAATCAACGCCGATCGAAAGCGGATACATTCGGCATCTGGAGCCATTATCGCTAAGCAGCCCAGCCAGCAGGCCCTGTGTATGTTTACCGCCGCAGAGTTTATCCGCGGAATGGTGAATGAGCTCAATCCGGGCACTTTCGACGCGCATCGTTATATTATCGCCAAAGACGCAGATTATTTTTACTGGTTTACTCCTGCCGACTCTCACAATTTTTCTTTCGCTGACTCTGAGATGGCGCTCGATATTTCCAATTTTTTCTACCCGCCGGTCGATTTTTATACCCGACTACTGCAAAAAAACGTCAAAAACAAAGCCCTTAGTTCGACCGATTTTTATACCGATAAAATCACCGGAGATAAGGCGTACAGTGTCGTGAGCTATATTTACGATCTGTCAGGCGATGATATCTCCGATCATATCGTGGCGTACCTGGTTTATGACCATTCGAAACCGGAATTGCAAGATGAGTTGGCAAACGCGTTTGAAAACCAGCTTCCGCTGGGTCTTAATGTGGCATTGGTTAATGTACTCAACAACGAGAGTCTCTGTTTAGCGGGGAAATGCGCAAACCTGAACAACGCCCATATCAGGATGTTGTCAGAAAAGTATGCGCTGCACTATTCGATCTCTTTAGGTCGTTTTATGGTACACGATGCGCATGCCGGGATTGTGATTCTTTTGGCGCCGTTCTTCTTTATTATCATTAGCTTTTCGTTGAAATCGTGGCTGAATGAAAGCGATCTAAAGGTGTATATTGATTCGCTGACCGGTTGTTTTAACCGCAGGATCCTCGACATTATTAAACGCCGGGATTTATCCCATTGTTCGGTGGTACTTCTGGACTGTAATAAGTTTAAGGCCGTCAACGACACCTGGGGCCACGCGGCCGGGGATCGCGCACTGCAAACCATTGCCAACAGAATGCTGTCTAATACCCGAACCAGTCACGATCTGGTGATTCGTACCGGCGGGGATGAGTTTATGATCTTGCTGTTTCGCTCTCAGGCGAGTGACGCTATCGCCATCGCTGAGCGTATTAGCGGTCAGGTCAATAATCACGTATTTGTGGTGGAGGGGCACACTGTGCCGCTGTCGGTGTCATGGGGAATTGCGGAAGTGAACGGTGAACTGGATGCGGCTATTCAGAACGCAGATAACGCTATGTACAAAATGAAGCAGACGAAAGAAGGATAAAACCGCCAGATTTAGGCTGGCGGTTGTGGCTTGTTACTGATGCGTGGCGGCTTTCATCGCGCTGACAAAGGCCCTTAGCTCTGTCAGCATCTGTTCTGGTGCGGCGACATTTCTCTCAATAATTTTCACAATCGCCGAGCCCGAAATCGCCCCGGCAGCACCCGCTTCAATCGCCCCCGCGACCTGCTCAGGCGCTGAGATACCGAAGCCTTGCAGCGACGGCGGTGCATTGTATTGTTTCAGCTTCTCGACCAGATGATGCAGCGGTAGCGCGGCACGATTTTCAGCGCCAGTCACGCCAGCACGAGACAACAGATAGGTATAACCGCGACCATGGGACGCAATCTGGCGCAGCAGGTCGTCATCAGCGTTCGGCGGGCAGATGAAAATCGGTGCCACGTTGTGGCGCAGTGCCGCTGTCCGGAATGGCGCAGACTCCTCAACCGGCACATCGGCGACTAACACGGAATCCACGCCGACTTTTTCACACTGGGCGTAAAATTCGTCAATGCCTTTACTGAATACCAGATTGGCGTACATCAGCAGGCCAACAGGAATATTGGGATGTTTTTGACGGATCAACGCCAGCATTTCGAAGCATTGCGACGGCGTGACGCCTGCGGCAAAAGCACGTAAGGTCGCATCCTGAATGGTCGGGCCATCAGCCAGCGGGTCGGAGAAGGGGATCCCGAGTTCGAGCGCATCGGCTCCGGCGTCGATCAGCGTATCAATAATCTTCAGCGACTGCTCAACAGAAGGGTCGCCGAGGGTGACGAAGGGGACAAATGCACCTTCTTTGCGGTCCTTCAGCTGTGCAAACAGGTTTTCATAACGTTCCATCAGATTTCCCCTCGTGCTTTCAGAATATCGTGTACGGTGAAGATGTCTTTGTCGCCGCGACCGGAGAGATTAACCACCAGCAGCTGCTCTTTGTCCGGATCCTCACGCATCATTTTCAACGCGTGCGCCAGGGCATGTGATGACTCCAGGGCCGGAATGATCCCTTCATGCAGGCACAGGGTTTTAAAGGCTTCCAGCGCTTCGTCATCGGTAATCGATACGTAATCGGCACGGCCAATACTGTTCAGGTAAGCATGCTGTGGCCCGACGGACGGGAAATCCAGACCCGCTGAAATCGAATAGGACTCTTCGATTTGCCCCTCTTCGGTTTGCATCATCGGTGATTTCATGCCGAAGTAAATCCCGACGCGACCATGCTTCAACGGCGCGCCGTGTTCACCGGATTCAATCCCGTGACCGCCCGGCTCAACGCCAATCAACCCGACGCTGGTGTCATTAATAAAATCAGCAAACATACCGATAGCATTCGACCCACCACCCACGCAGGCGATAACGGCATCCGGCAGACGACCTTCTTTTTCGAGGATCTGCACTTTGGTTTCTTCGCCGATCATGCGCTGGAACTCACGCACAATAGTCGGGAAAGGATGCGGGCCTGCCGCCGTACCAAGCATATAGTGCGCGGTATCGTAGCTGCCAGACCAGTCGCGCAGCGCTTCATTACAGGCATCTTTCAGCGTTGCGGAGCCGCTGTGTACCGGGATCACCTCGGCGCCCATCAGCCGCATACGGAACACGTTGGGAGACTGACGTTCGATGTCTTTCGCACCCATATAGATGCGACACTTCAGGCCAAGCAAGGCACAGGCGAGCGCGGAAGCTACGCCGTGTTGACCGGCACCTGTTTCAGCGATGATCTCGGTTTTACCCATACGTTTTGCCAGCAGCGCCTGACCCAACACCTGGTTAGTCTTGTGCGCACCGCCGTGCAGCAAGTCTTCACGCTTCAGATACAGGGTGGTGCGAGTACCCGCGGTGATGTTCTGGCATTTGGTCAGCGCGGTAGGGCGGCCTGCATAGTTTTTCAGCAGGTCGGTAAACTGCGCCTGAAACTCAGGATCTTTCTGCGCGCTGACGAAGGCTTCTTCCAGCTGGCGCAGGGCAGGCATCAGAATCTGTGGCACATACATGCCGCCAAATTCACCAAAATAGGGGTTGAGTAATGTTGTCATGTCCTTTTCCTTAATATGCGCGCAGTGTTTGAAAGACCGAGGTCAGCAGACGCGCATCTTTGATGCCCGGCTGCGACTCTACGCCAGAATTGAAATCGAGACCGGCACAGCCGGTTTTAGCCGCGTCGACGCAGTTATCTGCACCGAGTCCGCCAGCCAGTAAAACGTTATCCAGTGATTGCCCACCCAACAGCGACCAGTCAAAGCGCTGTCCGCTGCCGCCCTGGCCGTTGTCGAAAACGTATCTATCAACATGCTGATAGCTGCGGGCTGGCAGTGACTCGCCCACGCTCAGCGCTTTCCAGATTTGCACCTGTTGCGGTAATGCCGCACGCAGCGTATCGATATAAGTCTGATCTTCGTTCCCGTGCAGTTGCACGGCTGTCAGTGATAAATGCCCGACGGTGGAGCACACGTCATCAATATTGCTGTCGCGAAACACGCCAACGTACTGTAGCGGCGCACCGGTCATGACCTCACGCGCCTGATCAACACTGACTGCACGTGGTGACGAAGGAACAAAAATCAGGCCACCATAAATTGCGCCGGATTCATACGCCGTGTGGGCATCCTGCGCGCGCGTCAGGCCGCAGACTTTATTCTCGCCGAGCAAAACGCGACGCACCGCGGCATGCAGGTCCTGATGCGACATCAGCGCGGAGCCAATCAGAAAACCGTTGGCGAAGTGGCTGAGTTCGCGCACCTGGCCGTAGGTATTAATGCCGGACTCGCTGATGACGGTCACGCCGTGGCCCAGTCGTGGTGCCAGTTGGCGGGTGCGATTGAGGTCAATCGACAGGTCACGCAGGTCGCGGTTGTTTATGCCCACGACTTTTGCGCCAAGCGCAATGGCACGTTCCAGCTCTTCTTCGTTGCTGACCTCGGTCAGTACGCCCATTTTCAGGCTGTGCGCCACGGCGGCAAGCTGACGATATTGTTCGTCATCCAGCACGGACAGCATCAGTAAACAAGCGTCAGCCTGGTAGTGACGGGCCAGGTAAATCTGGTAAGGATCGATAATAAAGTCTTTACACAGAATCGGCTGTGGTGCGATGCGGCTGACGATGGGCAGGAAATCAAAGCTTCCCTGGAAATATTTCTCGTCGGTCAGCACAGAAATCGCCGAGGCATAATGTTTATACACACCCGCAATATGTGCCGGGTCAAAGTCATCACGGATCACGCCTTTTGACGGAGAGGCTTTTTTGCACTCCAGAATAAACGCGGTCCGCGCGCCTTGCAGCGCATCATAAAAATGTCGCGAGCTGGGCTGAACATCATTTTGAAAGCTGGCCAGCGGTTGTTGTTGTTTGCGGGCTTCTACCCAAATCGCCTTGTCTGCGACAATTTTCGCTAAAACGGTTTGCATCATTTACCCTCTTGCTGCCAGGGCGGTGACCCGGTCATAGGCCGCACCGCTACGCAGGACATTAATCACGATTTGTGCGTTGGCTTTTAAATCTTCTTCGCCGTGCAGGCGCATTAACATGGCGACATTCGCCGCCACGGCGGCCTCGTGCGCGGCTTCACCTTTACCTTGTAACAAGCGACTGAGAATGTCACGGTTTTCTTCCGGCGTGCCGCCCGCCAGCTGTTCCTGGTGATATGGCGTCAGGCCAAAGTCGTCTGCCGTTAGCTGATAACTCTTGATTTCGCCGTCATGCAATTCGGCCACAATGGTCGGTGCATGCAGCGAAACTTCATCCATTCCGCCGCTGTGCACCACGGCTGCACGCTGATATCCCAGCACGCGCAGGGTTTCGGCAATGGGCAGTACCAGTTCCGGGCTGTAGACGCCGATCAGCGCCAGCGGCGGATGTGCAGGGTTAATCAGCGGCCCGAGCACGTTAAACAGCGTGCGGGTTTTGAGCTGCTGACGAACCGGCATGGCGTGACGAAAACCGGTGTGATATTTCGGTGCAAACAGGAAACATACGCCCAGTTCGTCAAGCGCCAGGCGCGACTTATCGGCATTCATATCCAGGTTGATGCCAAAGGCCGCCAGCAGATCGGACGAGCCTGATTTACTGGAGACGCTACGGTTACCGTGCTTCGCTACCTTTAACCCACAGGCCGCGGCGACAAACGCGCTGGCGGTGGAAATGTTGATGCTGTTGCTGCCGTCACCGCCGGTCCCGACAATGTCGGCAAACAGATAGTCCGGACGTGGGAACGGCGCGGCGTTCTCCAGCAGGGCCGTCGCCGCCCCGGCAATTTCATTCGGATGCTCACCGCGCACTTTCATGCTGACCAGTGCGGCAGCCAGCTGCTCCGGCTTCAATTCACCGCGCACGACTGCAGAGAACAATTGGTGGCTCTCCTGCTGGGACAGCGTCTGGGCCTGATACAGTTTTTCGAGAATAGGCTGCAGCGTGTTGGTTTGTTCAAGCTTCTGCTGTGCCCAGGCCAGCGTTTGCTCCAGCAGACGCGCGCCCTGAGTGGTGAGAATTGATTCCGGATGGAACTGGAATCCGCACACGCGGTCGGTGTCGTGGCGAACCGCCATCACCATGCCGTTGAAGTGGGCGTTAATGGTTAGTCCCGCCGGGACGTTGCTGCCGACCAGTGAATGATAACGCGCCACAGGCAAGGGATTAGCCAGACCGGCGAACATTTCCTGACCGTCGTGTTCAATACTGGAGGCTTTGCCGTGCAGGATTTCTCCCGCCTGACCTACATATCCGCCGTAAGCTTCGACAATCGCCTGATGCCCAAGGCAAATACCGATAATCGGCAATTTGCCGCGCAGGCGAGTCAACAACTCCGGCATGCAGCCGGCTTCGCTTGGCGCGCCCGGACCTGGCGAAAGCATCAGTACCGGGTTTTTCATGGTCGCTAAGCGGTCAATTAAGGTCTGCGCCGGGATATGGTTGCGATAAATCACCACGTTGTGGCCGTTGGTACGCAGCTGATCTGCCAGGTTATAGGTAAAAGAGTCAATGTTATCGAGCAGCAGAATATCAGCCATTAGAAAATCTCCTGTGCGTGGTGTGCTGTGGCGATAGCACGCAGAACCGCACGCGCTTTATTACGGGTTTCATCGGCTTCAGACTGTGGTACAGAGTCCAGAACAATCCCGGCACCCGCCTGCACGGTGGCGATACCGTCTTCTACCAGGGCAGAACGAATCACAATGCACGTGTCCAGATCACCGTGGGCGGTGAAGTAACCGACCGCGCCGCCATAGCTACCGCGGCGGCGACCTTCAGCCTCGGCGATAAGCTGCATGGCGCGCACTTTCGGCGCACCGCTCAGCGTGCCCATGTTCATACAGGCACGGTATGCATGCAGGACGTCCAGGTCATGACGCAGTTCGCCGACCACGCGGGAAACCAGGTGCATCACGAAGGAATACCGGTCAACTTTGGTCAGGTCGGCCACGTAGCGACTGCCCGGGGTACAGATACGTGCCAGGTCATTACGCGCCAGGTCCACCAGCATCAGGTGCTCGGAAAGTTCTTTATGGTCAGTGCGCATTTCCAGCTCAATACGGCTGTCGAGATCGCGGTCCAGCGAGCCGTCAGCACGACGGCCGCGTGGGCGAGTCCCGGCAATGGGGTAGATCTCAATCTGACGGCTGGTGGCGTCGTATTTCAGCGAACTTTCCGGGGAGGCGCCGAACAACGTGAAATCGTTATCCTGCATAAAGAACATGTACGGGCTGGGGTTGCTCTTTTTCAGAACATAATAGGCAGCAAGTGGTGACGGGCAGGGCAGTGAAAAACGGCGGGAAGGCACCACCTGGAAAATCTCACCGGCACGAATAGCTTTTTGCAAACCGCGCACGACGGTACCGAACTCTTCATCGCTCTGATTACACTCGCAGCGCATTTCTGGTACTTCAATAACGGGCAGCGGCGGCGCGGGTTCGGTTAACTGCTGGCTCAAATGCGCCAGTCGGTGGGCCAGACGCTGTTTTTCTTCCTCGCAGGGCGTGAACACGCTGGCCTGAATACGGGTGCTTTTTTTCTGGTGGTCAATGACCATCAGGGTTTCGGCCAGGTAGAAGCAGTAATCAGGGCAGCGGTTGCCGGCGTCAAGCTGGGGTAAATCTTCGAATCCAGCGACCAGATCGTAGGAAAACAGACCGCCGAAGAACATGGCTTCACGCTCCTGCTCCGGCAGATTAACCAGTTCCTGCATTAAACGGAACGTGTCAAAGACCGACAGGGAACATAAGCGGGCATCTTCATCCAGCAGTGGGCTGACGGCCGGAAAACGCAACTGGCGGGCATTCGGCTGTTGTTGGTTTTCAACACCCGTTGGCAAGGCGGCATCCAGCAACGGGAGCAGGGAGGCACCATTCGCCGACAACGCCTGAATGGTAACGGTGTCACCTAAGGCGGTAATACGCAGCGCGCTGTCGACCAACAGCAGACTCTTCAGGTCGTCCTTGCTGTCGATATCGGCGGATTCCAGTAACAATGTCGCCGGGCGCGCGCCGCAGACCTGATGAAACAGCTCGGTCGGGTTGTTACGGTAGGCGGCGTCACAGGCCAGCAGTTCGAGTGTCGGTTTTTGTGTTTGCATCGTTATTCTCATTAATTTTGTTCAAAAAAAAGCCCGCTTAGTTGGCGGGCCGGGTATCTGGTTGCATATTGCAGACGTAAGACACTGCCCGAAATCAGGAAGTGCGCCACCCACCGTGCAGGACATATGTTGCTTTCATCTCAGATACCTTCTTTCTTCATGTGAACTTGCGTACTAGTTAACTAGTTCGATGGAATAAAGTCAACACCTGATTTCAGTAAATTTGTCTAAAACGCTATGATGAGCGTGATACGACATTTATTGAAACGGGAGCCGCCTTGAGCGACACGAATTACGCAGTGATTTACGACCTGCACAGTCATACAACGGCGTCCGATGGACGATTGACGCCTGAAGCATTGGTACACCGTGCGGTAGAGATGCGAGTCGGGACACTGGCGATTACCGATCATGACACCACGGCAGCGATTCCGGCGGCAAGAGAAGAAATTTCACGTTCAGGTTTAGCCTTGAAGTTGATAGCGGGCGTTGAAATTTCCACGGTCTGGGAAAACCACGAGATCCATATCGTCGGCCTGAATATCGATATCGACCACCCCATGATGCGTGCGTTTCTGGCAGAACAAATCGCGCGTCGTCAGCTGCGTGCGCAGCTAATTGCTGAGCGACTGGACAAAGCACATATTCCGGGCGCGTGGGAAGGCGCGTTACGTCTGGCTGACGGCGGGGCCGTCACGAGAGGTCATTTTGCGCGTTTCCTGGTCGAGAGTGGCAAAGCCACGACCATGGCTGACGTGTTTAAAAAATACCTTGCCCGCGGGAAAACCGGTTACGTTCCGCCACAGTGGTGTACAATAGAACAAGCTATTGATGTCATTCATCATTCTGGCGGTAAGGCGGTACTGGCTCATCCTGGTCGGTACGATCTTAGCGCTAAGTGGCTGAAAAGACTGGTTGCCTGGTTTGCCGAACATCATGGTGATGCGATGGAAGTGGCACAGTGTCAACAGTCTCCCAATGAGCGTACCCATCTGGCGACGCTGGCGCGTCAGCATCAGCTGTGGGCATCACAAGGGTCTGATTTTCATCAGCCGTGCCCGTGGATTGAATTGGGTCGTAAGCTCTGGTTGCCCGCAGGCGTTGAAGGCGTCTGGCAGCTTTGGGAACAGCCCGAGACCACTGAGAGGAAAGTATGAGTCAGTTTTTTTATATCCATCCTGATAACCCACAGCAACGCCTGATCAATCAGGCCGTTGAAATTGTGCGTAAAGGTGGGGTGATCGTTTATCCCACTGATTCCGGCTATGCGTTAGGCTGCAAAATCGAAGACAAAGGGGCGATGGAGCGTATTTGCCGTATCCGTCATCTGCCCGATGGACACAACTTCACGTTGATGTGCCGTGACCTGTCCGAACTGTCGACGTATTCATTCGTGGACAACGTTGCTTTTCGTTTAATTAAAAACAATACGCCGGGCAACTACACCTTCATCCTGAAAGGGACGAAAGAAGTGCCGCGCCGATTGCTGCAGGAAAAACGTAAAACCATCGGTCTGCGCGTACCGTCCAATCCGATTGCGCTGGCGTTGCTGGAAGCGTTGGGCGAGCCCATGCTCTCAACATCGCTGATGCTGCCGGGTAGCGAATTTACCGAGTCCGATCCGGAAGAGATTAAAGATCGTCTGGAGAAGCAGGTGGATTTGATTATCCACGGCGGGTATCTCGGTCAGCAGCCCACCACGGTTATCGATTTAACCGATGACTCGCCGGTGGTGTTGCGTGAAGGCGTCGGCGACGTTAAACCTTTCTTATAAGGGCGCAACTCGGTATACTACGCGGCCTTAAAATGGCGCTAACTGGCGCCGTTGATTCTCCTGTTCGACGCCTGTGAAGGCGACACCTAAAGGAAGCTCTATGAGCGAAAAGTTACAAAAAGTGCTGGCGCGCGCTGGCCACGGTTCTCGCCGTGAAATTGAAACCATTATTGCAGCAGGTCGCGTGAGCGTTGACGGCAAAATTGCCACGCTTGGCGATCGCGTTGACGTAACACCGGGTCTGAAAATCCGTATCGACGGTCATCTGATTTCGGTTAAAGAATCTGCGGAACAAATCTGCCGCGTTCTGGCGTATTACAAGCCGGAAGGTGAATTGTGTACCCGTAACGACCCGGAAGGTCGTCCGACCGTCTTTGACCGTCTACCAAAACTGCGCGATGCGCGCTGGATTGCGGTGGGTCGTCTGGACGTGAATACCTGTGGTTTACTGCTGTTCACCACCGATGGTGAACTGGCGAACCGTCTGATGCACCCGAGCCGTGAAGTTGAGCGTGAATACGCGGTGCGTGTGTTTGGCCAGGTGGATGAAACGAAACTGCGTGACCTGAGCCGTGGCGTGCAACTCGAAGATGGTCCGGCCGCATTTAAAACCATCAAGTTCAGCGGTGGTGAAGGGATTAACCAGTGGTATAACGTCACCTTGACCGAAGGGCGCAACCGCGAAGTGCGTCGCCTGTGGGAAGCCGTTGGCGTGCAGGTGAGCCGTTTGATCCGCGTACGTTACGGTGATATTCCGCTGCCGAAAGGTCTGCCGCGTGGTGGCTGGACGGAGCTTGACCTCGCCCAGACAAACTATCTGCGTCAACTGGTGGAACTGCAGCCGGAAACCAGCTCGAAGGTTGCTGTTGAGAAAGACCGTCGTCGCATGAAAGCGAACCAGATCCGCCGTGCAGTTAAACGTCACACCCAGGTCGGCGGTAGCCGTCGTCCGGGCGGTCGTAACAACAACGGTTAATCATGACCAGGCCTGATAAGCAAAGCGCCATCTGGCGTTAGCGTGGAGCCGGATGCGGCGCAAACGCCTTATCCGGCCTACACTCAATAATCGATCCCTATTTGGGCTTTCACCCCCGCCTCAAAGGCGTGCTTGACCGGGCGCAACTCGCTGACCGTATCAGCTAATTCCAGAATATCGCGATGGCATCCTCGACCAGTGATAATCACCGTCTGGTGAGAAGGGCGCGCGCTTAAGGCGTCGAGCACCTCTTCCAGCGGTAGATAGTCATACGCCACCATGTACGTCAACTCATCCAGCACCACCATATCGAGCTCAGGATCGGCCAGCATCCGTTTACCGTGCTCCCACACGGCCAGACAGGCAGCGGTGTCAGAATCTCGGTTTTGCGTCTCCCAGGTAAATCCTGTCGCCATGACCTGAAACTCCACGCCGTGGGGTTCCAGTAAGTTTCGTTCGCCGTTGGGCCACGTGCCTTTAATGAACTGCACCACGCCGACTTTTTTACCGTGACCGACCGCGCGCGTGGCGGTACCAAATGCAGCGGTGGTTTTCCCTTTACCGTTGCCGGTAAAGACGATGATGATACCGCGCTCGTCCTTTGCGGCGGCAACGCGTGCGTCAACACGGTCTTTTACGCGCTGCTGGCGCTGCTGATAGCGTTCTTCACTCATTGGGCAATTCCTGGTTTACGGCCCGGTTGGGCGTCGAAGGTCATACCGGTTTTACGCCGGCTGTCGTCGCCCATCAGCCACAGGTACAGCGGCATAATGTCGGCGGGTGTTTTTAATTTTTGTGGATCTTCTGTCGGGAATGCGCTGGCACGCATGCCGGTACGCGTGCCGCCAGGATTAATACAGTTTACGCGCAAATGATGGTTTTGATACTCGTCTGCCAGCACCTGCATCATGCCTTCGGTGGCAAACTTCGAGGTTGCATAGGCCCCCCAGTTGGCGCGTCCCTGACGACCAACGCTGGATGAGGTAAAGACCAACGATCCAGAATCAGACTTAAGCAACAAAGGGAGCAGCGCCTGGGTCAGCATAAAGGTGGCATTGACGTTTACCTGCATGACCTCCTGCCAGACCTGCGGAGTTTGTTCGATCATCGGACCGATTTCACCCAGTAACCCGGCATTATGCAACACACCATCCAGACGCGGGTAATGGGCGTTGATTCGCTGCGCCAGTTCATGGCACTCAGTGGAAGTACAGGTCAGCAGATCCAGCGTAAACCACTGCGCGGGCGCGCTGTTTTCTGCGGCAACGGCCTGGGCGACCTGACGAAGTTTCTCTTCATTGCGCCCGAGCAGAATCACGGTTGCACCGTAGCGGGCATAGGTCAGCGCAGCTTCTCGACCGATGCCATCGCTGGCTCCGGTGACCAGAATAATGCGATCCTGTAACAGATCTTGTTTGGGTTGGTAATGCACGGTTACTCCTCGGCGACGCTCTGGCCATCCCGTTTTCTATAACTTGTCGGTTTTATGCCTTAAACCCTGCTATTTTTCAATCAGCCAAAGGTAATAACACCGTAAAATGAACACTTTGTCATGCTTTTTACCGATTACCATGCGGATGGATGAAGCAAGACGGGTTAACACACCTGTTGTACACTGAGCGAAAGTTGCGTTGTTTAACCAAGGTGGGATTCGTGGAATTGTTGTCTGAATATGGGCTGTTTTTGGCAAAAATCGTCACAGTGGTAGTGGCGATTGCGGTGATTGTTATGCTGATCGTCAATGCGACACAACGCAAGCGTCAGCGCGGTGAACTCCGGGTCATTAATCTCAGTGAACAATATAAAGAGATGAAAGAAGACCTGGCGATGTCTTTACTGGACAGCCACCAACAAAAGCTCTGGCATAAAGCGCAGAAAAAAAAGCACAAGCTGGAAGCGAAGGCGGCCAAAGCCAAAGCAAAATTGGGAGAGAATACATCGTCGGGTAAACCGCGTGTCTGGGTGCTTGATTTCAAAGGCAGTATGGATGCCCATGAAGTCAGCGCGCTGCGTGAAGAGGTGACGGCGGTACTGGCGGTAGTAAAACCACAAGATCAGGTGGTTATTCGCCTGGAAAGCCCCGGCGGTGTGGTGCATGGCTATGGGCTGGCGGCATCACAATTGCAGCGTCTGCGCGATAAGCAGATCCCATTAACGGTGACGGTCGATAAAGTTGCCGCCAGCGGCGGATACATGATGGCCTGCGTGGCAGATAAAATTGTTTCGGCACCGTTTGCTATTGTGGGCTCAATTGGCGTGGTGGCGCAGATCCCTAACTTTAACCGTTTCCTGAAAGGCAAAGACATTGATATTGAGTTGCACACTGCCGGGCAATACAAACGGACGCTGACGCTGCTTGGTGAGAACACGGAAGAGGGGCGGCAGAAATTCCGCGAAGATCTGAACGAAACGCATCACCTGTTTAAAGATTTTGTGCACCGCATGCGTCCGACTCTGGACATTGAACAGGTTGCCACCGGGGAACACTGGTTCGGTCAACAGGCGCTGGAAAATGGGCTGGTGGATGAGATCAATACCAGCGATGAGGTGATCCTGAGTTTGATGGAGGGTCGCGAAGTGCTTAACGTACGCTATCTGCAGCGCAAAAAACTGATGGACCGTTTCACTGGTAGTGCAGCGGAAAGTGCGGATCGCTTGCTGCTGCGCTGGTGGCAGCGTGGTCAAAAACCGTTGATGTAAAATTGTCATTGCCGGATGGCGATGCTAAAGCATCTTATCCGGCCTACAGGATCGTCGCATCGTAGGCCGGATAAGGCGGAGCCGCCATCCGGCAAATCATTTCTTGTATTAATCGATCAGGTGATACTTTTCAGAAAGGACATGCGCCAGGTGTTTAAACATATTAAACACTGCGGTGCTTTTTGGCGTAGGAAGCCCTTGTTCATCTAAAAAGTAATCTCCGCTGAAAACCAGCACGCCATTACGCTGTGTGACGCCGGTGGCGACAATCCCCGCCAGCGTGTCCTCATGCTCACGAATGATTTTGTTGGCTTCAATCAGCAGAGTTTCGCGATCGATGGGTTGAGTGTCTTTATGCATTATTTACTCCTTAAACAAGGACATTAGTCTACGCCGAGCCCGCCTTATGGGCAAATATTCCCTGATAAAAGAGCGGGTCTTACGATAGTGTGCCTACTGGCGAGATTTGTTTTTGCATGCTAATAAAGTTGCGTAACGCATTTTATCAGGTACAGTGTGACGCTTTCGTCAATCTGGCAACAGATTTGCTTGACATTCGACCAATATTCCGTCGTGCTTTAGCGAATTCGTGAAAAAAATCCTGTTAACTCAGTTAGATGGGAGTTACATTACGAACCCGTGACCGGTACCAGGGTTGATATCCGCCGACGCAGAGACCATATCGATGTCTCGTCGCCAGTGGAAGGTGAATCAACGCGCGACGCATTCCTGGAAGAATCAAATTAGGTAAAGGTGAATATGGGTAAAGCTCTTGTCATCGTTGAGTCCCCGGCAAAAGCCAAAACGATCAACAAATATCTGGGTAATGACTACGTGGTGAAATCCAGCGTCGGTCATATCCGTGATTTGCCGACCAGTGGCTCAGCAACTAAAAAGAGCGCCGACTCAACCGCCACCAAAACGGCTAAAAAGCCCAAAAAGGATGAACGTGGCGCTCTCGTCAACCGTATGGGGGTTGACCCTTGGCACAACTGGGATGCGCGCTATGAAGTGCTGCCCGGTAAAGAGAAGGTCGTCTCTGAACTGAAACAATTGGCTGAAAAGGCCGACCACATCTATCTCGCAACCGACCTTGACCGCGAAGGGGAAGCCATTGCATGGCACCTGCGGGAAGTGATCGGGGGCGACGACACCCGCTACAGTCGCGTGGTGTTTAATGAAATTACCAAAAATGCCATTCAGCAGGCGTTTGAAAAGCCGGGCGAACTGAACATCGACCGTGTCAATGCGCAACAGGCACGCCGCTTTATGGACCGCGTTGTGGGCTATATGGTGTCGCCGCTGCTGTGGAAAAAGATTGCTCGTGGCCTGTCTGCCGGTCGCGTACAGTCGGTCGCCGTGCGCCTGGTTGTAGAGCGTGAACGTGAGATCAAGGCATTCGTTCCGGAAGAATTCTGGGAAATAGATGCCAGCACCACGACGCCTTCCGGTGACGCGCTGCCACTGGAAGTCACGCACCACAACGAGAAGCCGTTCCGTCCGGTTAACCGCGAACAGACACTTGCTGCGGTAAGCCTGCTGGAAAAAGCACGTTACAGCGTGCTGGAGCGTGAAGATAAGCCGACCAGCAGCAAACCTGGCGCGCCGTTCATCACCTCTACGTTGCAACAGGCTGCCAGCACCCGTTTGGGCTTTGGCGTGAAGAAAACCATGATGATGGCGCAGCGCTTGTATGAAGCGGGCTACATCACCTATATGCGTACTGACTCAACCAACCTGAGCCAGGATGCGGTTTCTATGGTCCGCGATTACATTGGCGAAAACTTTGGTAAAAAGTATTTGCCGGAGAGTGCAAACCAGTACGCCAGTAAAGAAAACTCGCAGGAAGCGCACGAAGCCATCCGTCCTTCAGACGTCGCCGTCCTGGCTGAATCGCTGAAAGATATGGAAGCTGATGCGCAAAAACTGTATCAGCTGATCTGGCGTCAGTTTGTCGCCTGTCAGATGACGCCAGCTAAATATGACTCCACCACGCTGACCGTTGGCGCAGGTGATTACCGCCTGAAGGCGCGCGGTCGTATTCTGCGGTTTGATGGCTGGACTAAGGTCATGCCAGCCCTGCGTAAAGGCGATGAAGATCGTATCTTACCGGCGGTGGATAAAGGCGATGTGCTGACATTGGTTGAACTGACCCCCGCACAGCACTTTACCAAACCGCCTGCGCGCTTCAGCGAAGCGTCACTGGTTAAAGAGCTTGAAAAGCGCGGTATCGGTCGTCCATCTACTTATGCGTCGATCATCTCTACGATTCAGGACCGCGGCTATGTCCGTGTTGAGAACCGTCGTTTCTACGCAGAAAAAATGGGTGAAATCGTCACCGACCGCCTGGAAGAAAACTTCCGCGAATTGATGAACTACGATTTCACCGCGCAGATGGAAAACAGTCTCGACCAGGTGGCGAAACACGAAGCCGAATGGAAGGGCGTGCTCGACAACTTCTTCAGTGATTTTACTCAGCAACTCGATAAAGCCGAGAAAGATCCTGAAGAGGGCGGTATGCGTCCAAACCAGATGGTTCTGACCTGTATCGACTGTCCAACCTGTAGTCGTCAGATGGGTATCCGTACCGCCAGTACCGGTGTATTCCTCGGTTGTTCCGGTTACGCGCTGCCACCAAAAGAGCGCTGCAAAACCACCATTAACCTGGTGCCGGAAAACGAAGTGCTGAACGTGCTGGAAGGCGATGACGCGGAAACTAACGCGTTACGCGCGAAGCGCCGTTGCCAGAAGTGCGGCACGGCGATGGACAGCTACCTCATCGATCCAAAACGTAAGCTGCATGTGTGTGGTAACAACCCAACCTGCGACGGTTACGAAATCGAAGAAGGCGAGTTCCGCATCAAGGGCTACGACGGTCCGATCGTCGAGTGCGAGAAATGTGGTTCTGAAATGCACCTGAAAATGGGGCGTTTCGGTAAATACATGGCGTGTACTAACGACGAGTGTAAAAACACCCGTAAGATCCTGCGTAATGGCGAAGTTGCGCCACCGAAGGAAGATCCGGTTCCGCTGCCGGAATTGCCGTGTGAAAAATCGGACGCGTATTTCGTGTTACGTGATGGCGCAGCAGGTATCTTCCTGGCGGCGAATACCTTCCCGAAATCGCGTGAGACGCGTGCGCCGTTAGTGGAAGAGCTGTACCGCTTCCGCGATCGTCTGCCGGAAAAACTGCGCTACCTTGCCGATGCGCCGCAGACCGATCCGGATGGCAACAAAGCGATGGTGCGTTTTAGCCGTAAAACCAAGCAGCAGTATGTGTCTGCCGAGAAAGACGGTAAGGCGACCGGCTGGTCCGCATTCTTTGTTGACGGTAAGTGGGTAGAAGGCAAGAAGTAACAGCCTGACAGTTTGACATCGCCTTAAAGGGTCGCGTAAGCGGCCCTTTTTTATAGGTGACGGTATCTATACAGCTCTGATTAAAATGATATAGTGGTTATAGTTAACAAACTTTTTATTATTAAATCGTATTAGCAGCGCGGTTCAGCCTGCTTATAAACGATGGTCTGATGCCGCTAATCTGGATGGTCTAACATGAAATTACAGCAGCTTCGCTATATTGTTGAGGTGGTTAACCACAACCTTAATGTCTCCTCAACGGCCGAAGGGCTCTATACCTCTCAACCGGGTATCAGTAAGCAAGTTCGTATGCTGGAAGACGAGCTGGGTATCCAGATTTTTGCCCGTAGCGGTAAACACCTTACGCAGGTTACCCCGGCAGGGCAGGAAGTCATTCGTATTGCGCGCGAAGTTCTGTCTAAGGTAGATGCCATTAAGTCGGTTGCCGGTGAACATACCTGGCCGGACAAAGGCTCGCTGTATATTGCGACCACCCACACCCAGGCCCGCTATGCGCTGCCTAATGTGATTAAAGGCTTTATTGAGCGTTATCCTCGCGTCTCTTTGCATATGCATCAGGGCTCGCCGACCCAAATTGCGGAAGCCGTGTCGAAAGGCAACGCAGATTTTGCCATTGCAACCGAAGCGCTGCACCTGTACGACGATCTGGTGATGCTGCCGTGCTACCACTGGAATCGTTCGATTGTTGTCACGCCTGACCATCCGCTGGCGGGTAAATCCTCCGTGTCGATTGAAGAACTGGCGCAATACCCGCTGGTGACGTACACCTTTGGCTTTACCGGACGTTCAGAACTCGACACCGCGTTTAACCGCGCGGGTCTGGAGCCGCGTATTGTCTTTACCGCGACCGACGCGGATGTTATTAAAACCTATGTGCGACTCGGACTGGGCGTGGGCGTGATTGCCAGCATGGCGGTCGACCCGATTTCCGATCCGGATTTGGTACGGGTTGATGCGCATGATGTCTTTAGCCATAGCACCACCAAAATCGGTTTTCGTCGTAGTACGTTCCTGCGCAGTTACATGTATGATTTTATTCAGCGTTTTGCGCCGCATCTGACGCGCGATGTGGTGGATACGGCGGTCGCGTTACGTTCTAACGATGATATTGAAGCAATGTTTAAAGATATTAAATTGCCGGAAAAATAATAACGGGCCAGCGCTCGTCGGTATCTCAGTATGAAAAACGCTACCGACGGGCAAGTCTGAATTAGTTACATTAACCGCATATTATTTAAGGGGAATGTTCGCCAAAGTAGTTTTAAATTAGAAAATCTGCTCAAAACCCTGTCAAATATTTAAATCGGATCAAACAATTGATTTATTCACGGCCCAGGATTCGAAAATTAACTGGCTTTTTCACGCCTTTTTCTTTAGGATTTCTCTTATCTGATGATTAATTGTACCAATCGTTTGGTGCCAATATGATAAGTGATTTCGATAGTATGAGGTTAGCGATGCCTTCTGGAAACCAGCCAGCACGCCGGGATCCCGCGCTGAAACGTAAAGCATGGTTCACGGTCTTTCTCGGTTCAGTCCTGTTCTGGATTGTTGTTGCGCTCGTGGTTTGGAATGTGTGGAGTTAGTCATGTCCGTGCAACAGCAGCAACCCACGTCTACACCTTCTCAGCAAGACAATGAGCCAGCGCAGGAGGCGACTACTGAATGTAGAAAGAATATTCCTGACGCGTGGCAACTTTCCCCAGCACAGCAGGCTTTTATTGATCTATTTGATGAAGACGAAGAACAGAAACAATAATTAACCCGCGTTTTATAGCCGTCATACTTAAAGCAGCATGTGCGTTATTTCCGTTCGTTCACCCCAGTCACATAGTTATCTATGCTCCTGGCGATTCACTCACTTGCCGCCTTCATGCCGCTCTAATTATTTTGGCTATATCTTCATTAGAATTAGTTCACCGTATTGAAGAGTGAATGACGTAATTCCACCTTCACGCCGTAATCCCCTTGTATCGCCATTTATGCTACTCCGCTTTTATCAATTTGAGTTGTTATCAAAGCGTTACATTTTGTTTGTGTTATCTTTAATACTAACCCTGAGAAAAGTCAGGGGATGCCACCCTGTCATTTAAGGAGGAGCTATGTCGTCGACCCTACGCGAAGCCAGTAAGGACACATTGCAGGTTAAAGATAAAACCTACCGCTACTACAGTTTGCCGCTGGCTGCCAAATCATTGGGTGATATCACCCGTCTGCCTAAATCGCTAAAAGTCTTGCTGGAAAACCTGCTGCGCTGGCAGGACGGTGATTCAGTTACTGAAGAAGATATTCATTCTCTGGCTCGATGGCTGGACAATGCCCATGCCGATCGCGAGATTGCCTATCGACCCGCCCGTGTACTGATGCAGGATTTTACCGGCGTTCCGGCGGTGGTCGATCTGGCGGCCATGCGCGAAGCGGTTAAACGCCTCGGCGGTGATACGGCTAAAGTGAACCCGCTTTCACCTGTTGATCTGGTGATTGACCACTCGGTGACGGTAGACCACTTCGGTGATGATGATGCGTTCGAAGAGAACGTTCGCCTGGAAATGGAGCGTAACCACGAGCGCTATGTGTTTCTGAAATGGGGGCAGCAGGCATTCAGCCGCTTCAGCGTTGTGCCGCCGGGGACGGGGATCTGCCACCAGGTTAACCTTGAATACCTGGGAAAAGCGGTGTGGAGTGAATTGCAGGATGGCGAGTGGGTGGCTTACCCGGACACGCTGGTTGGTACCGACTCCCACACTACGATGATTAACGGCCTTGGTGTACTGGGGTGGGGCGTGGGCGGAATTGAAGCAGAAGCCGCGATGCTGGGGCAACCGGTCTCGATGCTGATCCCGGATGTCGTGGGCTTCAAGCTGGATGGAAAACTACGTGAGGGGATCACCGCCACCGATCTGGTCCTGACCGTGACCCAGATGCTGCGTAAGCACGGTGTGGTCGGTAAATTTGTTGAATTCTATGGTGATGGCCTCGACACGCTGCCGCTGGCAGACCGTGCCACCATTGCCAATATGGCACCGGAGTATGGTGCGACCTGCGGTTTTTTCCCCATTGATGGCGTCACGCTCGAATACATGCGCCTGAGCGGTCGCAGCGAAGAGCAAGTTGAGCTGGTTGAGTCCTACGCCAAAGCGCAGGGAATGTGGCGTAATACGGGCGATGCGCCGATCTTTACCAGTTCCCTGGAACTGGACATGGCCGATGTGGAAGCCAGTCTGGCCGGACCGAAGCGTCCGCAGGATCGCGTCGCGCTGGGGGATGTCCCGAAAGCATTTGCGGCAAGCAATGAGCTTGAGCTGAACAGTTCGCACAAAGACAGTCAGCCGGTCGACTATGTTCTGAACGGTCATCAATACCAGCTGCCAGACGGTGCGGTGGTGATTGCGGCTATTACCTCCTGTACCAACACCTCAAACCCGAGCGTGCTGATGGCGGCGGGCTTACTGGCGAAAAAAGCGGTCACTCTTGGTCTGAAACGTCAACCATGGGTCAAAGCCTCGCTAGCACCGGGATCAAAAGTGGTGTCTGACTATCTGGCGCAGGCCCGGCTGACCCCGTACCTTGATGAACTGGGGTTCAATCTGGTTGGTTATGGTTGTACCACCTGTATTGGTAACTCTGGGCCGTTACCCGATCCAATTGAAACGGCGATTAAAAAAGGTGACCTGACGGTGGGGGCGGTACTTTCCGGTAACCGTAACTTTGAAGGACGCATTCATCCGTTAGTGAAAACGAACTGGCTGGCCTCTCCGCCACTGGTGGTCGCATACGCGCTGGCGGGCAATATGAACATTAACCTGACCAAAGATCCGCTCGGACACGATAAAAAAGGTGACCCCGTATATCTGAAAGATATCTGGCCTTCTGCACGGGAAATTGCCCGCGCCGTCGAGCAGGTATCCACGGAGATGTTCCACAAAGAGTATGCGGGAGTGTTTGAAGGCACGCCGGAATGGAAATCGATCCATGTTGATCGTGTCGACACCTACGGCTGGCAGTCTGACTCGACCTATATTCGCCTGTCACCGTTCTTCGAGGGCATGCAGGCTACGCCGGCTCCGGTAAACGATATTCATGGGGCACGTATATTGGCGATGCTGGGTGACTCGGTGACTACAGATCATATTTCCCCCGCTGGCAGTATTAAGGCGGACAGCCCGGCAGGACGCTATTTGCAGAGCCACGGCGTTGAGCGCCGGGATTTTAACTCCTATGGTTCACGACGTGGAAATCATGAAGTGATGATGCGCGGTACTTTTGCCAACATTCGTATCCGTAATGAAATGGTGCCGGGGATTGAAGGTGGGATGACTCGCCATTTACCGGGGACGGAAGTGGTGGCGATTTACGATGCGGCCATGCGTTATCAGCAGGAGAGCGTGCCGCTGGCGGTGATTGCCGGTAAGGAATACGGATCAGGCTCCAGTCGCGACTGGGCAGCGAAAGGCCCACGTTTGCTGGGTATTCGCGTGGTCATCGCAGAATCGTTTGAGCGAATTCACCGTTCCAACCTGATTGGTATGGGGATCCTGCCGCTGGAGTTCCCGCAAGGGGTGACGCGTAAAACGTTGGGACTCACCGGTGAGGAAGTGATTGATATTACGGATTTACAAACAATTCAACCGGGCGCCACAATTGCGGTAAATATGGTGCGCGCAGATGGCAGCAAAGAGGTGATTATGTGCCGCTGTCGTATCGATACTGCGACGGAGTTAACCTACTACCAGAACGACGGTATTTTGCACTATGTGATTCGTAATATGCTGAAGTAAAAAGTGAAAAAGCCTACGCATTTTGCTATTCAGAGATCTTCAAATAAAAGCGCAGGTGATCAGGTGTGGGCTGGTCCGGCTGAAAATTGCCGACGTGTTTCCGTAAGGCCAGGAGAGCCAGCATGGATGCTGGCTCAGGGTGCGTTTTACAGGGAGGTTTCCTCGCGCCCGACCCGGTAGCCTGGAGGAATAAGCGGAGGGGATTGCGAAGCAACAATTTTCCGCGCCGGGAGCCGGGATTGTAAAGGGCGTGGCGGAGAACGCCCTTTACACGTTCACAGGAATCGGTGCTTCAGAAAAACGATGAGCATGAGGTGAACGGAACCTTTCTCTGAGATAGCATGTTCATTACCTCCCCAACACATGTTGATGCTTTCTGAAACTGAGTCGTTAACTGGACGACATTATGCGTAAGCAGGCTTTTCATGCGGCAGGCGCATGTGCAATTACCGGGCGATTATTCGCTCAATAAGTGGCCCATTTTGGCGGCTTTGGTATCCAGATAATGCGCATTTTTCGGGTTCCGGCCCACGATCAGCGGCACGCGTTCGACAATATTGATCCCAGCTTCGGTCAGAATCTCAACTTTCTTCGGATTATTGGTCAGCAGTCGTACAGCATCTACGCCCAGCAGCTTAAACATATCTGCGCACAGGGTGAAGTCGCGCTCATCGGCAGCAAAACCTAACTGGTGGTTGGCTTCAACGGTATCGTAGCCTTGATCTTGCAACGCATAGGCGCGGATCTTATTCAGCAGGCCGATGTTGCGACCTTCCTGACGATGGTAAAGCAGGATACCGCGTCCCTCTTCAGCAATGTGCGTGAGCGCTGCTTCCAGTTGGAAACCGCAGTCGCAACGCAGGCTGAACAGCGCATCGCCAGTCAGACATTCGGAATGGACGCGTGCCAGGACCGGTGTTTGACCCGAAATATCGCCAAATACCAGCGCGACATGATCGTGCCCGGTTGCCAGTTCTTCAAATCCCACCATCAGGAAATCACCCCAGGGGGTCGGCAGTTTGGCTTCTGCCACACGTTTAAGCTGCATGTATTTCTCCAGATTACGCTGGCACTCGCCGTGCCGTCGCCTATTGGCTTCTGTATGGCGCTATTTTGCCATAAGGCGACGGCGTTCGCCTAATGGCGACAGCGCATTCGTATTTGCAATGGCACAAAATTGTCAATTTTCCCGGCGCGCAATTTTTTCAGTTATGATTGTGAGACTTATCGACGAAAGGAGATGCAATGCTTTCTATCGCAAAGCGAACCGGCGTAGGTGCTGTTCTGTTGTTGATTATGCCAGTGTCCATGTGGGTGTCTGACTGGAGTTGGCAGCCAGGGAACAATGTCTGGTGGTTAAAATCCTTATACTGGATAACGGAAACGGTGACGCAACCCTGGGGAATCATTACTCATGTGTCCCTGTGTGTGTGGTTTTTGTGGTGTCTGAGATTTCGTCTGAAAGCCGCGATGATGCTGTTCGCCATCCTTGCTGCGGCAATTTTGATCGGCCAGGGGGTCAAGTCATGGGTAAAAGAAAGGGTGCAGGAGCCACGACCTTTTGTGGTTTGGCTGGAAAAAACGCACCATGTCCCTGTTGATGAGTTCTACACTTTAAAGCGTAAAGAGCGCGGACACTTAGTCAAAGAGCAATTATCAGGACAGCAGGATATCCCGACCTTTTTACGTAAACACTGGCAAAAAGAGACGGGTTTCGCATTTCCCTCTGGTCATACGATGTTTGCCGCCAGTTGGGCGTTACTGGCCGTGGGGCTATTATGGCCGCGTAGACGTACGCTGACGATTGTTTTCTTGCTGGTCTGGGCGACGGGTGTAATGGGCAGCCGTTTGTTACTGGGCATGCACTGGCCGCGAGATTTAGTCGTGGCGACGTTGATATCATGGCTGCTGGTTACGTTGGCGACATGGCTTGCACAACGGGTCTGTGGGCCATTAACACCGCCGGGTCAGGAGCAACAAGAAATCGCGCAGCGTGAACAAGAAAGCTGACCGTGATTGATTTTTCGCGTTTTGCCCTTAAATCATAAAGACTAAAGCGCTTTTCCATTTCGCACTCGTCGTGAAAATGGTAATTTAAAGGGCTCAACGCGGTAAGTTGTACACGATTTATTCGCTCAAACCACATAACGGGAAGTAATGTGAAATATTTACTCATTTTCTTACTGGTGTTGGCGATTTTTGTTATTTCGGTGACATTAGGTGCGCAAAACGATCAACAGGTAACGTTTAACTACCTGCTGGCCCAAGGTGAATATCGTATTTCTACGCTGCTTGCTGTGTTGTTTGCTGCAGGATTTGCGATTGGTTGGTTAATTTGCGGCCTTTTCTGGCTGAGGGTTCGCGTGTCTCTTGTGCGTGCCGAACGTAAAATCAAACGACTGGAAAACCAGCTTGCGCCTGCGACCGACGTTGCGGTCTCTGCCGATTCGTCGGTTGTGAAGGAATAATTATTTATGCTGGAGTTGTTGTTTCTGCTGTTACCTGTAGCCGCTGCCTATGGGTGGTATATGGGTCGCAGAAGTGCGCAACAAACAAAACAGGACGAAGCTAACCGTCTGTCGCGTGATTATGTCGCCGGGGTTAACTTCCTTCTGAGCAACCAACAAGATAAAGCGGTGGATCTGTTCCTCGATATGTTGAAAGAGGATACCGGCACCGTTGAGGCTCATCTCACCCTCGGAAACCTGTTCCGCTCGCGCGGTGAAGTCGATCGCGCTATCCGCATCCATCAAACGTTGATGGAAAGTGCGTCATTGACCTACGAACAGCGTTTGCTGGCGGTTCAACAACTCGGTCGCGATTACATGGCCGCAGGTCTGTATGACCGTGCTGAAGACATGTTCAATCAGCTTACCGATGAAACCGATTTCCGCGTGGGTGCGTTGCAACAGCTGTTGCAGATCTATCAGGCAACCAGTGAGTGGCAAAAAGCCATTGACGTTGCGGAACGCCTGGTGAAGCTCGGTAAAGATAAGCAGCGAATTGAGATCGCACACTTCTACTGCGAACTGGCCCTTCAGCAACTGGGCAGCGACGACATGGACCGCGCCATGACGTTGTTAAAAAAAGGGGCTGCCGCCGACAAAAACAGTGCGCGGGTTTCCATCATGATGGGACGCGTGTACATGATGAAAGGGGACTATGCGAAGGCGGTCGAAAGCCTGCAGCGCGTAATTTCCCAGGACAAAGAACTGGTCAGCGAAACGCTGGACATGCTACAGAGTTGCTACCAGCAACTTGGTAAGAACGATGAATGGG
Organism: Citrobacter sp. wls711; assembly: GCF_005281055.1. Taxonomy (NCBI): domain Bacteria; kingdom Pseudomonadati; phylum Pseudomonadota; class Gammaproteobacteria; order Enterobacterales; family Enterobacteriaceae; genus Citrobacter; species Citrobacter sp. wls711. The sequence continues at coordinate 246,874 of NZ_SZXC01000027.1, read as the reverse complement.
CGGAGTTCTTACGCCGCGCCGTAGAGGAAAATACCGGTGCCGCCGCTGAGCTGATGTTGGCGGATATCCTCGAAGCGCGTGAGGGCAGCGATACCGCGCAGGTTTATATCACCCGTCAGTTGCAGCGTCATCCGACGATGCGCGTCTTCCACAAACTAATGGACTATCACCTCAATGAGGCCGAGGAAGGGCGTGCTAAAGAGAGTCTGATGGTGTTACGGGATATGGTCGGCGAACAGGTTCGCAGTAAGCCGCGCTACCGCTGCCAGAAATGCGGATTTACCGCCTACACGCTGTACTGGCATTGCCCATCGTGCCGTTCATGGTCAACCATTAAGCCAATTCGCGGTCTTGACGGTTTGTAATTAAAAAAATACCGACTTTAGTTACAACATCCTTATTGTTTAATAACATCCTGCACATTTAGCCTCCGTGCCACATCGCCAGGCAGCGATGTAATCGAATCTGTTAATTTCCTATGACCACAGGTAGAATGCACGCCGTTTACCCATTTTGTGCCGAAAGGTGCCCATCTTCAGGAAGGTCTGGTTATGACGTTTACTGCTTCATCTTCTCCCCGTGCTGTTACTGATTCTCCTGTCGTTGTCGCTCTGGACTACAATAATCGCGATAAAGCATTGGCATTTGTCGACAGAATTGATCCCCGTGATTGCCGTTTGAAAGTGGGCAAAGAGATGTTCACGCTTTTTGGGCCTCAATTGGTGCGTGACCTGCAGCAGCGGGGATTTGATGTATTTCTGGACCTGAAATTCCACGACATCCCCAATACCACGGCACATGCCGTAGCGGCTGCGGCAGACCTTGGCGTGTGGATGGTTAACGTTCATGCCTCGGGTGGGGCACGGATGATGACGGCGGCTCGTGAAGCCTTGATACCCTTTGGTAACGATGCGCCGTTGTTAATTGCCGTGACGGTGCTGACCAGCATGGAAGCCAGCGACCTTGCCGATCTTGGCGTGACGTTGTCACCTGCGGAGCATGCAGAAAGACTGGCACGGTTAACGCAAAACTGCGGGCTGGACGGCGTTGTCTGTTCTGCACAGGAAGCGGTACGATTCAAACAAGAGTTTGGTCAGGCGTTTAAGCTGGTAACGCCTGGTATTCGTCCTGAAGGCAGTGAAGCGGGCGATCAGCGCCGCATTATGACGCCACAGCAGGCACTGTCAGCGGGTGTGGATTATATGGTGATTGGTCGTCCGGTCACGCAGTCGGCGGATCCGGCCCAGACGCTGAAGGCGATCAACACCTCACTGAAACGAGGAGCGTAAATGAGCGACGCTAACTCTCGTCTGGTCTACTCGACTGAGTCCGGACGAATTGACGAACCTAAAGTGGTGACAGAACGTCCAAAAGGCGATGGTATTGTGCGAATTCAACGCCAGACCAGCGGTCGAAAAGGAAAGGGCGTTTGCCTGATTACCGGTATTGATCTGGACGACTCAGAGCTAACCAAATTAGCAGCCGAGTTGAAGAAAAAATGTGGCTGTGGTGGGGCGGTGAAAGAGGGCGTCATTGAAATACAAGGCGATAAACGCGACCTGATTAAATCCTTGCTGGAAGCCAAAGGCTTGAAAGTTAAACTGGCTGGCGGCTAATAAAAAAAGCCACGAAAATATTCGTGGCTTTATTATTAGTAATGTAAATAGTACGGTCGCGAAAAAGTAAACGTATTATTATATCGAGCCGGTCAACCGTAGATTATTTACCCACCTGGTGGCCGATAATACCACCTACTGCAGCACCACCCAGCGTACCCAGCGTACTGCCGTCCGTCAGGACTGCACCACCAATGGCACCTGCACCCGCACCAATGGCGGTGTTACGGTCTTGTTTAGACCAGTTAGAGCAGGCACTCAAAGACATAGCCAGAGTAATCGCCAGAATGGCAGCGGTCATTTTTTTGCTCGTTACTAACATAATACTTTCTCCTGAATGATTGATTCACGGAATCCAGTCTCTTTAATGATAGCGTTAAATTAAGGTCATTAAAGGTATTTCCGTGAAACCGTTTAGCGCAGGGCATGACCATCAATCATCTGTTGATGAGAGTGTGTTCCTGTTATATCGCTAACATTAATTTTACGACATTACCCTGTTAACAACAGGTAAAAAGTCTTAATTGGACGGTCGGATAAGTCTCAGAGAGAAGATGATTTGCCGACAGGCAAATCATCAGGTGCTGTATTATGCGTGGGTATTGATGATGTTAACGGTTAATCCTGAATGCTCTAGCTGCATTTGCACGCTGGCGCTGAGTTTTGCATCAGTGACGACACGATTGAATCGCTCCAACGGACCGAGTGTGTACGGATGAATGGCGTCAAACTTCGAGCTGTCGGTGAGCACAATCACCTCTGCGCCTTTTTCCAGCACTGCATTGACCACGTCTGAACGCATCATGTCACGGCCGGTGAAGCCGGTTTCAGGCTGCCAGCCATCGATTCCAATAAAAGCCTTACTAAAGTGAACCTGCTGGATAAACTGACGCGTTAACGGCCCAACCATGCTTTCGCTTTTTTTCTGATAGATCCCGCCGAGGAGGATCACTTCGCAGGGTGTTTCTTTCAGCAGGTGAGCGATATAGCTGCTGACCGTAATGATAGTGACGTCTTTTTGTTCCGCCAGCGTTCTGGCCAGCAGTGCATTACTGCTACCGTTCTCAATAAATACGGATTCACCAGGATTGACCAGTGAGGCGGCAAACTCAGCCAGTTCACGTTTCAGGGTGAAGTTGGTCATCATACGCGTTTCAACATCGTCGCTATTCAGTGACACTGCGAAACCGTGTGCACGACGTAAATAGCTCTGTTTTTCCAGCGTGTTCAGATCCTGTCGAATCGTCACTTCAGAGACACCGGTGATTTTGGCAAGCTCAGATACGCTCATCTGGCCTTTATCGGTCACCATCTGCAAAATAGATTGTTGTCGGGAATTCATAGTATTAATTTTTATAGCGGTATCGTATCGGACATTAAACGGAGGTTACGTTATCAACAGTCTGATATCAGCAACCACATAACAAGAACAAAGCCGTCAGATCTCCCACGGGGCTTTGTGCTTTTTTGACAAAGACGCAGTTTCTTCGCTGACCGCGTTTAACAGTTCAGCCTTGAGGATTTCGAGATTGTGGATGGCTGAATGAGTGTCACCTGCAACAAGGATATCCAGTACGGTATCAATGCGTTCGGCCAGTCGTTTTGCGTCGATATCAGACATGGTCATCATCCTGGTGTCAAAGAATTTAGAATTTCATGATGCAGAAAATCATCACAAAAGAGAAGGGAAAAATAGTATTAACCGACATGATCGGAGAATATTATATATTCCGTGATTACAGACAGATACGATAGTCACGGAATGTACATTCTTCGCTATTTCTCGACGAGTATTCCTGCATGGTTAGCGCATTTTTTTATTCAGATGTCGCTTATACCAACGTTCAAACGCGGCAGCTGGCATTGGCTTAGCGAACAAAAATCCCTGACGCTCATTGACACCATTCTTGGTCAGAAAGGCATCCTCTTTCGCACTTTCCACGCCTTCCGCAATCACCTGTAGATTTAGCGCTTGCGCCACCGCAACAATGGCGCGTACCAGCGACTGTGAAATTGATTGTTTGTGGATATCCCTGACGAAGGTCTGGTCCAGTTTAATCGCATCGAGCGGGAAGCGGGCAAGCTGGGAAAGTGAAGAGTATCCGGTGCCAAAATCATCCAAATGGATCTGGGCGCCAAGCTGACTAAACTGCTGAATAACGGACAGTGCCAGCTGTTCATTCTCAATTAAACTGCTTTCCGTTAACTCGACGTCAATGGGGCAATACTCAAAATTCAGATCGTGGAGAACCTGCTTCAGATCGGTGAACAGTGTTTGATCGGCCAGTTGACGCGCCGAGACGTTTACCGCCACGCGCAAATTGATTCCCTTATCGCGCCACTTCGCCACCTGGCGCACAACGTCCAGAATCACCCAGCGCCCCAGCGGGACGATAAGCCCTGATTCTTCGGCGTAAGAGATAAATTCCAGCGGCGGAATTAACCCACGCTCCGGCGACTGCCAGCGGACCAGCGCCTCCACGCTGCGGACTTCACCCCGCCAGGTTATTTTGGGCTGGTAGTGGATCAGCAACTGATCGTTTTCCAGCGCCTTACGCAAGTTGGTATCGAGCCACAGATACTCGAACACCCGCTGATTCATTTCAGGGGAGAACACGCAAAACTGCCCGCGACCGCCTTCTTTGGCGGTATACATGGCGGTATCCGCGTTGCGAATGACGTTTTCGCTGTCATTACCATGCTGGGGTGCCAGGGAAATGCCGATAGAACAGCCGGTATATATTTCAATCAGGCCAATACGGAATGGTAGCCGCAGACGGGTCAGAATGCGCGAGGCCGTGGCCTCCAGTGCCCCCTGGGAGGTTCCCGTCGCGAGGACGATAAACTCATCACCACCGAAGCGCGCCAGTAACTGGTTATCTTCGAGGCAACTTAGGATGGCCAGCGAGACACTCTGTAAAAGCTGGTCGCCAAACATATGCCCGTAGGCATCGTTGACCTTTTTGAAGTTATCGAGGTCGAGATAAATAATGCCAACCTGCGTGTCGCCCGCGTTATCAATCGCCTCGCTAATCAACTCATGAATGGCGTTACGGTTGGGTAACCCGGTGATGGAGTCGGTGTTCGCCAACACGCGAAGTCGCTCCTGGGCGCGCCGCTCTTCGGTAATATCGGTCCCGGAACAGATCAGAAATATTTCGTTCTTACCGCTGCCGTTATGCACAAATTTATTACGAAACAGGAACAGGCGCTGACCCTTACAGGTGTTAACCCAGCGCTCGACTTCATACGAGTTGCCTTCACGAAAAAAAACGTCAATATTGCGTCTTGATACCGCAGCTTCACGACGGCTCATAAACAGCGTGAAGACGCTTTGCCCGATCACTTCACGTTCTCTTAGCCCGGTATATTCTTCGCATAACCGATTAAAACGTTGAATGTTACCCTGTCGGTCAAGTATCACGATAACTGAATTGGCTTCCGATACGACCTGTTCGGCAAAGGATAATCCTTGTGCCAGATCGCGTGCCACAGAAGGGGTGTCGTCCCAGGCTGATGCGCTACCAGCCCATTCACGTTTATTAATTTTTCGCCCGACAAGGTGCACGGGAATGTCATCCGTATCGATGGGAAGGGTCATCAGCAGACTGGATGTAATCACCGTCATTTCCCGAATGCGATCGGCTTGTTCCGGTGATAATTCGATGGTTTGTTCTGCTGCGGCCGCTTCGTCAATAGAGAAATGCAGGATGTTACACTCCTCTGACAAACGCCAGTAGGGGCTGTGAGAACCCACGTAGCTATACAACGTAACCAACTCCCGAGCGTCTTTCATGATGTGTACTATCCCGTTTAAAGCGCATAGAGCCTCAAAAGTAAGGGTAGCCATGATTCATACAGGGTAATTATGGCTGAACATATTGTTTTATTTATATATTTATGTGTAATCCAGATTCAGAAAAAAGCAAAGATGCAGAACTGAAAATAGTAAAAATAATTTGGACTGGATGAAGGAAGTGTAGTGCGTGGCGGCGTTTCAGGGGGGAAAAGAAAACGACCTTTCACAAAAAGAGAAAGGCCGTTGAGTTTAGTGGTGCTACGCGGCTGGACGTGCGATAACGCTGCGGGTTTCCATTCGCACTTCGGCGATGGTCACGTCGATCACGTCAGTGACCTTGTAAACCACATCACCTTTGATCTGTACCGTGCCGTTTTCCTGGCTGCACACCAGTTCATCACGGACCGCGTGCAGGAACGGGGCCGGGATAAACGCGACGGCGCCATTGTCGACTAAGCGCACCCGCATACCGCCGCGGCTGATATCGATGATTTCAGCCGCAAAACGGGTGTCAGTCCCGGCTTTGTCACTCAGGAAGCGGGCGTATAACCAGTCACCGACGTCACGTTCGGCCATCCGGTTCAGGCGACGGCGTTCTGTCATCTGTATCGTGATGTCGTCCTGTGGTCGAGCGATGGTTTCGCCTTTAATTACCGCTTTTAACAGGCGATGGTTGATCATATCGCCATACTTACGGATAGGTGAGGTCCAGGTGGCGTATGCCTCCAGGCCCAGCCCAAAGTGCGGACCTGGCTCGACGCTGATTTCAGCGTAGGACTGGAAACGGCGAATACGGCTATCGAGGAAACCAGAGGGTTGAGCATCCAGTTCACGACGCAGTTTGCAGAAGCCTTCCAGCGTCAACACCTCTTCGGCATCCACGTGCATACCATGGGTTTTCAGCAGGGCGGCCAACGCTTCAGCATTCGCCGGATCGAACCCCATGTGTACGTTATAAATCCCGAAGCCTAGTTTGTCGCGAAGAACGCGCGCGGCGCAGATGTTTGCCGCAATCATCGACTCTTCCACGATACGATTAGCAATGCGACGCGGTTCCGCCACGATATCCAGCACTTCACCTTTTTCACCCAGTACAAAGCGGTAATCCGGGCGATCTTTAAACACCAGGGCGTGGTTATGACGCCACTCGCCACGGCTCATGCAGATACGCTGCAGCAGACGGATCTGCTCGGCAATTTCGTCGTTTTCAGGCTGCCAGCCATTATTCCCTTCCAGCCAGTCAGACACGTTGTCATAGGCCAGTTTCGCTTTGGATTCGATGGTCGCCGTGAAGAAGGTGATGTCGTCTTCAATAGCGCCGTCAGCCGCGATGGTCATGCGGCAAGCGAGCACCGGACGGACTTCGTTAGCCCGCAGCGAGCACAGGTCGTCTGACAGTTCACGCGGTAACATCGGGATATTGAAGCCCGGGAGATAGTTGGTGAACGCGCGAATTTTAGCCGTGTTATCCAGCTTGCTGCCTTCGGCAATCCAGGCGGTAGGATCGGCAATGGCGACGGTTAATTGCAGTTTGCCATCTGCCAGTTCCTCGACGTACAGCGCATCGTCCATATCTTCGGTGCTGGCACTGTCAATGGTGACGAAGTTCAGTGCGGTAAGATCCTGACGTTCCAGACCTTCATCCAGCATTTCGGTAGCTACGCCGTTCGGTGCTTCTTTTTCAAGATTGTGGCGCGCCAGCGTGACCCACCAGGGGACGAAATGATCGTCAGCAAAGGTGATGAACTGGGTTAATTCAGCGTAGAAGGTGCGGTCGCCTTTCAGCGGATGGCGACGCATTTCTGCGACGGCCCAGTCACCTTCCTTAAATTCATGATCCACACCGCGAGCAGCGCGGCAGGGGATAGCGTCTTTCAGTAACGGATGATCTGGCACAATGGACAGACGATCGTTCTTACCCTGAACTTTACCCACGAAACGCGTCAGGAACGGTTCAACCAGTTCTTCCGGCTCGGCAGATTCGCGATCTTTTTCGCTATGGATCACCGCGACAATGCGGTCACCATGCATCACTTTTTTCATCTGCGGCGGTGGAATGAAATAGCTTTTTTGTGCATCGACTTCCAGGAAGCCAAAGCCTTTTTCCGTGGCTTTTACCACCCCTTCAGCACGTGGCGTCTGGGAATGTAGTTGCTGTTTAAGCTGCGCTAGCAGCGGGTTGTCCTGAAGCATAATTGTCTATTTTCGTGGCCAAAAGAGCGGCTGACAGTTTTACGCGAAACTGCCAGTCGCAGCAAGCGCTCTTTCAATGAGCGGAGTGGTTAGTGAGTATCGCCCAGCGCGATTTTCAAGCGATTCAACCATCCGCACAATCCACTCCAGGCCAGTAAGTTAATAGCCTGTTCCGATGAGGTACCCTGTTCAAATAACGGGGTTAACAGTGCGGCGTTAAAACGGTCGGGCGCCCGGGTTAACCATTGTACCGCTTGCAGGGTAGCGCGCTCAACCGGATGTCGTTGTTCCCAGCGCTGCAATTCGCGTTCATCCAGACGCAGTATCGTGATGAAGTCCGCCAGTTGATGAACTGTGCGAGCCTGTTCATTAAAGCATGCCACGCTGCCGTTAATGCGAGATGTCAGCAGCGTGGCGAGAGAAAATGCCCTCGACGGTGTATCTGTACATAGCGTACTGGTCAGTAATGATCTGAGTAAAGCCAGGATCGTCGGTGAATGTGCCAGCAGCGGCGCGAGCGTTTGTAAATCCGGGATGCGCCCGTTTTGGTCAACGCTGCCTGGAAAAGCCTCGCGAGGCGGGATGACGTCAATCGGGAATGCGGCTATATGCCATTGTGCATCGGCGTTGTTAAAAATAGCGGCCTGCGCGTATTGCTGAACATCAAGGCCCGGTATGCGACGCAAAGGATGGCCAAAATAAGCCTGAAGGACCGCCACGACACGGGCCTGAAAACCGACAAAGCCGATGACCTGATTAATCAAGATGATATCGCAGGTTGTTAATCCAACATCATCAAGATGCTGGCGATCGCGTGCGCCAATCACGGCGGGAGAACTGGCAAGTTGGCGAGCATACTGGGTAATTTGTGCCAGCCGGTGATTACTCTCACGGGAGGAGTCCGGGCCTGGTAGCGGGGTCAAACGCGCTGCGTAGTGGTTACACAATCGTTGGATGCCGTAAACCTGAGCGACAGTTAAGGCGGTACTCATTCGTTCATAGGCGCTGAACGTATGTAACGGATTTAGGGCAACATCAGCAGGGAAGAGAAGGTGAGCAAGTTCACGGGCAGGTTCTAACCAGGACTGAAAGGGTAACAGCGCGACTTCCGGTATCGCCAGGTCCAGCAAAAAACTGTCTTCGACGTTTGCTGCTTCTGGCACCAGCGGGAGAACATCTTGCGGATAGGTGCTGGACTGCGTTTCATGATACCAGTGGCTTTTGCCTTCAATTCGGCGTTGTTCCATGGGCGTTCCTTGGTCAAAAAAGTGGTGACCCGGATACGTCGTTATGTTCGTCCGCCGGATCGTTTGCGCTGCAATATCCTGGCGTAAGCTGATGAGGGGATGAAAGATTGTTACGTGATAATAAATATCAGAAAAGTATATATGACAGGGAGTAGCTGACGGGAGGGGGAAAAAATCATGGGCGACATCGCGCCGCCCACAGAGGAGGTCTGAAAGATTATTTCAGTTCCAGCTCGTTCATTGCTGCGATGCTGAAGCCACCGTCAACGTGAACGACTTCACCAGAGATACCGGCAGACAGGTCAGAGCACAGGAATGCTGCTGAGTTGCCCACATCTTCAATGGTCACGGTACGACGAATCGGGGTCACTGCTTCGCAATGAGCCAGCATTTTACGGAAATCTTTGATGCCAGAAGCCGCCAGAGTACGGATTGGACCTGCGGAGATTGCGTTGACACGCACACCTTCCGGACCCATCGCGTTAGCCATATAGCGGACGTTTGCTTCCAGAGACGCTTTCGCCAGACCCATTACGTTGTAGTTCGGGATAGCGCGCTCTGCGCCCAGGTAGGACAGCGTCAGCAGTGCAGAGCCTGGATTCAGCATCGAGCGGCAGGCTTTTGCCATCGCTACAAAGCTGTAGGCGCTGATGTCATGAGCGATTTTAAAGCCTTCGCGGGTTACCGCATTCACATAGTCGCCATCCAGCTGGTCTGCCGGTGCGAAACCGATGGAGTGTACGAAACCGTCGAATTTATCCCAGGTTTTGCCCAGTTCAGCGAACATGGTGTCGATGCTGGCGTCTTCAGCCACATCGCACTGCAGGACGATGTTGGAACCCAGTTGAGCTGCAAATTCTTCCACGCGGCCTTTCAGTTTGTCGTTCTGGTAGGTGAACGCCAGTTCAGCCCCCTCGCGGTGCATCGCTTGAGCGATACCGTAGGCGATGGACAATTTACTGGCAAGACCGGTCACCAGAATGCGCTTACCGGAAAGAAAACCCATAGCTTTAATCCTTATAGTCATTACTTATTTTTTTAGCAATCAATGCGTTATGATTGCAATTTCAAGGTCACTCGAAATTGGTCTGAAATTATATCCCACTCTCTGCCCCTTGTGTCACGATCTTTCTCTGCGAGTCACCATACGGTTAACGACAGTAAAAGGTATTTCGGGAGCCGTGGCATCGTTGTCAGTATCAGTGGCCTGTCACTATTCGTTGCACGTGAGGAGTATATCACTCCCCCCAGGTTCTGCCTCATCCAACCAGACCGGAGCAAGGGCGAGGGCAGAAAACACGAGGACTCAACGGCGTAAAATGGTATGATTTGCCTTTAGTCGATATCCGCAAACATATCAAGGTAGGAAGATTCTTAAAACAAAAAAGTCGACAATATTCATCTTGTTAATATATATTGTTTTTATCGATCAATAATCAATCATTGATCGATATTATTGATTGATTATAATTAGAAGCGCATTATCAGTATGTTATGATCAATTGGAGTGGTCTTATGCGCTATCATTTCATCGCGGAACCGATGAGAGACACAACGGAAAAGTTGCTGGGTGTTGAGATGATCGCCCGGTTTACCTCAGAGACGGTTCACCCGTTACATTCAGATTTCATCATTGCCGCGTGGAATAGTGCACAAAAACGCCATTTCATGCTTGAACAAATCGCGTTAATCACCCGAAAGCGCGCCTGGTTTGAGAGCAATAACCTTTTTTGTACACTTAATCTGATTGATGAAATGGCGCTTCTCGCGATAGGCGACCCTGCCATAACCTCAGCCTTACACGCTGTGCCGTGTATTGCCCTTCAACTCTCAGAACGTTTCCTGTCGAATACCGCTTGCCTGAATAACCTGCTGATTAATTCTCTGCGTGACGGGCCTAATGCCTTGTGGTTGAGCAATCTTGGCTCAGGTAGCGTGGGGGCGAGCCCGCTGGTTAGCGGTCATTTTGACGTGGTGAAAATAGATCGCGCCTTCTTTTTTTCGCAGGTCGAAAAGCCGATGTTTCCGGTTCTGATTAAGAACATCAGGGAATATTGTGACCGTGTGGTCGTCGAGGGGCTGGAGAACGCGCGGCTTATTGATGAGCTAAGCCATGCGGGTATCTGGGCCGTACAGGGTGATATTTTTCCGCCGGTTGCATTTAGCGACATTGAAGCATTGCTACCTGCAGATATTGTTCACTGACGATATAAAAAAGCCCTCCATCAGAGGAGGGCGTCAATAACAGTTAGCGATCTTTGCGCCAGGCATCGGCGGTCAGCGCCTCACCGAAATGCCCGGAAATCAGGCGGCGGGTCAGTTCATGCAGCGGCGAGGCCAGCACATCCGCTGTACTGCCGCGCTCGACGACTTCGCCCTGGTGCATCACCAACACCTGATCGCTGATGTGTTTCATCATCCCAATATGCTGCGTCACATAGATGTACGAAATACCCTGTTTCTCCTGTAACTCCAGCATCAGGTTAATCAGCTGCGAACGCATCGACATATCCAGCGAGGCCAGCGCTTCGTCTGCGATAATCACTTTGGGACGTAAAATCAGGGCGCGAGCTAACCCCAAGCGCTGTTTTTGTCCTGGCGCCAACATATGCGGGTAGTAGCTAACGTGATCGGGCAGCAGACCGACCATGCGCATGGTTTCGACGATCTGCTTGCGGCGTTGCTCCGGCTCAAGGTCGGTATTCAGACGTAGCGGAAAATCGAGGATCTGCGAGATACGTTGACGCGGGTTCAACGATGTTGACGGATCCTGGAAAATCATACGAATGCGCTGGCTGCGAAAAGAATAATCACCGTATTTTAACGGATGATCGTCAATCAGCAGCTCACCGCTGGTCGGCTCAACCATTCCGGCCAGCATTTTCGCCAGCGTCGATTTACCGGAGCCGTTTTCGCCAATGACGGCAAGCGTCTGGCGCTCACGCAGCGTAAAACTCAGTGGCTTGACGGCTTCTACCGTCTGGCGACGAAACAAGCCCGTCCGGTAGCGAAAGGTTTTGCTCAGGTTACGTACTTCGAGCAGTGTTTCTACCATCTCACTCTCTCTCCATGTTCAGCGGGAAATGACAGGCATAGAGATGATTCTTTGCTCCGGTCAGTCGTGGGGTTTCAATGCACTCACGTTGAGCGTAAGGGCAGCGCGGCCCCAAACGGCACCCCATAGGTAACTGTTCCAATAACGGGATCGCACCAGGCATCGTATTCAGGCGGCTTTTATGCGGCATTGGGCTACCAAAATCAGGAATGGCGCGGATCAACGCTTGTGTATAAGGATGGTGAGGAATCGTCACCAAATCTTTACTTGGTGCGGTTTCCACCGTTTGTCCGCAGTACATTACGTTGATTTTATCCGCCCACTGGCTGAGCATTTGCAGGTCATGGCTGATCAGCAAAATGGTGGTATTGCTGTTTTGATTGAGCCGGGTTAGCAGACGGAAAATTTGCGCCTGAGTGGTGGGCTCCATCGCATTGGTCGGCTCATCGGCAATCAGCAAACGTGGCTGATTCGCCAGGGCAATGGCAATCATGACTTTCTGGCACTCGCCGTCCGTCAACTCATACGGGAAGCTGCGCATCGCATCTTTATGGTCTTTTATCCCGACGCGGTGCAGCAGTTCAATCGCGCGGCGTTTGCGCCAGCCAATGCGTTGCCACCAGCGCCCTTTATAGGTCCAGGCGGGAATGTTTTGCATCAGTTGTCGTCCGACGCGCTCAGACGGATCGAGACAGGACTGCGGTTCCTGAAAGATCATGGACACATTATGCCCGACCAGTTTGCGCCGCTCGCGGGCAGACAGTCGTAGCAGATCGATATCATCAAAGCGCATGCGGTCTGCGGTCACGCGCCAGTTGTCCTTCGCCACGCCGCAAATGGCCTTGGCGATCAGACTTTTACCGGAGCCAGATTCACCGACCAGCCCACGGATCTCGCCTTCATTGAGGGTCATACTGACGCGATCAACGGCCTTTACCCAGTCGTCACCGGTCCTGAACTCGATGGTCAGGTTACGAATATCCAGTAATGGCATTATTCCACCCCCGCGATAATTGCGCGGCGTACACCGTCACCTAACAGGTTTACCAGCAGCACGCTAATCATGATCGCCGCCCCGGGCAACATCACGGTCCATGGGGCAACGTAAATTAACTCCAGCGCGTCGCCCAGCATGGCTCCCCATTCCGGCGACGGAAGCTGTGCGCCGAGGTCGAGAAAGCCCAGTGCGGCAATATCCAGAATCGCCATCGACAAAGCGCGGGTGATCTCAGTGATAAGCCCAGCGGTAATATTGGGCAAAATCGCAAACCACAGAATGTTGAGCGTGGAGGCACCATCCAGACGGGCAGCAATGACATACTCTTTTTCCAGCTCGTCATGCACCATGCTATAGACAGAGCGCACCATGCGTGGCAACAGCGCCAGCCAGACGGCAAACATCGCGTGCGTCAGATGGGGGCCAGCAAACGCCACCACAATGATCGCCAGCAGCAGCGACGGGATCGAGAGCAGTGTATCGAGAATATGGTTCAACACTGCCGAGCGTAAACCGTGGGTTGCCCCGGCTAAAACCCCCAATACCAGACCACATATCGTGGCGGCGAGCGTGACAACAAATGCGCCGCCGACAGTGGGAGCTGCACCGCTCAGCAGGCGGCTTAATACGTCACGTCCCAGATCGTCGGTCCCAAGGAAGAATGACACCTCGCCATAGCGCGACCAGGAAGGCGGGAGCAGTTGATACCCCAGAAATTGCTGATCGATACCATAAGGCGCAAACCAGCCACCGAAAACACACAGTATGGCCAGTCCCGCACAGCCATACAGACCGACCATTGCAGACGCATCGCCATAAAAATTGCGCCACGCGGTACGCAGCGTGCCAGGCGGGCGCTTTTCGCTGTATACGCTATCGTAAGGCATACCATTCCTTATGTTTCAGAGGGTTAGCCATAGCACCCAAAATATCAGAAATCACGTTAACGATAATGACCAGTGAGCCAATCACCATCACGCCGGCTGAAATTGCGGCGTAATCCTGCTGGCGAATGGCGTTGATCAGCCAGCGGCCAAGGCCTGGCCAGCTAAAGACCATCTCGGTGATCATCGCCAGCGTCAGCATGGTGGAAAACTGGAGACCAAGTCGCGGGATCACCGGCGGCAGGGCATTATGCAGTACGTGGCGACGCAAAATGGTCAGCCGTGACAGGCCGCGAGTGGCCGCCGCTTTTACGTAATTTTGATCGAACACCTCGATGGTACTGATACGCATCAGGCGAATGACTTCGGTCGTTGGCGCAACGGAGAGCGTTAACACCGGCAGCACCATGTGGCGTATTGCGCTGACCAGCATTTCATCGCGCCACGGCGAGTCGGAAAGCCACGCGTCGACGATAGCAAGACCGGTGACGGGTTTGACTTCATAAAGCAGATCAAAACGACCAGACACGGGCAGCCACCCGAGCGTTAGCGAGAAGAACAGCGTCAGCAACAGTGCTAACCAAAAAACCGGGATGGAAAAACCCATCAGGGCAAAGGCACTAATGCATCGATCCGGCCATTTATTGCGTGTGATCCCCGCCAGCATGCCAATCGGGATACCGACCATTAGCGCAAAACCGAAGGCGAGAACGCACAATTCCATTGTGGCCGGGAACACTTCTTTCAACTGTTCCGAGATCAGTTGTCCGTTAATGCTGGATACACCGAAATCCCAGTGGATGAGGCCATTGAACCAGAATACCCACGCATTCCACAGCGACGCACCCTGCAGAGGAGCATGGGGGGTAAAATAACTCAGGCTGAACCCGATAAACGTCAGGAAGAACAGGGTGACCAGGAGCAGTAGAAAGCGACGCAGGGTAAAGATAATCATGGTTTTTTCACCTCATCTTTCTTTTCCCTGGATACGCCGGCAAAGGAGGCATTACCGAATGGGCTGAGTACCAGACCTTTGATGTCATAGCGATAGGCCTGCAAACGCAGTGAAGAGGCCAGCGGCAGGATGGGTAGCTCTCGTGCCAGGATCGTTTGCGCTTCGTCATAGGCATCAATGCGCGACGAGAGCTGCTGCGATGACAGCGCTTTGCGCAGAACGCTGTCAAACTCCGGATCACACCAATGGGCAAAGTTGGTCTGCGAGTTGATGGCGGCACAGCTAAGCAGCGGACGGAAAAAACTGTCAGGATCGTTACTGTCTGTCGCCCAACCGGACAACGTCAGATCATGGTTCATATCCATTAATCTCGCCTCCTGAAAACGACCTTCCACCGGAATAATCTTCACTTTCACGCCAACCTGCGCCATGTCCGCTTGAATAAGCTCGGCGGTTTTCAGCGGGCTGGGGTTCCAGGCCTGGGAGCTGGTTGGTACCCAAAGTTGTAACGTCAGATTCTCCAGCCCCAGCGCTTTTAACTGCTCGCGAGATTTTGCCGGATTGTATTCTGTAATTTTAGCTTCGTTGTCATACGCCCACGAGGCGCGCGGCAAAATAGATGCGGCGGTTTCTGCTGTACCGTAATAGATCGACTGCATCAGCCGCTGGTTGTTGATTGCCAGCGCCAGTGCATGACGCACGGCCGGGTTGTTCAACGGGGGTTTATTGGTATTGAAAGCCAGGTAAGCAATGTTCATCCCAGGGCGCAGCGTCAGGCGCAAACGTGGGTCATCACGTAAGATGCTGAGCTGACTGGCAGCAGGCCAGGCCAGCACGTCGCATTCACCGGTGAGCAGTTTCGATAAGCGCCCGGTTCCACCAGAACCGAGATCAACGACGACCTGCGGCATTAAGGGTTTCCCGCGCCAGAACGCGTCGTGACGCTGCAGGCGAATATATTGCCCGCCACGATTTTCCGAAAGCTGATACGGACCGGTACCGACAGGCTGTCGGTCCAGTAATTCCTTGCGATCCTGTTTTGCCAACTGAGAGGCATATTCTGCTGACATTACTGACGCATAATGCGTGGCCAGATGCCACAGGAAAGACGCATCCGGTTGAATCAGGCGAAATTCAACGGTATGGCTGTCCAGCTTGCGTACGCTTTGCACGTTATCGGCGAACTGGAGGCTATCAAAGTAGGGGAAGCTACTGCCGTTAACATTGTGCCACGGATGCTGGCGGTCAAAGATTCGCTCGAAGGTAAACACCACATCGTCTGCATTCAGTTTACGAGTAGGGGTGAACCAGGTGGTTTTTTGAAATGGCACGTCACGACGCAGGTGGAAGCGGTACGTTGCGCCGTTATCCAGCACTTCCCAGCTTTCGGCCAGTTCTGGCACCAGGCGATAGGTGTAAGGATCCACATCAAGCAGACGGTCATAAAGTTGGGCGGCAAGCGTGTCGACGATCAGTCCACTGCTCGCTTTTTGTGGGTTGAACGTATTGACCTGTCCGCTGACGCAATAGACAAAGCCGCTGTCACGAATATCAGCGTGCGTGGTCTGCTCAGGCGCGGCAGCAGCCTGACCACTCAGAAGTCCAGCCATCACAATCAGAGATGATAAAACCAGGCGCATAATTTTTAAGGTTTTTAGAGTCGATCTGCAAAGTGTATCGCACAACGGCCCGTCAGGTAAAAATGTCTGCAGGTAACTGGCGTAAATGTGTGCGATTCAGGTCAAGGAACCGCTAAATCTGATGTTTTTTGAGCAATGCCCGCAGCTGGTGGTAGGTCAGCCCGAGTAATTCTGCCGCCTTTTTCTGATTAAACTTTGCCTGCTGCAAGCTGGTTTGCAGAAATGCTTTTTCTTGTTGCTGCTGGAATTCACGTAGATCCAGCGGCAGTGTCACCGGCGCGGAGTGAGTTTCCTGCTCTTGAGGTTGTACGGTGTGGCGTTTGAAAGGGTCAATCACGACTTCATCCAGTGGAAATTCGCTGGTGCCGTGGCGGTAAACAGAGCGCTCGACGACGTTTTTCAGCTCACGAATATTGCCCGGCCAACGGTAGTGCAGCAGAGTATCCCTGGCCTGTGCGCTAAAGCCTGGAAACAGTGGTAAGCCAATTTCCCGGCACATTTGAATGGCAAAGTGCTCGGCCATTAGCATGATGTCGCTTTGACGCTCCCGCAACGGGGGAAGTTGCACCACATCGAAGGCCAGCCTGTCGAGCAGGTCCGCGCGAAACGTCCCTTCATTAACCATCCGCGGTAAATCGGCGTTGGTGGCGCAGACCAGGCGCACGTTAACCTGCAGCGGTTGGCTGCCGCCAACACGTTCGAGTTCCCCGTATTCAATCACCCGTAGCAGTTTTTCCTGTACCAGCATCGGGGCGGTGGCCAGTTCATCAAGAAACAGCGTCCCGCCATCAGCGCGTTCAAAGCGTCCGGGATGACGTTTTTGTGCGCCGGTAAAGGCGCCAGCTTCGTGACCGAACAGTTCTGAATCGAGTAAGTTTTCATTGAGCGCCGCGCAGTTCAGCGAAATAAACGGCCCTTGCCAGCGCGAAGAGAGGTAATGCAGGCGGTTAGCGATCAGCTCTTTGCCGGTGCCGCGCTCACCGATCACCAGTACCGGTTTATCCAGCGGCGCCAGCTGAGAAACTTGCTCAAGCACCTCGATGAAACTGTTGGCTTCGCCGAGGAGGTTGTCTTTGTATCCGGTCATGATGAAATTCACTATTTGTTAGTGTTATTCACCAATGTACCCTAATTTCGCTATCAGGTAAAATTAACTATTATTTTTATAATCAAGTAGTTATAAAGTTGGCACGCAATCTGCATTAATCCAGCAGCAGGGCATCGCCCGATATCAGAACTATCAGTGAGGATTACATTATGGGTATTTTTTCTCGTTTTGCCGACATCGTGAACGCCAACATCAATGCGTTGCTGGAAAAGGCTGAAGATCCGCAGAAGCTGGTGCGGTTAATGATTCAGGAAATGGAAGACACGTTGGTTGAGGTGCGTTCGAACTCGGCACGTGCGCTGGCGGAAAAGAAACAGCTATCCCGCCGTATTGAACAGGCCACCGCGCAACAGGTTGAGTGGCAGGAAAAAGCAGAACTGGCGCTGCGTAAAGAGAAAGAAGATTTGGCGCGATCTGCCTTAATTGAAAAGCAGAAGCTTACCGATCTGATCGCCTCGCTGGAACATGAAGTGACGCTGGTTGATGACACGCTGTCACGCATGAAAAAAGAGATTGGCGAGCTGGAAAATAAACTCAGCGAAACCCGTGCTCGTCAGCAGGCATTGACCCTGCGTCATCAGGCCGCCAGTTCTTCACGTGATGTTCGTCGTCAACTGGACAGCGGTAAGCTCGATGAAGCCATGGCGCGCTTTGAGTCTTTTGAGCGTCGTATCGACCATATGGAAGCTGAAGCTGAAAGCCATAACTTTGGTAAGCAAAAATCGCTGGATCAGCAATTCGCCGACCTGAAAGCGGATGATGAAATTAGCGAGCAGTTGGCGCAACTGAAAGCCAAAATGCAGCAAGACAAGCAATAATAATATCTGGCGGCGCCCGAACGCGCCGCCGCTCATCACCTGTAAGGAGTACTCATGAGCGCGCTATTTCTGGCCATCCCGTTAACCATCTTTGTGCTGTTTGTTTTACCGATTTGGTTATGGCTGCATTACAGCAACCGTTCCAGTCGTGGCGAATTGTCGCAGAACGAACAGCAGCGTTTAGTGGATCTGAACGCTGAAGCGCAGCGCATGCGTGAGCGTATTCAGACGCTGGAAGACATTCTGGATGCTGAACATCCTAACTGGAGGGACCGCTAATGGGAGGCGTTAACCTGAACAAAAAGTTGTGGCGTATTCCGCAGCAGGGCATGGTGAAGGGGGTCTGCGCAGGTATCGCGCAGTATCTCGACGTGCCGGTGAAGCTGGTACGGATTCTGGTAGTACTGTCGATTTTCTTCGGCCTGGCCTTTTTCACCCTGGTGGCCTATATCGTACTGACTTTTGTGCTGGATCCAATGCCGGACAATGTCGCAACCGGTGAACAGCAACCGTCCAGCGGGGAACTGTTGGATGCCGTCGACCGCGAACTGGCGGCCAGTGAAAATCGTTTGCGGGATATGGAGCGTTATGTGACGTCAGATACCTTCACATTGCGTAGCCGCTTCCGTCAACTGTGAGGAATGAGATGAACAATCGCTGGCAACGTGCCGGGCAGAGGGTAAAGCCTGGCGTTAAATTAGCAGGTAAGCTGGTTCTGTTTACGGCACTTCGCTACGGCCCGGCGGGCGTCGCCGGGTGGGCGGTAAAATCCGTCGCCCGTCGCCCGCTAAAAATGTTGCTGGTTTTGATGCTTGAACCTTTATTGAACAAGGTCGCCAAAAAAATATCCCGCCGTTATGGTCAGTGATAGTGCGCTCGCAATATTTTCTTAAGATCAGTTATATAGTGTTAGATGAAATTAGGTCATTTAACAGGACGATACTATGTTGAGAAAAGGGGTATTCGCGCTAGCGTTGCTCATCGGTATGCCGGTTTTTGCCGCGGAACATTGGATTGATGTCCGCGTACCTGAGCAATACCAGCAGGAGCATGTTCAGGGAGCCGTCAACATTCCCTTAAAAGATCTCAAAGCGCACATCGCGTCCGAGGTTCCGGATAAGACCGACACCGTGAAACTGTACTGTAATTCCGGGCGGCAATCGGGACAGGCGAAAGATATGCTTACCGAGATGGGATACATGCAGGTAACAAATGAAGGGGGGATCAAAAGCATTGATCTTCCGAAAGTAGAAAACAAATAATCGCGCAATGTACATCTATTTCGGGCGGCATTATTTTTTGTCGCCTGCTAGACCTCAGGTAGTTGATAAATAAGAATTACCCCCTATCTTTACTTCCTGTTTGTTATATTTCCTACGGTTCCTTCAGCATAACGGGATGGCGATGAAGCGACTCAAAAATGAACTCAATTCGCTGGTGAATCGCGGCGTGGACAGGCATCTGCGTCTGGCTGTCACCGGGCTTAGCCGCAGTGGTAAGACCGCGTTTATCACTGCGATGGTGAACCAATTACTCAATATTCATGCCGGCGCTCGTCTGCCGCTGCTCAGTGCGGTGCGCGAAGAGCGTCTGCTCGGCGTTAAACGGGTTCCACAACGCGACTTTGGCATTCCGCGCTTTACCTATGATGAAGGGCTGGCCCAGCTGTACGGCGCTCCGCCGACCTGGCCGACACCGACGCGCGGCGTGAGTGAGATTCGTCTGGCGCTGCGTTATAAGTCCAATGACTCATTGCTGCGCCACTTTAAAGACACCTCCACGTTATATCTGGAGATCGTCGATTATCCGGGCGAATGGCTGCTTGATTTGCCGATGCTGGCACAGGATTACCTGAGCTGGTCGCGGCAAATGACCGGATTATTGCAGGGCCAGCGGGCAGAATGGTCGGTAAAATGGCGGCAGTTAAGTCAGGGGTTAGATCCCTTAGCGCCCGCCGATGAAAATCGTCTGGCGGAGATTGCCGCCGCCTGGACGGATTATTTGCATCAGTGTAAGCAGCAGGGCCTGCATTTTATTCAGCCGGGGCGTTTTGTTCTGCCGGGCGATATGGCGGGCGCACCCGCGCTGCAGTTTTTCCCGTGGCCGGATGTTGACGCGTATGGCGAATCGAAACTGGCGCAGGCTGATAAACACACCAACGCTGGCATGCTGCGCGATCGGTTCAATTACTACTGCGAGAAAGTGGTGAAGGGGTTTTATAAGAATCACTTCCTGCGCTTTGACCGTCAGATTGTGCTGGTTGACTGCCTGCAACCGCTCAATAGCGGACCACAAGCGTTTAACGATATGCGTCTGGCGCTCACGCAGTTGATGCAAAGCTTCCATTATGGTCAGCGTACATTGTTCCGGCGGTTGTTCTCACCGGTGATCGACAAGTTACTGTTTGCCGCTACCAAAGCCGACCACGTGACGGTCGATCAGCATGCCAACATGGTGTCGCTACTGCAGCAACTGATCCAGGATGCCTGGCAAAATGCCGCCTTTGAAGGCATCAGCATGGATTGTCTGGGGCTGGCGTCGGTACAGGCCACTACCAGCGGATTGATCGATGTGAAAGGCGAGAAGATCCCGGCACTGCGGGGGAACCGCCTGAGCGACGGCGCGCCGCTAACCGTCTATCCGGGAGAGGTGCCAGCACGCTTACCGGGTCAGGCGTTTTGGGACAGTCAGGGCTTTCAGTTTGAAGCGTTTCGTCCGCAGGTCATGGATGTGGATAAGCCCTTACCGCACATTCGTCTTGATGCCGCGCTGGAGTTTTTAATAGGAGATAAATTGCGATGAGCGAGCCGTTAAAACCGCGTATCGATTTCTCAGGACCGTTGGACGTTGATCAACGTCCGGCTTTTAAAGCGCAGCAGATGTTCGACGATACGCAAGCGCAGACTTTTTCTCCGGCTCAGTTAGACGAGCCGCTGGCAGATGAAGGACAGGCCGAAGCGGTCATTGATGCTGCTTTACGTCCTAAGCGTAGTCTGTGGCGCAAAATGGTGATGAGCGGGCTGGCATTGTTTGGCGTCAGCGTGGTCGCACAGGGTGTGCAGTGGACGATGAATGCCTGGCAAACGCAGGACTGGGTTGCGCTGGGTGGCTGTGTCGCCGGAGCGCTGATTGTTGGCGCCGGTGTCGGTTCGGTGGCAACGGAGTGGCGTCGGCTGTGGCGTTTGCGCCAGCGCGCGCACGAGCGTGATGAAGCTCGGGATTTGTTGCATAGCCACGGCGCCGGCAAAGGGCGCGCGTTTTGTGAAAAGCTGGCACAGCAGGCGGGTATCGACCAGTCTCATCCGGCGCTACAGCGCTGGTATGCCTCTATACACGAAACGCAAAACGATCGTGAAGTGGTGAGCCTGTATGCTCATCTGGTGCAGCCGGTGCTGGATGCGCAGGCGCGGCGCGAAATCAGCCGCTCGGCGGCAGAATCTACGTTGATGATCGCCGTCAGCCCGCTGGCGCTGGTGGACATGGCATTTATCGCCTGGCGAAATCTGCGATTGATTAACCGTATTGCGACGCTATACGGCATCGAACTGGGCTATTACAGCCGCTTGCGCCTGTTCCGCCTGGTGCTGCTGAATATTGCCTTTGCCGGGGCCAGTGAACTGGTTCGCGAAGTCGGTATGGACTGGATGTCGCAGGATCTGGCCGCACGTTTATCCACGCGAGCTGCCCAGGGCATTGGCGCCGGATTGTTAACGGCGCGTCTGGGGATTAAAGCGATGGAACTGTGTCGTCCGCTGCCGTGGATTGACGATGATAAACCGCGTCTCGGTGATTTCCGTCGCCAGCTGATCACTCAGGTCAAAGAGACCGTACAAAAGAATAAACCTGCGCGTGAAAGCTGAGTAAAAATGGGCGCCGATTGTATAACTTTACGCCCCGGCGCCTAATTTTCCAGCGTGCTGTCAATATTTGTTGACAGAGTCCTTCCTGCTAACGAAATACTGGCTTATCATCTATCACATGATCCCTTGTTTAGGTGAAGGTTCCCATGCGTCTGGAAGTGTTTTGTGAAGACCGACTTGGTCTGACCCGCGAATTACTCGATTTACTGGTGCTTCGAGGCATTGACTTACGCGGTATCGAGATCGACCCCATCGGGCGAATCTACCTTAATTTTGCGGAACTGGAGTTCACCAACTTCAGCAGCCTGATGGCTGAAATCCGCCGTATTGCCGGTGTAACGGATGTGCGCACCGTGCCCTGGATGCCTTCTGAACGCGAACACCTGGCGCTGAGCGCGCTGCTTGAGGCGCTGCCTGAACCGGTCCTTTCACTGGACATGAAAAGCAAAGTGGAGATGGCGAACCCGGCGAGCTGCCAGCTTTTTGCCCACACGCAGGATCGTATGCGCAACCACACGGCGGCGCAACTCATCAATGGCTTTAACTTCCAGCGCTGGCTGGAGAGCAATCCGCAGGATTCCCACAGCGAGCATGTCGTCATTAATGGACAGAATTTCCTGATGGAAATAACCCCTGTCCATTTGCAGGGCGAAAATCAGGAACAGATGTTAACCGGCGCGGTGGTGATGCTGCGTTCCACCATCCGCATGGGGCGTCAGTTGCAAAACATGACCACCCAGGACCTGAGCGCCTTTAGCCAGATTATTGCCGTCAGTGCCAAAATGAAGCACGTGGTAGAACAGGCGCGTAAACTGGCCATGCTGAGCGCACCGCTGCTGATTACCGGCAATACCGGGACGGGGAAAGATCTGTTTGCCCATGCCTGCCATCTGGCAAGCCCGCGAGCGGCGAAACCTTATCTGGCGCTGAATTGTGCGTCGATCCCTGAAGATGCGGTAGAAAGCGAGCTGTTTGGTCATGCGGGGGAAGGTAAAAAAGGTTTCTTTGAGCAGGCTAACGGTGGTTCAGTACTGTTGGATGAAATTGGCGAAATGTCGCCGAGCATGCAGACCAAATTGCTGCGTTTTCTTAATGACGGGACCTTCCGCCGCGTCGGCGAAGATCATGAGGTTCACGTTGATGTCCGTGTGATTTGCGCCACGCAAAAAAATCTGGTGGAGCTGGTACAGAAAGGTTTGTTCCGCGAAGATCTCTATTATCGGCTGAATGTACTGACGCTCAACCTGCCGCCGCTGCGCGATTGTCCGCAAGACATTATGCCGCTCACCGAGCTGTTTGTGGCGCGTTTTGCCGACGAACAGGGCGTGCCGCGCCCGAAACTGTCCGCCGATCTCAGTACGGTGTTAACCCGCTACGGTTGGCCGGGTAACGTGCGCCAGTTGAAAAATGCTATCTACCGGGCATTAACCCAGCTTGAAGGGTACGAACTGCGGCCACAGGATATCTTATTACCGGATTATGATGCGGCGACGGTAGCTGTGGGGGAAGAGGTGATGGAAGGGTCGCTGGATGAAATTACCAGCCGCTTCGAGCGCTCTGTCCTGACGCAGCTGTATATTAATTATCCCAGTACGCGCAAACTGGCCAAACGACTTGGCGTTTCGCACACCGCTATCGCCAATAAGTTACGTGAATACGGTCTGAGTCAGCAGAAAAAAAGCGAAGAGTAATACGTAGATGAAAAAGCCTCCGAATGGAGGCTTTTTGCTTTAGGGCGACTTAGGCTTTCAGTACGTCCAGAGCGGCAGCATAGTCTGGCTCGTTGGTGATTTCATTCACCAGCTGGCTGAAAATGACGTTGTCATTCTCGTCGATAACCACCACGGCACGCGCGGCCAGGCCCTTCAGTGGGCCTTCGGCGATTTCAACGCCGTAGTTTTTCAGGAATTCCGCGTTACGCAGGGTGGACAGAGTGATCACGTTGCTCAGACCTTCCGCGCCACAAAAGCGAGAATGGGCGAATGGCAGGTCGGCTGAAATACACAGTACGACAGTATTGTCGATTTCTGTCGCCAGTTGGTTAAACTTACGTACCGATGCCGCACAGACGCCGGTATCGATGCTTGGGAAAATATTCAGCACTTTGCGCTTGCCGGCAAACTGGCCCAGCGTAACGTCAGACAGGTCTTTAGCCACAAGGGTAAAAGCCTGCGCTTTGCTACCTGCCTGAGGAATGGAGCCAGCAACGGCAACCGGGTTGCCCTGGAAATGAACGGTTTGTGACATGGTTATCTTCCTGTTTACATATAGTTAACGTCGAGGTTAGTTTATGCCATCAACAGTTAACACGGCAAACGCTATTTGCGGATATCCACTTCCGGGACTGCATAAGGAAAACAAATGAGAACAGTGAAGGTATATGAGGAAGCCTGGCCGTTACACACCCCGTTTGTCATTGCCCGTGGCAGCAGGACCGAAGCGCACGTGGTGGTGGTCGAACTGGAAGAAAACGGCGTGAAGGGGATCGGCGAGTGTACGCCTTATCCTCGCTATGGCGAGAGCGATGCCTCGGTACTGGCGCAAATTATGGGTATCACCCCACAGCTGGAAAACGGACTGACGCGCGAAGATTTACAAAAGCTACTGCCTGCCGGTGCCGCACGTAATGCTGTCGACTGCGCGCTTTGGGATTTAAGTGCCCGGCAACAGCAGCAAACCCTGGTGGAGCAGGTCGGTGTCGAACTCGATGCAACGGTAACGACGGCTCAGACGGTGGTGATCGGCACGCCGGAACAGATGGCGGCAAGCGCTGCCGCCCTGTGGGAGAACGGGGCGACGCTGCTGAAAGTCAAACTGGATGCGCGCTTAATCAGCGAACGTATGGTCGCTATTCGTTCGGTTGTTCCTGATGCAACGTTGATTGTTGATGCCAATGAGTCCTGGCGTGCCGAAGGTCTGGCCGCACGCTGTCAGCTGCTGGCTGACTTAGGTGTTGCCATGCTGGAACAGCCGCTGCCTGCTCAGGACGATGCCGCGCTGGAGAATTTTGTGCATCCGCTGCCCATCTGCGCGGATGAAAGCTGCCATACCCGCAGTAGCCTGAAAGCGTTGCACGGACGCTATGAGATGGTGAACATTAAGCTGGATAAAACCGGTGGCCTGACGGAAGCACTGGCGCTGGCGACCGAAGCCCGAGAACAGGGTTTTGCATTGATGCTGGGATGCATGCTGTGCACATCGCGCGCGATTAACGCCGCCTTGCCGCTGACGCCGCAGGTCTGCTTTGCCGATCTCGACGGCCCGACCTGGCTTGCGAACGATGTGCAGCCCGCCCTGCATTTTACGACCGGGCAACTCCATCTTTAGGGTGCCAGCGCAGCAAATTGGACATCGCCAGCAGGTATTTTTCGCTGGCTTCATCTGAAGATATGGGCGGGAACTCTGCGGTAATGCAGTGTAGGTTCAGGTCGGCACACCAGCTACCAAATGATCCCGGCGTTTCATAACCCACGCTGGTGACGAGGGGGAGTTCAAACCCTCGCGCCAGCCACTCGCCCAGTTCGCTGTGCCTCGGATCTTCAATACAGGCCAGCGGGTCGTGAAATGAGACCACCCAGGCGGGATGAATGCGGTGAATCAACTGACACAGTGCCTGGGTTTCCGGTTCGGAACCCGGATGATCCCCCGTCAACAGCACCACATCGCGTTCTTCTGCACTACTGTTCCAGCGATAGACAGTTTCACCTGCTTTCCAGTTTGCTGCCGGGAAATTACGATTGAGATCAACCCCGTTAGCATTGGCGCGCAGGCCGAGCTGACACCCGTCAGGGTTTACCGCCAGTACCACGTGGTGACGGCGCAGGGAAGGGGTAAGCGTACGCAAGGCGCAGGACAGCGTGACAATTGATGCGTTTTCGTCACCGTGGGTACCCGCCAGAATGAGTCCACTATCATGATCGGCTGCCGGCGCGGGAAACCAAATTAACGGGGCACCTAAGAGTGAACGTCCGTAATGTTCGGTTCCTGGCGGAAATGCGCCGCGCTCGGCACGGGGACGGGTAACGGTCATAGTCATCTCTGAATGCATAAATTGTTATTCGCAGTGTTGTGCAAAATGTATGGATAATCAAATCGTTTTCACACACTTATCTTTTCAGGTGTAATATCACTTTCTTGTCCGAAGTTAATTGCATTTCCTGCTGGCGATACAAATAATTACACATTCACTTAATGGTCAGATTTGAGGGTATCTTATGCGGCATTCTGTTCCAGTAACCTGTTGTGCGCTGTTGGTTAGCAGCATTTCCTTGTCCTGGGCTGCGGATGTACCCAGCGGTACGGTACTGGCAGAGAAACAAGAACTGGTGCGTCATATCAAAGATGAACCGGCCTCGCTCGATCCGGCCAAGGCTGTGGGGTTACCAGAAATTCAGGTCATTCGTGATTTATTTGAAGGGCTGGTTAACCAAAACGAAAAGGGCGAAATTGTGCCTGGCGTTGCCACCCAGTGGAAGAGTAACGATAACCGTGTCTGGACGTTTACGCTGCGTGATAATGCCAAATGGGCCGACGGTACGCCGGTAACGGCACAAGATTTTGTTTACAGCTGGCAGCGTCTGGTTGATCCGAAAACACTGTCTCCGTTTGCCTGGTTCGCGGCGCTAGCCGGGATCAATAATGCGCAGTCGATTATCGATGGTAAAGCCACTCCCGATACGCTGGGCGTTAGCGCGGTAGATGCCCGCACCTTAAGAATTCAGCTGGATAAACCGCTGCCGTGGTTTGCGAATTTAACGGCTAACTTTGCGTTTTATCCGGTACAGAAAGCCAATGTTGAAAGTGGTAAAGAGTGGACGAGACCGGGTCATTTAATCGGTAACGGCGCGTATGTATTAAAAGACCGCGTGGTTAACGAAAAATTGGTGGTGGTACCAAATACGCACTATTGGGATAACGCTAACACCGTGCTGCAAAAAGTCACTTTCCTGCCGATTAACCAGGAATCTGCGGCAACAAAACGTTATCTGGCTGGCGATATTGATATTACGGAATCCTTCCCGAAGAACATGTATCAGAAACTACTGAAGGATATTCCGGGACAGGTTTATACGCCGCCGCAGCTCGGCACCTATTATTATGCGTTTAACACCCAGAAAGGTCCAACGGCTGATTCACGCGTGCGTCTGGCGCTCAGCATGACTATCGATCGTCGTCTGATGGCGGAAAAAGTCCTCGGAACCGGCGAAAAACCGGCCTGGCATTTTACCCCGGATGTCACGGCGGGATTTACGCCTGAACCTTCACCGTTTGAGCAAATGAGTCAGGAAGAGCTGAACGCGCAGGCGAAGACGCTGCTGCGTGCGGCGGGCTATGGACCGCAAAAACCGCTAAATCTGACGCTGTTGTATAATACGTCAGAAAACCATCAGAAGATTGCCATCGCCGTCGCGTCAATGTGGAAAAAAAACCTGGGCGTTGATGTGAAGTTGCAAAACCAGGAGTGGAAAACCTACATCGACAGTCGTAATACCGGTAATTTCGATGTTATCCGTGCTTCCTGGGTGGGGGATTACAATGAGCCATCTACCTTCCTGTCGTTATTAACCTCGACTCACACGGGCAATATTTCGCGGTTTACTAATCCCGCGTACGATAAAGTGTTGACCCAGGCCACGATGGAAAGCACCGAAAAAGCCCGTAATGCGGACTATAATGCGGCAGAAAAAATACTGATGGAGCAGGCGCCAATTGCTCCGATTTATCAGTACACCAATGGTCGTTTAATTAAGCCATGGCTGAAGGGGTATCCGATTACCAACCCTGAAGATGTGGCATACAGCCGCAGCATGTATATTGAGAAGCATTAAATCTGGTATCGGCTGGGGAATTTTCGTGCCAGCCTTTTCCTGTTACTCCGGGGGCTGGTGCTCCCGGCAAATTAGCATTGAATCATCTTTACTCAACACCTCTTTCGTCAGATTACAAAATCCCTGACCCTTTATTTTTTGGTGAAACCGACAGCTATGGCACAGACCAAAGCCTGGCACATTGTGGGTCCGCTGAATTTCTCTTAGTAGTTCGAACAACAGTTCTTTTAGCTGCGTCGCGCGTTCACCCATTGCCGATTCGCCTGCCACTAAAAATGTGGGGGGAAGCAGCGCATCCAGTAAGGTGTTGGCTGACCCAGTTAACTGCAGATGAACGCTGCGTTTATCGCGATCATCCTGCTTGCGCACGATCAACCCTTTGGTTTCCAGAAGCTTAAGCGACTGGGATACCGTACCTTTGGTGAGACCGAGGTAATCCGTCACGCCGAGCGGCGTATTGGAATAGCGGTTGCAGCGCGCCAGATACATTAACGCGCTGAGCTGTACTGGTTGCAGATCCGACAGTAATGGATGCTGGCGAAACCACATCCGCATCAGGCTAGAAAGCCTGTCCATAACGTCGAAAAGTGACATATCGTGCATTACAAAATCCTCCTCGGCATAGAGTATCGACTAAAAACTATATTGACAAAGTCTAAATCTCTCGTAGTATGAATTATGGTATCGAATCGATACTATAATTCACAGGAGAGGTATTATGAGCAAAGCCCGGTTTTATCATGCTGGTTGCCCGGTGTGCGTATCCGCAGAACAAACGCTGCTACAACATCTGTCCCCTGATGTGGAGGTTGATGTCATTCACCTGGGAGAACAGCCTGCTCGGGTGGCAGAGGCTGAGTTGGCTGGCGTGAAGTCTGTTCCGGCGTTGGTCATCGATGGCAATGTGCTGCATATCAACTTCGGCGCACCTATCGAAGCCTTGAAATAACACAAGCGTTCGGGGCGTTGCATTGGCAATTTCCCGAACATCCGATCGAATGCTCAGGGACCGTTATGTATTCCACAGAAAAGTATCACCCTGTTGATTGTGACCTTCATGATTACCTGGAGATCGCCTGCATATACCGCTATATGCTGCGTATTGTGCTCACCGACGGCACAGTCTTTGATGCCAGAGCCGTGACGACACGAACAACGGCAGGTAAAGAGGAGTATTTGGTGGTTGAAAGGCAGGAAAGTCCGCAAAACATTCGTCTGGATTACCTGTCAGCCATCACCGCGTTAACGGCAGGGGCGAAATTTAGCACTGTGCTATTTGCCTCTGTGACTCGTTGACGTCACAGAGAGAGCGTTACACGGTATAAATCCGGATGTCGTGCGCCTGAAAAGTGGTGCCATACTGTTTGCTAATGTTTTCCTCTACCACTATCACATCGATTTCGCTGCTCTGAGCGACCACATATCGGGCCACCGCGGGGATCTTATCCGCCGTCAGCGCGACAATAGTTTCATTGCACTGCTTAATCACCGCTTTCTTGAACTCACAGTCGGCATAGTCAAACCCGGTTAAACCAGATTCCGGTGCCATTGCGCAGCCGCCAATAAATCCCTGGTCAAACAAAATGCCCTGCACCTGGGTTATCGCGGTGGTGCCTACACTTCCACCGGATGAGCGCTGTATCGGGCCACCGAGGATTATGACATCGTACAACGGTTTCTTGAGCAGAGCGGTGGCAATTTCCGGAGAATTAGTCACGACGGTCAAAGCAAGCTCGGCGGGTAACGCTTCAGCCATCGCCAGATTGGTGGTTCCGCTATCAATAAAGATACAGCTGCCGGATTTGACCAGTCGGGCACAGCGTTGCGCGAGGCTACTCTTTTTCGCCGTATTTTTTGTTTTCCTCACCGACATATCTTCAGATTCCGGCAAAGAAATGACGGCCCCACCGTACACTTTTTTGCAGACACCTTCTTTACTTAGTTCATGCAAATCCCGACGAATTGTGTGTTCTGACACGCCGAGTCGACCGGCAAGCTCGGAACAGACAACCCTACCGTTTTCCTGCAGGATTTGATAAATCAGCGACTGACGTTGTTCCGGGAATGCAGCATAATCGAGCATCAAAACTCCTGGTAAAATAAATATCGAGCAATAATAATCATGATCGTGCATTATGACTGGTATTGTCAATGTCCCTTAATGGGCGTGTTTGAGAGAGGCAGGTGATGAAGATTGCACATATGGCGCTGTGGACCCAGGATCTCGAGCGGCAGGCCCGTTTCTGGATCACCTTTTTGGGCGGTGAGATTAACGAAAAATACGCCAGTAAAACTAATCCCGGGTTTGAATCCTATTTTGTCAAAATTGGCGAGAGTATTGCGATTGAGTTAATGACTAAACCCGGCCTGAGCCAGGCGGTGCCCGACAATAACACCACCGGGTGGGTACATCTGGCGATCTCTGTTGGTGGGGTAGAGAACGTCGACTCAATATCAATGCGCGCCAAACAGCAGGGGATCCTCGTCTCCGGTCCGCGTACCACTGGCGATGGCTATTACGAAGCGGTCATTCACGATCCCGACGGCAATTTAATTGAGATTGTTGCATAACGCGAGTTGGTTTGCGCATATCGCGGTGGAAATCCCGGCTCCAGGCGCCTCGAACGAATGGCTGGAACCCGTGGCCGACGAAGAATACAACCAACTTCCCTGATTGATAGACTAATAAGACGCGGGGTTCCGCGCCTTATGCCTTTTAATGAGCAGAAGCCTGAGGATTGTCCATATACAGCGTCTGGCTTGGGAAGGCAAAGTCAGCGCCGTTTTCCTGGACCAGGGTGATAATTTTCAAATAAACATCCTGCTGTACGGCAAGCCACTCCTGCCATACGGTTGTTTTGGTGAAGCAGTAGACCATAATATTCAGCGAAGAATCGGCAAACTCATTAAAGTAGACCAGTAGGGTCTGCTTCTGGTCAATTCCAGGGTGATTTTGCAGCATCTGTCTGATCGCATCGACAATTGTGCTTATTTTATCGGCATCCTCATACCGCAACCCGATCACCGTTTTTATCCGTCGATTGCTCATCCTGCCCGGGTTTTCTACGCTAATTGATGAGAAAATCGAATTGGGCACATACAGGGGACGATGATCGAAGGTGTTTATTTTGGTCATCCGCCAGCCAATTTCGGTCACCGTACCTTCGATGTTTCTGTCCGGGGAGCGGATCCAGTCACCGATGCTGAACGGTCTGTCAAAATACAGCATGATACCTGAGAAGAAATTGCTCAGAATATCTTTCCCCGCCATACCGACAGCAATACCACCGATACCACCGAAGGTTAACAGGCCAGACAGGCTCATACCAAAATGCTCGCCGTACAGTAAAACGATGGCGACGACGATCGTAATCTTAATAATACGCGACAGGATCCGCGCACTGGTAATGTCCCGGCCTTTGTTGATCTGCGTTTTTTCAAACTGGTTAATCACCAGAAAGAGTTTTGTGGTTAAAATCAATGCAATCAACGAGGTACAAAGAAAATTGACCACGCTGGGCGAGACAAATGTCAGTTTATAGCTGTCGATAACGTTATTGGCGATGCTGCCAAACGTACCGATAATAATGGCATAGACGAAAAACTGCGCCGCGTGGAATATAAATCCTTTGCAGTGTTTTTCACTACGATGAAACCAGACGCTCATCAGCACTAATGCTGCACAGCAACTGAGAATGACCGTCAGATTAAAGGCATTATTCATAAACAATTTAGCGATCATGATTCTCCCTGGCTACTCCGTGTTAGCAAAATATCATCTGACATCCTGAACCTCAGGTATTTTACCTGTAACAGGCTGTCATATCATTCATCATGAGGAGATAGAAATAATACAATTAGCGCTATTTTCAGTTGAATAACGCGGGTGTCAACCCCGCAGGCAGTTTATGTAGCAGACAGTGAGTTGATGTCATGGTATTGTTATTGCAAAGTGACAATATTTTCATCTGCACAAGAAAAGGACGAGACTATGATCATGGCTAAGCTGAAGACAGCTAAGGGAAGAAAATTTCTGTTGTGTCTGCTTGGAGTGTTTATCATCGCCGCATCGGTGGTGACGCGAGCCACTATAGGTGGGGTGATTGAACAGTACAATATCCCGCTGTCTGACTGGACGGCTTCCATGTATGCCATCCAATCGGCAATGATTGGCGTCTACAGTATGGTGTTTACTATTCTGCTGGCAATCCCGCTTGGGATCTATTTCCTTGGCGGCGAGGATAAGCACTAAGCGCTTATGATGCCGGACGACATCGTCATCCGGCAGGTTGCTGCGTGATCAATCGTCTTCGTCGTCCAGTTCAACCGGCGTCTGATACTGATCGGGCTTAATGACCAGCAGATCGCAGCGTAGATGGTCGATGACCTGTTCCGCCGTATTGCCAAGGAATGCGGCAGAAATACCGGTGCGCCCCACGGTACCCAGTACTACGATACCCGCCTGTAAATGCTCTGCTAAATCAGGAATGACCTCTTCAGGCAGTCCTTTTTCAACGTGCGTGACTTTCTCATCGATGCTGAATTTCTGACGCAATGCCTTCATGGCCAGCAGGTGCTGTCCGCGAATCGCGTCGTTATAAACGCTAGGGTCAAACTCAGGCAGTTCAATGGCGATGTTGATTGGGGTAACAGGGTAAGCCCCCACCAAATGTACTTCGGTATGGTTAACCTGATCTGCGAGCATCAGCGTTTCTTTGACCAGCTTTTCGTTAAGCGCGTTGTGATACGCTTCTTCGCTGGCCAGGTTGACGGCAACCAACGCCTTCCCGCCTTCCGGCCATGGTTGGTCTTTGACCATCCACACCGGACTTGGGCATTTACGTAATAAATGCCAGTCGGTTGGGGTGAAAATCACCGCCTCCAGGCGGTCGTGCTGGTGCGCCATTTTAAGGACCAGGTCATGCTTAGCACTGATGACTTCCTGGATGATGGCTTCGAAGGGACGGTTGTGCCAGACCACTTTAATATCAAGAGGAATACCTGCATCAATATAGTATTTCGCTTGCTCGCGTATCCATGCCGTTCGCTGACTGATAACACCTTGACGCATTGCCGTCCGCTCATCGGGCGACAACAGGGTAGTCATCTCATAGGAAAAGTCATAGATCGGCAAAAAGGCTTTAATTTTGCCACCAATCCGTTGATGCAAATAAACAGCTCGCCGTAATGCAGGTTGATCGTCCTGGTTCGGATCGATGACCACCAGCATGTTTTGATACATAGCCATACAGGGTCTCCTTACAACTGTCACCGCAGTTTGTCATTAAAAGAGTAACCCAATAATGTGGATTGAAACAGGGGAGAACCTCCTGCCAGATCAATAAATCGGGAGAATCCCTGTTTTTTGTCCGTATCCCAAGAAATGAGAGCAACTGTTCTTAGCCGTTGTAACCCTTTGATGCCAGAACGGGTTGAGATTTCTCGTCAATTTAAAAAAACTCATCGAGCATCAAATGAAACTGCAACTTTTTCAGATCAGGGGTTGTGATGCCATATGTATGAAAAAGTCTATTCTGTAAAGACGGTGAAAAATCACCGAGACAGTTCCAGAGAATGGCAAGATCCTGGTATCGATCGGCGATACCAACGCGACCAACATCAATACAACCCACCACTTCACCCTGGCTAATAATAACGTTATCCAGTGAGAAGTCTCCGTGCGTCACCACGGAGTCGGGCGAGAAGGGTAAAAGGGACTGCATCTCATTCCAGACTTGTTCAACAGACCACCCCTTGCGCTCATCATCAAAATCATCAGCATCAACCAGACCGCTATTCATTCGTGTTTGCGCCAATGCGAGCCGAAACAAATGATCGCTGTTAAAAGGACAGTGGCTTACAGGGATCTGGTGTAACCGCTGCAGGAATACAGCAAGTGCATCAACAATACTATTCTGTGCAGCTGGGTATTCTTCTAACATCTGAAACGCAGTCTTGCCGGGTATCGCTGTTGTGAGTAGCAGCGCTTCATCCCCTGTGCGGGTAAAATGCTTGATAGCCGGAAGTGGTAAATAAGCCTTCAGCCAGTTAAGTCGGATCATTTCATCTGTAATATCATCGGCAACGGTCCCTCTACCTTGCTTCAGGTACAATTCCGGCGCACCAGCTTTACTATACAATCGATAAATGACTGCGCCAGATTGACCGGCATGATCACGCGCCCATTGATAGCCCTTCAGGTCAGCGTCCAGACTTGTATGTAATTGCAGAGCTGAGCACTGCTTTTCCCTTTGAATATAATTCATAACATTCCTTTGTATTGTGACTGACTCATAGCGGATGCATTTGTTGTAAGCAGAAAACGGATACCAGACGGGCAAAGCGGAAAAGAGTCGATGAATGATGATTAGAGCAGAAGAGAACCTTCTGCCAGATCGTTAAATTGGGAACATTTAGCGATGTGACAGAAGGGTAATAGCGATGCTTGCAGAACGATTACGCTACGTTGCGTGAATGGCCAGCAAGAACAGCCAGTGCGTCGCTATTCTCGATAGTGATATATTTGCCTTTCACCGCCAGCATGCCGCTTTTCTGGAATCGACCCAGCAGACGACTGATGGTTTCTACCGTGAGGCCGAGATAGTTACCAATATCTCCGCGAGTCATGGTCAGGCGGAATTCGCGAGGCGAGAATCCACGTTGGGCAAAACGACGGGACAAGTTGTAGATGAAGGCCGCTAAACGTTCTTCTGCGTTCTTCTTCGACAGCAACAGGATCATGTCCTGATCGCCTTTGATCTCGCCGCTCATCAGACGCATCATCTGCTGACGCAGATTCGGCATCTTACCGGACAGATCGTCCAGGGTCTCGAATGGGATTTCACAGACCATTGAGGTTTCCAGCGCCTGTGCGAAGCTCGGATGATGACCGCTACCGATGGCGTCAAAACCGACTAAATCGCCGGCCAGATGGAAACCGGTAATTTGCTCATCGCCTTGTTCGGTAATGGTATAGCTTTTAATCGTTCCGGAGCGGATAGCATAGAGTGATTTAAGTTCATCGCCTGCTTTAAAGAGCGTCTGCCCCTTTTGGATAGGCTTTTTACGCTCAATGATATTATCGAGCTGGTCAAGCTCGTGCTCGTTAAGTGTGAACGGGATGCAATCCTGGCTGATGCTGCAATCCTGGCAATGGATAGCACAACCGCCAGACTGAATGCGCCGTATAATTCGCTTTTCCGGGATCATAGGTCTGCTCAAGCCGTAATTGATATTTGTCAATTTTAACATCTTTTTGGTGAGCACGTAAGCCTGACCTACCCCTAAGAGAGAATAATTCAGGCATAAGCGAGTTGAATGTTTGTATCTGTTTGATTAACCGCACTTTATCTGCGGTTGCTTTATGTAGAAGTGTGATGAATAAGGCATTAATTGCCTGGATTCTAGAGTAGCAAATAGCCTTCATGGCGCAATAACCACTCTTTACGCTGCACACCACCTGCATATCCGGTCATGGTACCGTTGCGTCCAATCACGCGATGGCAGGGAACAACGATGCTGACTGGGTTAGAACCGTTTGCTGCACCCACGGCCCTGGCGGCACCGGGACGCCCCAGTTGTTCGGCCAGTTGCCCATAGTGCATCACCTGACCACAGGGGATCGCGCGTAGCGCTTGCCAGACTTCCCGCTGAAACGGGGTACCTGCGGTGGCCGTTTCCAGTGTGTCAATAATGCCCAGATTCCCCGCGAAATATTCAGACAACTTATCGCTTAACCCCCCGGGGTTTTTTGCGGCAATGCGCTGATAGCCTTCAGTGCGATAATGAATATCCAGCAGCTGTTCCATACGATCGCTGTGCTGATCCCATTCGACGGCGCGCAGGCGAAATTGTTCATCGCAAATCACCCACAGTGGACCTAGCGGTGTTGCAATGGTGTCTTCAAGTAAATTAAGCATCCGTTTCTCTCAATACCGGCGGGGCAATACCCGTGTCATCTGGCGGGCTTACACCTTATCACGCCAAGGATATTCACAGCTATACCCCCTAAGATCCACGACTTAAACCACCGAGTAGAATCGCCTGATTATTGGAAATAGCTGTAAACCGTTGTCGGTATAGTTGTCGGTATAATAGTGCGCAGTTATGATAATGACCGTCGCAAAATGCTGGAGGATGAAACATGAACCCTGATGACGCATCATTGTTTCTGGACGCTATGGGGGATGTTGAACCTCTGAAAGGCTGTACTGATATCCACTGGCAGCCTTCGCGCAATCCTCGTGCGCCAGCGCGTATTGATACGCTGCAGTTGGATAATTTTCTCTCTACAGGTTTTCTGGAGATCGTACCGTTGAACGAACCGCTGGCATTTCATCGCGAGGGGTTACAGCAGGGCGTTACCGATAAGCTGCGGAGCGGAAAGTATCCCCAGCAGGCGAGTCTCAATCTTTTGCGTCAGCCGGTCGAAACATGTCGTCAGATGTTATTCAGTTTTATCCATCAGGCCCTACAGGAGGGGCTGCGCAACGTCCTCATTATTCATGGCAAGGGACGAGACGATAATTCCCATGCCAATATCGTGCGCAGCTATGTGGCGCGTTGGTTGACGGAGTTTGACGACGTGCAGGCGTACTGCAGTGCACTGCCGCACCATGGTGGTAGCGGGGCATGTTATGTTGCACTTCGCAAAACGGCGCAGGCCAAACAGGAAAACTGGGAGCGCCATGCAAAGCGCAGTCGTTAACGGCTGCGATCTCAGGCTGCCAGCACCCGGTTTCTGCCTTCGTTCTTGGCTTTGTATAACGCGTCGTCCACGCGTTTGAACAATTCATCAATGCTTTCATTCGCTTCGTGTCGTGCCACGCCGATGCTGACGGTAAAGCGGGGAAGGCCCGGCAGGCCGACACGGGCAACCGTTGCACGTAGGGTTTCTGCCAGATTAAGTGCAACATCGAGAGATGTACGTGGCAGGAGCAGCAAAAATTCTTCACCTCCCCAACGAAAGACCAGATCGTCTTTACGCGCGCAGGCTTCCAGCGTGCGGGCTAGCGCGCAAAGCACCTCATCGCCCTTCAAATGACCGAAGAGATCGTTAATGCTTTTAAAACGATCGGTGTCGATCAGTAACAAGCTATAGTCCTGCGTCAGCGGCATAGCGTGCGTTTGTTCCGCTTCAGTGATGTGATAAAAATGCCTGCGATTGAATAATCCGGTTAAGGCGTCACGCAGTGCAGCCCGTTCCAGTTCCTGCTCAAGGCGTTTTTGCTCGGTAATATCGTGAATAATGCACAGCATCAGTTTATTACCGTAAATCTCGATGGGGCCAGCGTAGGTTTGCACGTGACGAGTGCTGCCGTCGGCCAGTTTGTGGACAAAATGTAAGGGCTTATGGCCGCCAGGCAGATGCGCAATTTTATGCATCACCGGTAAGACGTGACGCCCCAGCATGTTAATTTCCCAGGTATGTTTCTGGCACATCACGTCATGGCTGTAACCATAAAAATTCAGCGCACTGAGGTTGGCGTCGACAATCAACCCATCGCGAGACGGATCGATGAGCAGCATCGGCGCTGAGTTTGTCAGGAAAAAACGCGCGTAAAATCCCTGTTTCTTACGTTGGTAATTGGCGGAACGACTGGCTTTAAGCCCTTGTGCCGCCGGGGTTTCAATACCTTCAAAAAGAATGACGTCACCGCAATTAGCCAGAACTCTGATCGACAGACGGCAGGCCTGGGCAATTTCCTCTCCGTCCCGGCAAACTGTGAGGATTTCCACAATGTCATGCTGATTTTTCAGGTCGCTGAGATACTGGGTTAAGTCGGCCTGAGCATGGGTCGAAAACACCCCCTTCCTGAGGCGTGAGAAATCCCCAGCTTGCATGATTTCCCGAGCTACGGTATTGGCGAATACCAGGTCCTCGGTATAGGGCGAAACGAGCCAGACCGGAATGGTTAATAAATCCAGTGAATGCAGTTCGTTTGTGCTCATCGATAATCCCGTTATCTTCATTGGCTATGTTGCCGACCAACTGGCAACTAATATTTCTTTTTCAGTCTCACAACGATATTGATTCCTGGTGAGACAATGCCTGTGCGGCCAGTATCGGTTTTACGCTGCTTTCTGTGTGTATCAATTCATGGATCTGATGTGCGGGCAGGGGCTTAGCAAACAGAAAACCTTGTAAAACTCTGCATCCCATCTGGGTGAGGAGTATTTCCTGCTCATGTGTCTCTATACCCTCAGCCACTACGCACATATTCATCGAGTGGGCTATGTCAATAATAGTAGACACGATTTTTGTATTTTTGCTGTTCTCACTAATATCTTTGACAAATATTCTGTCAATTTTTAATTCCCGCGCCGGGAGTGACTTTAACATCAGGATATTTGAATAACCGGTGCCAAAATCATCAATAGAAATGGTGATGCCGAGTGCAGAAAATGCATTCAAAACGTCGACGCTATGCTTTAAATTTTTAAGGGCTGTACTTTCAGTCAGTTCCAGCGTTAATTGTGTCGGTGATAGCTGATATTGCGCGAGAGCATTGCAGACAAAATCGACGATATCATGCTGTTCAAACTGGGCGGATGAAAGATTTACGGCGAGCGTCCACTGGCTATGACCTTGCGACGCCCATTGGTGTAACTGAAAACAGGCCTGATGAATAACCCAGTCACCGACTGGAATGATCAGACCTGTCTCCTCAAGCGCGGGAAGAAATTCAGCAGGCAGCAGCATGCCGCGCTCGGGGTGGTGCCAGCGAAGGAGTGCTTCAAAACCGGTCAGCGTATGATCCCCTGCGGTATATTTAGGCTGATACCATAGCTCGAATTGATTATGCTCAAGCGCCTGCGACAGTTCCTGTAAAAATGTCGGTGGTGTATCTGCGATTGCCTCCATTTCTGGCGTGTATATTGCCCAACCGTTTCTGCCAGCCTGTTTAACATGGTACATCGCCATGTCAGCCTTCACTTTTAACTCATGCAACGTTGCGCCATGTTCAGGATAAATACTGCTTCCTGCGCTTAACGACACCCGAAGAGAATGTCCACATAACGAAAACGGCTCTTTGATAACATTGGCAACACGGGTCAGCAGGTCGGAGATAGCCTCTCTGCCGCTATTCGGAACCAGCAGCATAAATTCATCCCCACCCAGTCTTGCGAGGGTCATGGTCTCATCGAGACAGGTATAGATGCGTTGAGTGCTGGCGATCAGCAATTGATCACCCATGTGATGACCCCAGGTATCGTTAACCACTTTGAACCGATCGAGGTCGATAAAGACTAGCGAAAACGGGTGTTGATGCAGTTTGGAGTCCTGCATGCAGGACTGTAAGCAGGCATCGATCTGGGTGCGGTTGGCAAGTCCAGTCAGCGGGTCAAAGTGGACCTGATGTTCGAGCTGACAGTTTAATTGATGCAAATTATCTGCCAGTCGTGATGTCCGTAGTTGGGCGTCCACCATCGAAATCACCAGCATTATCCCCAGGATCACCATCGTTATGGCGCTGACCCAAATGGAGAGTTCCAGCGTGGAGATCCCCTCGTGCGCGGTGTGCGTGACGTGAGTGAAAGTTGCAGCACTCATCCCGGTGTAATGCATAGACGCAATAGCCAGCGCCATAATGAGCGCGGCAATAAGGCGGTAGATCAACGCGCGCCGGGTATTTTGGCGTAAATGAAACGCCAGCCATAAACCCACGCCCGACGCCACGACGGCAATGACCACAGAGAGCAGAATAAGCCTGCGATCCCAGATAATTGCCACATGTTCAATAATGGCCGCCATGCCAACGTAGTGCATTGCCACTACGCCAGTGCTTAATAGACTCGTGGCGACAACCAGGCGTTTTGTTGAAAGCGTCTGACCCGATATGGCGATATTGATGGCAAACGTTGCACTTACAAGAGCAATGAGAAAAGAGCACGCGGTGAGTACGAAATGATAATTTATCGACATGCTCATTTTCATGGCCAGCATACCAATAAAATGCATTGACCAGATCCCCAGACCCAGCGTCGCACCACCGGATAACCGCCAGAAGGTCGATTCTCGTCGACTGGAGATTGCCACTTTTCCCGCACTGTCGAGAGCAATAAAAGAGGCAATAAAAGCGACTACAAAGGAAATCCCAATCAGTACAGGGTCCCACGACACGTGCAACATCGTACTACCTATAGATAAAAAGTCGTGATGTTAAATCTAGCAGGTTTTGTCAAGTTAACCCGATAAAACCAGGAATAGTCTTAATATTTCATCATGAGTATTAGCTTGAACCTCTCAAAATAGGAAATATTCTATTTTCGCTTATATAAACATTCACCATATTTATGTTTTTGCGCATTTTGTGTTCGTGGCGTGCTCCTCATCACAATAATCTGAACGTTGGTGCCGTGACCCGCTTTGGCAGAGAAAAATGTGGCATTAATGAAAATTTAAACTGTAATAATACGCCTTAAGTGAAAGTGGGTTAGGGTCCAGTTGAAAATTAAGGTTTCTGCGTAAGCGAATGGTAATCTGTGTCGCAACTGCTATAAAAATTACTACCCGTATTTATATTATTTCTTGGTGAGCAGAGCTGAAATGTTGAAGAATATAAGCGTCAGGACGTTTATTATTTCATTTGTGACATTAACACTTTTTATTCTCAATGTGATGGAGTTATTATTATCCACAGAGATTGATACTATTATTTATACTGACGTAGTGAGTCTGATCTCGATATTATGTCTGTGGTGGTACATGACAAAATATCTCGTTGAACCAATCAATACCGTTAAAAAAAGCATTGAAGAGGTCACGTCAGGGAATTTGGCGATCAGTATTCCTGAGTTCGGAAATAATTGCGCCGGGCGACTTATTCCGGGTATCAATAGCTTATCGAGTAATATTTCTGCGTTAGTCAGCGAAATCCGCACTTCTTCACGCACGGCGATGATGCTCTCTGAACAACTTGCGGACCGCAGTGCAGCGCTGTCGGTTAAAACGGAGCAGCAATCAGGGGCGTTAACGCAAACCTCTGCCAATATGGATGAGATAGCCATCAGTACACGCAATAATGCTGAGAATACGCAGTTGGCCAGTGCCCAGGCGAATATCGCTACACACTCTGCCCGTCAGGGGGGCGAATTAATGGTACAGGTTGCGACCAATATGCGCTCTATCACCGAATGCGCGCAGCAGATGACGGAAATCATCGCCCTGATTGACGGCATTGCTTTTCAGACGAATATTCTGGCATTAAACGCAGCTGTGGAATCAGCACGAGCAGGTGAGCACGGCAAGGGGTTTTCCGTGGTAGCGGGAGAGGTGAGGACGCTGGCCCATCGTAGTGCTGAAGCGGCAAAGAGTATTAAACGGCTGATTGATGAAACACATTACAACGTGCGCGAAGGGGCGGCTATTGTCCGCGAAGCCGAAAAAAACATGCAGGATATCGTGGGCGGCGCCGGGCAATTGGACCAATTGATGGGGGAGATATTAACCACCACGCGGGAACAGGAGAAGGGTATCGTAAAGATTACCCAGGCCCTGGCAGAGTTGGAAAACGTGACTCAAAGTAATGCCATCATGGTTGATGAGTTATCGGATTCATCTGCCATTCTGAAAAATCAGGTAAACGACCTGCAGTCACGAACACATAAATTTCATTTAAGTAACACTCCGGAAAAAGAATTTTTCCCACAACCTCACGGCACCGTAACACCTTCGGGGCTCAGCCGACGGGATAAATACGGTCATTCATTCTAATCCTGTAGTCACCCGCGCCGACGTCGTCGGCGTTTTCATTTTTATTTAACTTTTCTGAATCATTTCAGCACAATGGGATAATGAGATATTGCTTAACATAATCTGCAGGCTAGACTAACGAAAAAGACTGAATGACTGTGGAGGCGCTGTGGAAGCCATTAAGGGAGCGGACGTTAATGTGCCGGATGCCGTGTTTGCCTGGCTACTGGATGGCCAGGGCGGAGTAAAACCGCTGGAAGATAACGATGTGATCGATGCTCAGCATCCCTGCTGGTTGCATCTTAATTATACCCATTCTGATAGCGCGAAGTGGTTGGCGACGACGCCTCTGCTTCCTAATATTGTGCGCGATGCGCTGGCCGGTGAAAGTACGCGCCCACGAGTCAGCCGGATAGGGGAAGGCACGCTGATCACCCTGCGGTGTATTAATGGCAGCACGGATGAGCGTCCAGACCAACTGGTGGCAATGCGTTTATATATGGATGAGCGGCTGATTGTCTCGACGCGTCAGCGTAAGGTGCTGGCGTTGGATGATGTGATCAGCGATTTGCAAGAAGGAACGGGGCCGAATGACTGTGGCAGTTGGTTGGTGGATGTCTGTGACGCGTTAACCGATCATGCCAGTGAGTTTATTGAACAGCTGCACGACAAAATTATCGATCTGGAAGACAATTTACTCGATCAACAAATCCCACCGCGCGGCTTTCTGGCACTGTTGCGTAAGCAACTGATCGTCATGCGGCGCTATATGGCGCCACAGCGAGATGCCTATGCACGTCTGGCGAGCGAACGACTGCCGTGGATGACCGACGATCAGCGGCGCCGGATGCAGGATATCGCCGACAGGCTGGGAAGAGGGTTGGATGAGATTGACGCCTGTATTGCCCGGACCGGTATCATGGCGGATGAAATTGCGCAGGTGATGCAGGAATCGTTGGCTCGCAGAACCTATACCATGTCGTTGATGGCGATGGTCTTTCTGCCCAGCACATTCTTAACCGGATTGTTTGGCGTTAACCTTGGGGGAATTCCCGGTGGCGGCTGGCAGTTTGGTTTCTCATTGTTTTGTATTCTGTTAGTGCTCCTGATTGGTGGTGTTACTTTATGGTTGCATCGTAGTAAATGGTTGTAACAACAACGTTTTTTACCGCCTCGGATGGGCGAAAACGTTTAATATTTTGAGCGAGGTCAATAAACTCTCTACCTATTCGGGGCAATATCTCTCTCGCAGGTGAATGCAACGTCAAGCGATGGGCGTTGCGCTCCATATTGTCTTACTTCCTTTTTTGAATTACTGCATAGCACAATTGATTCGTACGACGCCGACTTAGATTAGTCGGCTTTTTTTTGCCTGCAGGAAATGAGCGTCTACCCTAAAAGAGTCAACCTGAATGACTGGAGGGAATATGACCCGTCTTACGCTATTGCTACCGTTGCCCACACTCAACACCGACTCTGTACCGACCGATCCGGTACCCATTCCTGACCCGATACCTCGTCCGCAGCCGATGCCCGATCCACCGCCGGATGAAGAACCGATTAAATTGTCGCATCACGGGCGCAGATCTGCGAGGATACGCGCCTGCTAATTGTAAGTTCTTACCGCGAGATTAAATTGTGACCGCTTTTTCTACTCTGAATGTTTTACCTGCCGCTCAACTCGAGAATCTTAACGAGCTGGGTTATCTTGAAATGACGCCTGTTCAGGCCGCTGCGCTACCGGCGATCCTGGCAGGAAAAGATGTTCGCGTGCAGGCAAAAACCGGCAGTGGCAAAACGGCCGCGTTTGGTCTTGGACTGTTACAGCACATTGATGCCGCGCTGTTTCAGACGCAGTCGCTGGTCTTATGCCCCACACGTGAACTGGCTGACCAGGTCGCGGGCGAACTGCGTCGATTAGCGCGTTTCCTGCCGAATACCAAGATATTAACGTTGTGCGGTGGACAACCTTTTGGCGCACAGCGTGACTCTTTGCAACATGCGCCACATATTATTGTCGCCACGCCGGGCAGATTGCTCGACCACCTGCAAAAAGGTACCGTGTCGCTGGAAGCCCTGAATACACTGGTAATGGATGAAGCCGATCGCATGCTGGATATGGGCTTTAGCGATGCCATTGATGAGGTGATCCGCTTTGCGCCTGCGTCACGCCAAACGCTGCTGTTTTCGGCGACCTGGCCGGAAGCGATTGCCGCAATCAGTGGCCGGGTGCAGCAAAATCCGTTAACGATTGAAATCGATACGGTGGATGCGCTGCCGGCGATTGAACAACAGTTTTTTGAAACCTCCACACACGGCAAAATTTCGTTGCTGCAAAAGTTGCTCAGTCAACATCAGCCGGCATCGTGCGTTGTCTTCTGTAACACCAAAAAAGATTGCCAGGCCGTGTGCGATGCGTTGAATGCCGCGGGGCAAAGTGCGCTGTCACTCCATGGCGACCTGGAGCAGCGCGATCGCGATCAGACGCTGATTCGTTTCGCTAACGGTAGCGCGCGCGTGCTGGTGGCAACCGATGTTGCAGCACGTGGCCTCGATATTAAATCGCTTGAGCTGGTGGTGAACTACGAACTGGCATGGGATCCGGAAGTGCATGTACACCGTATTGGACGTACTGCGCGTGCGGGTAACAGCGGCCTGGCCATCAGCTTCTGTGCGCCAGAAGAAGCCCAGCGTGCCAATATTCTTTCTGAAATGCTGCAACTTAAGCTGAACTGGCTACCTGCACCTGGCAACGGTTCAATTGTGCCGCTTGAGGCCGAGATGGCGACGCTGTGCATTGATGGCGGCAAAAAGGCAAAAATGCGTCCGGGTGATGTTCTGGGGGCATTGACCGGTGATATGGGGCTGGATGGGGCCGACATTGGCAAGATTGCCGTGCATCCGATGCATGTCTACGTGGCCGTTCGTCAGTCCGTGGCGCACAAAGCGTGGAAGCAGTTACAAAACGGTAAGATTAAAGGCAAAACCTGTCGGGTTCGTCTGTTGAAATAAATGTCCGTTGGAGTGCCTGATGGCGCTCCACTTATCTGGCCTACAGGCGTTTATGCATGTCGTAGGCCGGATAGGACGTTTACGTCGCCAT
Source organism: Citrobacter sp. wls711 (assembly GCF_005281055.1). Classification (NCBI taxonomy): domain Bacteria; kingdom Pseudomonadati; phylum Pseudomonadota; class Gammaproteobacteria; order Enterobacterales; family Enterobacteriaceae; genus Citrobacter; species Citrobacter sp. wls711. Next base: position 202,075 of record NZ_SZXC01000027.1, on the reverse strand, counting down.
CCGGCATGATAAATTACTTCACTTCAACCACGTTCAGGCGTAACTCATCCAGCTGATTTTCATCTTCTTCCGGCTGCCAGCCAGCAGGTTGCAGCGGGATCTCTTCGCGATCGAACGCTAAGTCACCGCCGTCAACGACCGCTGAGCCGTGCTTAATACCTTTAAAGTCGAACAGATTGATATCGCTAAGATGCGAAGGCACCACGTTCTGCATTGCGCTGAACATGGTTTCAATACGGCCCGGGTAGCGTTTATCCCAGTCACGCAGCATGTCAGCAATCACCTGACGCTGCAGGTTCGGTTGTGAACCGCACAGGTTACACGGAATAATCGGGTAGCCTTTGGCTTCTGCAAAACGCTCAATGTCTTTTTCACGGCAATAGGCCAGCGGACGAATGACGATATGCTTTCCGTCGTCGCTCATCAGCTTCGGTGGCATACCTTTCATTTTCCCGCCGTAAAACATGTTTAAAAACAGCGTTTGCAGGATATCGTCGCGGTGGTGTCCCAGCGCAATTTTCGTGGCACCAAGTTCGGTTGCCGTGCGGTACAGAATGCCGCGGCGCAGGCGAGAGCACAGTGAGCAGGTTGTTTTCCCTTCCGGAATTTTGTCTTTGACGATCCCGTAGGTATTCTCTTCGACAATTTTGTACTCGACGCCCAGTTGTTCCAGATACTCCGGCAGAATGTGTTCCGGGAAACCGGGCTGTTTCTGATCCAGGTTAACCGCAACCAGAGAAAAACTGATCGGCGCGCTTTGCTGCAAATTGCGCAGGATCTCCAGCATGGTGTAGCTGTCTTTCCCACCGGAAAGGCACACCATAATGCGATCGCCATCTTCAATCATGTTGAAGTCGGCAATCGCTTCGCCTACGTTACGACGCAGACGCTTTTGTAATTTGTTCAGGTTATACTGATCTTTTTTGCTAATATCTTGATTTTGCGACATTTAATAGAGGCTCAATTCATAGTGTGGCATCAGAAGAGAATGCATCACGCCGGATTGTCCGGCAAAAGAAGTCTGATATAAAAACTGTGGCGTGTATGGTACGGATAAGCGGGAAAAATGTCAGCACATTTAGGTCAGGAATCGCGGGGTAAAAGAGGTAGAAATGAAAAGCCCGCAGCGATGTGCGGGCCAGAAAGCTTAGCGGACGACCAGAACCGAACACTCCGCATGCCGCACTACAGCTGCGGCGTTGGAGCCAAGCAGATAAGTGGTGATGTCAGGTCGGTGCGAGGCAATAATGACCATATCTGCGGGTAATTTCTTGGCAAGCTCCAGAATTTTATCTTTTGGCGAACCCTCAACGACATGAACGTGAATTCTGTCTGCCGGGATATTGAACTTCTTGATCATCTCTTCCAGTTGAGATTTCGCTTCGGCCTTAAGATCGTCCATGGCCGGCAACTCAGCCGAGTAGGCCAGTCCAAGCGAAGCATAATAGGGCAATGACGGAATAACGGTCAGAAAATGGACCTGTGCATCGTCAATTCTTGCCTCGGCTTCGACATGGGCAATAACGCGTTGAGTTAATTCTGAGTCTGAAATATCGATGGGTACAAGAATCGTTCTGTTCATAAAACCTCCTGTTTAAGTATCCTCCTAAAGCTTACCGCGTAATGGCACTTTATGTACAATGACAGAGATCACATTTTGGCATCACTTTATTTTGAGTTCAGGGAACTTGCCTTTTATTACGCCATCGTAAAACCGGCCTTTTGAGACCACTGTCAGGAAATCTCGAAAGATACGCGCCGGGACCGAGTGATATTGCAGGATTTCCGTATGGTGAAAACGAATTTCTAACGTGCGGGATGATTCGTCATAACCGACGGATGCAATACGGGATGATTTGACGGGGTGATGATTCATTGCAGGCATCCTCTGCGGCGAGTGTGAAGGCAATATATCATCTATCAGGGATGTGTTTTAACGCAACAGATATAATGTTTTGATCTACATAAAACATAATTGCACTGCAGGGGTGGGAGAGTAGCCCGCTGTTTCCAGCGGGCTGACAGATTAGAACTGGTAAACCATACCCAGTGCTACAGTGTCATCGGTAGAGATATCGTTTTCAGTGTAGAAGCTCTTGTCTTCATCCAGCAGGTTGATTTTGTAATCAACGTAGGTGGAGAAGTTTTTGTTGAAGTAGTAAGTTGCACCTACGGAAGCATATTTAACCAGATCCTGGTCGCCATCAGAACCGTTTACACCCAGATCCTGGCCTTTAGACATCAGGAAAGAAACTTCCGGACGCAGACCGAAGTCGAACTGGTATTGCGCAGTCACTTCAAAGTTCTGTGTTTTGTTGGCAATAGTATTATTGCTACCGTCTGAGCCGCCATAAGGGGTCATATTACGGGTTTCAGAGTACATGGTTGCCAGGTAGATGTTGTTGGCGTCGTATTTCAGGCCAGCAGTCCAAGCATCAGCTTTGTCGCCGCCAGCGGTAGAGTGATTAACCTGCTCGTTGGTACGGTCAGAAGAGGTATATGCCGCACCGAAGCTGACGCCCATACCCAGATCGTAGGTAGAAGACAGACCGAAGCCGTCACCGTTGGAGTTCTTCATATTACGATCGTCACCACCGTTATTGGTGCCTTCTTGCTCCGGCGACTGATTTTCGTTCGCGCCCTGGTACTGCAACGCCACGTTCAGACCATCAACCAGGCCGAAGAAATCGGCGTTACGGTAGGTGGCTACGCCGTTGGCACGACCGGTCATGAAGTTATCGGCTTTGGTGTAAGAGTCACCGCCGAATTCTGGCAACATATCGGTCCAGGCTTCCACGTCGTACATCACGCCGTAGTTACGACCGTAGTCGAATGTGCCGTAATCGCCAACTTTAATACCCGCGAAGGCCAGACGGGTCCAGGAATCGCCTTTATCACCTTCTGTACCGTTTGCCTGAACCTGATATTCCCACTGGCCATAGCCGGTGATCATATCGTTAACCTGAGTTTCGCCTTTGAAACCCATACGCATATAGGTCTGGTCGCCATCACTGCCAGCGTCATCAGAGAAATAGTGCAGACCGTCTACTTTACCGTAGAGGTCTAATTTGTTGCCGTCTTTATTATAAACTTCAGCAGCGTGTGCAGCGCCTGCAGCTAACAGGGCAGGAATTACGAGAGCCAGTACTTTTCTGTTCATTGAAATAATCCTTTAGTTTTTATATTTACCTGCAACTACCCATATAGGGTGTTAAAGCATGCTAAAGGAGAAGTTCCGTAAAGAGATAAATATGAATTGTTACGTCTTAAGTAAAATCTTAAATAAATAATTCCACGGAAACGATGATAATTGTGGTGAATGAATTAATGATTAAGTATATAAAATAAATATTATACAAGTTAATTTTGTTGGGATATTCTGCGCGGGTTATATGCCTTTATTGTCACGTTTTATTTTTCGTTGGAGAGTTGTCCCAGAATTGATTCGCCAGCGAATAAATTGACAAGCCCGAACATCTGTTCGGGCTTTTTTTATTCCAGATTAATACTTAACTGAACGTATTAATCGGTACTGCTTTTTTCGGTTTTTCCCGCCAACTGCGCCAGGAAGTCATAGCGTTTTTGCAAATCTGCGGTCGCATCCTTCCACAACTGCTCTGCCACCTCCGGCTGCTGTGCATTCAGGCGGCGGAAGCGCTGTTCGTTCATCAAAGTCTCAGCCAGCGCATCTGACGGTGGGCGAGAGTCCAGTGCCAGCGGCAGTTTACCTTCGTCAGCGCGACGCGGATCAAAGCGATACAGCGGCCAGAATCCGGTGGCCGTGAGTTGGCGCATCTGATCGTGACTCAGGGCGAGATCGTAGCCGTGTTCTTCACACGGGCTGTAGGCAATAATCAGCGACGGACCTGGGTAAGATTCTGCTTCCTGAATCGCTTTCACCGTCTGGTTTAACTGCGCTCCCAGCGAGATCTGTGCGACGTAAACATGACCGTACATCATCATACTGACGCCCAGATCTTTACGTGCTTTACGCTTACCGTGTTCGCCAAATTTGGTGACCGCGCCAAGCGGTGTCGCTTTCGAGGCTTGCCCGCCGGTGTTGGAATAACACTGGGTATCCAGTACCAGGATGTTAACGTTCTCGGTCAGGCTCAGGACATGGTCCAACCCGCCAAAGCCAATATCGTAGGCCCAACCGTCACCGCCAATCAGCCAGATTGATTTCTCAACCAGTGCATCGGCATCGGTTAACAGTTGCTGTGCGCCATCAACGCTTTGCAGATGTTGGCGCAGTTCGGCGACCTGCTCGCGACGAACTTCCGGCGTGGCTTCTGCGTGCAAGGCATCATTCAGCTCAGCCGGGATCTTATCGGCAAACTGTTCCAGCAAGCGCATGACGCGAACGCGGTGTTGGTCCACCGTCAGGCGGAAGCCCAGACCAAACTCGGCGTTATCTTCAAACAGAGAGTTTGCCCAGGCTGGCCCACGGCCGTTTGCATCGGTGGTATACGGTGTGGAGGGCAGGTTTCCGCCATAAATCGATGAACACCCGGTTGCGTTGGCGATCAGCATGCGGTCACCGTACAGCTGGGTAAGCAGTTTGATATACGGCGTTTCGCCACAGCCTGAGCAAGCACCGGAATATTCAAACAGCGGGGTGATCAGCTGCGAGGTGCGAATATCAATGCGTTCCAGTTTGCTGCGGTCGATCTCTGGCAGGTTGAGGAAGAAATCATAGTTCACTTTTTCTTCTTCGACATGCTCCAGGCGGGACATCATATTGATGGCCTTGATCTCTGGATTCTGGCGATCTTTCGCCGGGCAGACTTCCACGCACAGATTACAGCCGGTGCAATCTTCAGGCGCGACCTGTAGAACATATTTCTGACCGCGCATATCGCGGGATTTCACATCCAGCGAATGCAAACTAGCCGGGGCGTCTGCCATTGCTTCCGGGGAAACCACTTTGGCACGAATTGCCGAGTGCGGGCAGGCGGCAACGCAGTGGTTGCACTGTGTACACAGTTCTTCTTTCCAGATAGGGATTTCTTCGGCGATATTGCGTTTTTCCCAGCGCGTGGTGCCCATGGGCCAGGTACCGTCTGGCGGCAGTGCGGAGACGGGCAGTGCGTCACCCAGACCTGCGAGCATTGCCGCCGTCACGGTTTTCACAAAATCAGGCGCGGCATCGGAGACCACTGGCGGTCGGTTGGCACTGTGCGGATCAACCGGCTGAAGAGCCACTTCGGCGACCGACTCACGTGCCAGCGCCAGCGCCTGCCAGTTACGTTCAACCAGATCCTGACCTTTGTTGCTGTAGCTTTTTGCAATTGCGCCCTGCAGTTCCGCCAGTGCGCTATCACCGGGTAAAATTTGTGTCAGATGGAAAAACGCCATTTGCATTACGGTGTTAATACGTGCTGCCAGGCCGCATTCGCGGGCGATTTTGGCAGCGTTAATCACGTAAAAACGGGCCTTCTTCTGGTTCAGAACTGCCTGAACTTCTTGCGGCAGACGTGACCACACCTCATCCACGCTGTACGGCGTATTGAGCAGGAAGATACCGCCTGGCTTCAGACGTTCTGCCATTTGATATTTATCGATAAACTGCAGCTGATGGCAGCCAACAAAATCCGCCTGCGACACCAGATACGCCGAACGGATCGGTTTTTCGCTGACGCGCAGATGGGATACCGTCAGGCCGCCGGCTTTTTTCGAGTCATAGACGAAATAACCCTGCGCATACCACGGCGTCGAGTTACCGATAATCTTGATATTGTTTTTGGTCGCTGACACGCTGCCATCGCTGCCTAATCCGTAAAACAGGGCTTCGAGTTTTGCGGTGGTGGGCAGGGTGTTTTCTGGCAGGGGGAGTGACAGATTGGTGACATCATCATAGATGCCGACGGTAAAGCGCGATTTTGGTTTGGCGTGGCTTAACTCATTAAACACCGCCATCACGCAGTCCGGGCCAAACTCTTTCGAGGAAAGGCCATAGCGCCCGCCAATAACACGCGGTAGCGTTTCACGCTCGCCACAGTTAAAGGCTTCGGCCAGCGCGGTCATGACATCCAGATACAACGGCTCAGCCTGTGCCCCGGGTTCTTTGGTGCGATCCAGAACGGCGATGCTGCGTGCGGTTTCCGGCAAGACCTGCAGTAAATGTCGGGCTGAGAACGGACGGAACAGACGGACTTTCAGTACGCCGACTTTTTCGCCACGGGTAAGCAACTCATCCACGACTTCTTCGCAGGTGCCGATGGCGGAGCCCATTAGAATGATGACGCGCTCTGCCTGCGGATGACCATAGTATTCAAACGGCTGGTACTGGCGACCCGTTGCGGTGGCGAAATCGTTCATTGCCTGTTCGACATGCTCGTAAACCGCGTTGTACCACGGGTTTGTCGCTTCGCGTGACTGGAAATAGGTATCCGGGTTAGCCGAGGTGCCGCGAATCACCGGATGCTCCGGATTCAGCGCGCGAGAACGATGGGCGTCGATCTCCGCCTGCGGCATCAGTCCAAGAATGGTGTCATCGGCCAGCGGTACGATTTTATTGATTTCATGTGAGGTGCGGAAACCATCAAAGAAATGAATAAACGGGACGCGGCTTTTCAGCGTGGCGATATGCGAAATCAGGGCAAAATCCTGCGCTTCCTGAACGCTGCTGGCGCACAGCATCGCACAGCCGGTCTGGCGAACGGCCATCACGTCGGAATGGTCGCCAAAAATCGACAGCGCATGGGTGGCAATCGTACGTGCCGCAACATGCAATACAAACGGCGTCAGTTGACCGGCCAGTTTGTACAGCGTCGGGATCATCAGCAATAAACCTTGCGATGAGGTAAAAGATGTAGACAGCGCCCCGGTTTGTAACGCGCCGTGTACGGTCGCAATGGCACCGCCTTCCGACTGCATCTCCACAACGCGAGGCGTATCGCCCCAGACGTTTTTTAGCCCGTTCCCGGCCCAGGCATCGGCCTGCTCCGCCATCGTCGAACTTGGCGTAATCGGGTAGATGGCGATAACCTCGCTGGTACGAAATGCAACCGAAGCAACCGCACCATTACCGTCAATTGTTTGCATACTGACACCCTTACATTGCGCAAAAAGAGGGACCCGCAAAACGGCGGCGAGTCCTGTAGTTATCTTTCTATTTTAGCAAAAGCCATCTGGACACATTTTCGCATTTGTGTCCCTGTAATAAACAGAATGAATGGTTTGATCAAAGGAGCCGTCAAAAAATTGCCAGAAAATGTAAACAGGGCGCATAAATGCGCACTTTACCTCTCGACGACAGTGTTTCTGCTGCCTATTATTTAGGGCTGTGTCGTTGGGTTATTTTTGAGAGGGGAGTGAGATGCGCGCAGCGTTTTGGGTAGGGTGTGCCGCGTTATTATTATCGGCTTGCAGCAGTGAACCTGTTCAGCAGGCAACGGCCGCGCACGTCGCGCCGGGCATGAAGGCTGCAATGTCGGGTTCTGGTGAGGCCAACTGCGCTATGATTGGCGGTTCGTTGTCGATTGCACGTCAACTGGATGGTTCCGCCATCGGGATGTGTGCTTTACCTAACGGCAAACGCTGCAGTGAACAGTCGCTTGCCGCCGGGAGTTGCGGGAACTATTAAGTCTCCGCGTTAATTACATTAAATCTGCCAGTTTATACGTCAGTGTTTGCTCTGCCGTCGCCAGTGTTAACTGGTTAGCCGTCAAATCGACCTGTGCGCCTTGCTTAAACACGTCGCTGATAACGCCATCAAGTGTGTTCAGCTGTGGGTCGGCGCACATCATGCGGGTCATCGCCAGGTCTTTCACCTTCAATTCGCCGTCAGACAGCTTGCCCTGGCCCGTGAATTGATTACACATTTTTCCCGACACCGTCATATTTTCACCAAAACTCAATTCGGGTTGATTTTTCGCAACGGTGACCGGTTTGCCGTTCACGCTCTCCAGAACGAAACGGTGGTGCTGTAACTGTTCGCGATTAACGGAAACTTTTCCATTGCTCACACAGCCAGCCATAAGCATGCTGAGCGCAATCAACGTGACAATTTTCTTCATTGAATTTCTCTACGTTAGTGACGGGAATACAATCAATATAATAATGATACTGTCGGATTTATCATCAGGGGTTATCTGAAAATGCTCCCCTGATGGCAGGGGAGCGGCGTTTTCAGAAGAGGGCGTTCGGGCAGGTTTCGCCTTTGGAAATCTGGGCCAAATTCTGCAAGGTTGTTTCCGAAATGCTGGTTAACGCTTCGGCCGTTAAAAATGCCTGGTGCCCGGTGAACAACACGTTATGACAGGCAGACAAGCGACGGAATACGTCATCCTGGATAACATCATTGGACTTATCTTCAAAGAACAGGTCGCGTTCATTTTCATACACGTCCATACCCAAAGAACCAATTTTCTGGTTTTTCAGGGCATCAATGGCAGCCTGTGAGTCGATCAGGGCCCCGCGACTGGTGTTAACGATCATTACGCCGCTTTTCATTTGCGCGAAGGCTTCTTCATTGAGCAGATGATAGTTTTCCGGCGTTAACGGACAGTGCAGGGAAATGACGTCTGACTCCGCAAACAGCGTGTTGAGATCGACATACTCAACGCCTAATTCAAGAGCAGCAGCGCTTGGATAGGGATCAAACGCCAGCAAACGCATACCAAAGCCTTTCAGGATCCGCAGCGCGGCAATACCAATTTTACCAGTACCGATCACCCCGGCGGTTTTACCGTACATGGTAAAACCAGTCAGGCCTTCCAGAGAAAAGTTGGCGTCACGAGTGCGTTGGTACGCGCGGTGGATACGACGGTTCAGCGTCATCATCATACCAATCGCATGCTCGGCGACCGCTTCCGGCGAATAGGCCGGAACGCGCACAACCTGCAAACCTAGCTCTTTGGCGGCGTCCAGATCGACGTTATTGAATCCGGCGCAGCGCAGGGCAATGTACTTCACCCCGTGCTTTTTCAGTTCTTCCAGAACCGGGCGGCTGCCATCGTCGTTGACGAAGATGCACACGGCTTCGCAGCCATGGGCTGTTTTGGCCGTTTTCTCGGTCAGCAGAAAGTCAAAGAATTCAAGTTCAAAACCAAAAGCCTCGTTAACCTGTTGCAAGTACTTCTTGTCGTACTGTTTTGTACTATAGATGGCGAGTTTCATAAGACTTTCTCCAGTGATTCTGAAATCACATTAATCCAATTCAAATTATTTTACAAAATCCAAAAAACAATTGATAGTCATAGATATAATGAATAATTCTAGAGTATCTCTTCTTAATGTGGGCACATTGCTGGATTTAAACCACGTTGCCCATCATACGTGCTTTGGTACGGTACGCACTAGAACAGACTGGTGGCTTCCTGTCGCTAAGCACGGCTACTTTTGGTTGCACATCTACTCACAAAACTCGTCCTTTCCGTTCAAACCTGCTTTAACTTTCTCTTCATTAAAATAGATTGTTTTAATAATCTATTTTCAATTTAAAGATGCTTGCACCGTAGAATTGAGAGGTAAGACATGAGCAAGCCGGGTGACTATGAAGACTGGAAATCATCCGTCACCTTACCAACTGAGCGTGGGCAATGTCAGGCGTTTGAAGAAGGGACCAAGAGAGGGATTTTCCACGATGACTTCCAGGTACATGAAGGGGATGTGGTTGCAACTGAGCACTGGGGATCGAGCGGATTTCCGAACACTGACCTCAGTACAAGGTGAAACGTTATGGTAAGGAGAAAATCATCTGCGTGGATCTCTTAGCCAACACTTGTCTTGAGGTAACGGCCCGCATTGGTATGGTTCAGGACTAAGCTTATGACACATAACAGCCATCTATTATTGCTTTTCGGCAGGCCAAGTGTGGTACATTTCCGGCACTCTAACGCCCCCGCTCACTTTAAGAAGTATGCAGAACAGACTTAAATTATTTAGCTGGCTTTTAATTGTTATCTCGTCACTCAGCGGTTGCGGCACGCTCTCGCAAATGTCATCCCCGGCAGGTACTCAGGAACTCCTTACTCATCAATCGCTGGACGGCGACGTTGATAGCGTGGTGCGTCACTATATGGCGAAAAAATCTGTCCCTGGGATGATGGTCGCAGTGATCCATAACCATGGTTCGCCCCAGTTTTACAACTGGGGCGTAACTGATGCGGTTCATCGCTACCCGATCAAGCCTGATACTCTGTTTGCCCTCGGCTCGCTCAGCAAAGGAATTACGGCGGAAGTGGTGGCTTGTCTGGTGAATGAAGGACGACTGCGTTGGGACGATAACCTGGCGACATTGCTTGCACCGGGGACGCCGCTTAGCGCGGATGCACAAAAAATTACCCTACTGGAACTGGTGACTCACACCTCCGGCCTACCGCGTCAGAATATGGATATTCCGATGCTGGGAAAATTCATTAGTTACTTAGGCAGCGGTGAGAATTTTTATGGTGAACTGGATAGCGATAATTTGCTGCATTATCTAACCAACTGGCGGGCGCCACAGCATAAAACGCCGGAATATTCCAATATCGGCTACGCCCTGATCGGCTATATCCTGATACATAAAACTGGCGAAGATATACAAAACTTAGCCTCGCACTATATATTTCGACCGTTGCAAATGGCTAATAGCAGTTTTACTCCGCTGAAGTTAAAAGGATATCCGCAGCGTGCGCTTGGCCACGCGGGTGACCAACCTAAATTCATTCCGCGCGGACAGCTTACCCCGGACTGGCATTTTTCCAACAACATGGTGGCGGCGGCGAGTTTATACAGTAACGCCGAAGATCTTGCCACTTATGCCCGCTATCATGTGTCGACGACCAACAACCACTTACTGGATAGCGTGTTTGACGAAGTCAGTAATACCGATATTCAACGCACTGACGGTGTACAGGGTATTGCATGGACCACCGACTTTATCGAACGGGAAAGAATCACCTATCAGGTGGGGTATATCGGGGGTTACTCCAGCTTTATCGGTTTTGATAAAGAAAAGGGCAATGCGGTAGTGGTACTGCAGAATACATTTAATTGGAGCAATTATATTGGCATCGCGTTATTAATGGATATGGCGAAAAATGACAACGGTATCCCCGGAAACCATTTTGCAAAAAATTAACACTTTGAAAAAGTTAAACCGCATGTTGCTTATAATTCCTTTAGACAATCCTCTCAGGAGATTATGATAAAAATATACAGCCACATAGGGAATGGACATGACATTGTTTGAGGAATACAAGGAGTTGCTCAAGGCCGATTTTGATGTTGTCGAAAGGGATGACCTGAGCATGGTAATGGATATTTTTCATAGAAATCTCCCCGGTTCAGATTACGAGAAAATTCTACTTATGAACACACTGGTTTTTCGGGGGGATTACCGGGGCCTAAGTACCCCCACCGCCGAGTCCAATAAACCGTGTGGTGTTGTCGTGCCGTAACAGCATCCGACACGTCGATTTCCTCCACGTTCGTTAAGCCTGTAACGCGGATAAAAAGCCAGGTGAATTACCTTCAGGCAGCTACGCTTATACAGGTATCACATATCTGGAGGGGTCATGTTAACTCACTCTGAAGCAAAACGCTGGGCCACCTTAATGCTGAAGGCTGCATTATGTGATGGTATGAAACCTGAAGAAATTTCCCGGCAGGTGCATCTTGTCTGCGATCATCATGGCAAGGCGTGCCTCGAAGAGCTCATAGAGGAAATTCTGATAGAAGCAGGTCGTATCGGACCTAAACATAGCGATGGACAACTGCGCCATCACTGAGTCTGAACGCTTCCGCGTCCCCGTTAATATGATGTCTTAAGAGCAGACAGAACAACGGGGAATCGCGTGATGCACTGCAGATGACTCAACTCAGTTCCCTGATTTTTTATATTTCCGCTGGCACGCGTAACAACGTACCGTTGTTTTGAGGCAATTTTACTCATCCCAGTGTTGGATCAGCGTCGCCCCAATCCCCGCAATCTGCCTGTTTCGCGCCTCCATTGTTGCCTGGCTTTCGGTGATGTAAATCACCACGATACGGGAAGGCTTACCGTCCGGCCCTAACGCCGCGACGATCCCGCGAGAACCGCGTGCCCCAGCACCTGTTTTATCGGCTATAAACCAGCCTGCCGGAAGTACCGAGCGCAACAGTGGCCCCGCGACTTTATCCGTCACCATCCAGTGGGTGAGTTGCTGCTGTGATGTCGTCGTCAAGATTTTTCCGGTGAGCAGTTGGCGCAATGTTTGCGCCATATTTTCAGGTGTCGTCGTATCGCGTTTATCGCCGGGTAGCGCTTCGTTCAACTCGGGTTCCCAGCGGTCGAGTCGGGTCACCCGATCGCCGGTTGTGCGCAGAAACGCGGTTAATCCTTGCGGACCGCCGATGGCCGTAAGCAGTAGATTCGCCGCCGTGTTATCGCTCATGGTGATGGCGGCATCGCATAATTCGCCGACGGTCATGCCATCGGTCAGGTGTTTTTCTGTGACCGGTGAGTACTCGACCAGATCACGCCGGCTGAACGGGATGCGACGATCCAGCCGCTCTTTTCCTGCGTCAACGCGTGCGAGCACCGCGCCGCAGAGTAAAACCTTAAATGTACTCATCATCGGGAAACGCTCTTGCAGGCGATAGCTTTCCAGAATCTCACCGCTGATAAGATCCAGCTCCGCATAGCCGACGCGTGCGGGAAGTACGCTTTCAGCTTCTTTGACTTTATTCAGCGTTGTCGGGTGGGCAAACGCGGGCAGGCAAAATGCGGTAAGCAATGGGATAAGGGCCAGACGAAAGTGGGGCATAGTTATATTCTTCCTTGGTATCTCTCTGATTAAAGATAACTTATTTAAATTATTCACAACCTATAAATATTACATATATTTCAATGGCATCTATTCTTAAGGTGGGCATGTTTAGCTAAACATGCCACAATACACGCCGAAACCGGCTTAAATTTTCGCTAAATCAGGATATTAACTACCCATGAAGGGTAAATATAAAGCCGTATTGGCTCTACTCTTATTATTGACCCTTGTGCCGCTGACGTTGCTGATGACGTTGGGCCTGTGGGTTCCTACGCTGGCGGGTATCTGGTTGCCCGTCGGTACGCGCATTGCGCTGGACGAGAGTCCACGGCTTACCCGACATGGGCTGCATATTCCCGAACTCCGCTATCTGGTCGATGATTGTCCACTCGCGCGTATCACCGAGGCGGATTTATCCCACCCCAGCCGCTGGTTGCTGAACGTCGGCAGTATTGAACTGGATTCCGCTTGCCTGGCTAAACTGCCTCAGACGGAGCCATCGCCCGCCGCGCCGAAAACGCTGGCAGAATGGCAATCCATGCTGCCCAACACCTGGATCAACATCGATAAACTCATTCTTTCTCCGTGGCAGGAGTGGCAGGGCAAACTGTCACTTTCGCTGACGCCTGCCATCCAGCAAGTCAGTTATCAGGGCGAAAAGGTTAAATTTCTGGGACGTCTGCACGGGCAAAATCTGACGGTCAACGAACTGTCTGTGGCGGCTTTTGAAGAGCAACCATCGGTGAAGCTGGTCGGGGAGTTTACGATGCCGCTGGTGCCCGACGGACTGCCGGTGGGCGGTCACGCGGTTGCCACCCTAAGCCTGCCGCAGGAGCCAACGCTTGTGGATGCAGAGCTGGAATGGCGAGAGAACAGCGGACAGCTGATCGTGATGGCACGGGACAATGCAGAACCGTTGCTGGATCTGCCGTGGGAAATCACCCGCCAGCGGCTGACGGTGAGCGACGGGCGCTGGAACTGGCCCTATCAGGGCTTCCCGTTAAGCGGTCGTTTAGGCTTAAACGTCGAAAACTGGCAGGCCGGTGTCGAAAACGCGGTAGTCAGCGGGCGTTTGAACATTCTGACGCAGGGTGATGCAGGCAAGGGTAACGCGGTGTTAACCTTTGGTCCCGGCACGCTCGGCATGGACAACAGCGACATGCCGTTACAGCTAACCGGCGAGGCGAAGCAGGGTGATCTGATCTTTTATGCGATGTTACCCGCGACGCTCAGCGGCAGTCTGAGCGATCCGCAGCTGGCTTTTGAACCTGGCGCCCTGTTACGTTCTCGTGGTCGGATTATCGACTCGCTGGATATAGACGAAATTCGCTGGCCGTTGGCCGGTGTCAAGGTGACCCAACGCGGGGTGGATGGGCGGTTACAGGCTATTTTACGCGCCCATGAAAACCAGATGGGCGGTTTTGAGCTGCATCTTGATGGTCTGGCTAATGATTTCCTGCCTGACGCCGGTCGCTGGCAGTGGCGGTACTGGGGCGAGGGCAGTTTTACCCCGATGCACGCTCGCTGGGACGTGGCAGGCAAGGGGGAATGGCACGACAACACCATAAAACTGTTTGACCTTTCTACCGGATTTGACCATCTGCAATACGGCACCATGCTGGTGGAAAATCCGCGTCTGGTGATGGATGAGCCGATCGTCTGGGTGCGAGACCCGATCCAGCCCACGTTTAGCGGGGCGCTGTCGCTGGACGCCGGGAAAACCACCTTCTCCGGTGGCAGTACTCTGCCGCCTTCAACCCTGAAGTTCAGCGTAGAAGGGAGCGACCCGACGATATTCCAGTTCAAAGGCCAACTGCATGCTGGCGCCATTGGCCCGGTCCAGTTGAACGGTCGCTGGGACGGGATCCGCTTGCGTGGTCAGGCCTGGTGGCCAAAACAGTCGCTCACCGTATTTCAGCCACTGGTGCCACCGGACTGGAAGATGAACCTGCGCGAAGGCGAACTGTATGCTCAGGTTGCCTTCTCCGCCGCCGCAGAACAAGGCTTTGAGGCAGGCGGTCATGGCGTATTAAAAGGCGGTAGCGCCTGGATGCCCGACAACCAGATTAATGGCGTCGATTTTGTGCTGCCGTTTCGTTTTAGTGAAGGCGCCTGGCAACTGGGCACGCGCGGGCCGATTTCATTGCGTATTGCAGAGGTGGTGAACCAGGTCACGGTGAAAAATATCACCGCGGATCTGCAAGGCGGCTATCCCTGGAGCGAAGATAATCCCTTACTGTTGAGTGATGTTAGCGCCGATTTGCTGGGCGGCAAGGTAGTGATGCAGCAACTGCGTATGCCGCAACACGATCCGGCATTAGTGCGGGTGCAGAATATCTCGTCCAGCGAGCTGATTAGCGCGGTTAATCCCAAACAGTTTGCCATGTCCGGCCCGGTCAGCGGCGCATTGCCGCTCTGGTTAAACAATGAAAAATGGATTATCAAAGACGGCTGGCTGACCAACCCTGGGCCGATGACGTTGCGCATCGACAAAGATACGGCGGATGCGGTGGTCAAAGACAATATGGCGGCCGGTGCGGCGATAAACTGGCTTCGTTATATGGAAATCACCCATTCCTGGACGAAAATAAATCTTGATAACCTTGGCGTATTAACCATGCAGGCAGCCGTCACCGGCAATAGCCGGGTAGATGGCAAAGTCGGGACGGTGAATTTGAATTACACCCATGAAGAAAACGTCTTTACGTTATGGCGCAGTTTGCGTTTTGGCGACAATTTACAGGCATGGCTTGAGCAAAATGCAGCGCTGCCAGAAACCCATTGCCTGGAAGGCAAGGAATGTGAGGAACAACAATGAAAACTATTGCGACCATGCTGGGACTGCTGGCGTCATCTTTGCTGGTAGGGTGCACCCCGCGTATTGAAGTTGCGGCGCCGAAAGAGCCCATCACCATCAATATGAACGTCAAAATCGAGCATGAGATCCATATTAAAGTCGATAAAGACGTCGAGAGCCTGTTGAAATCACGCAGTGATTTATTCTGAGGTGACGATGAAAAAAACGCTTAAAGTGACCCTGTTGCTCCTGAGTTTACTGAGCGCCAATGCGTTTGCGCTGACCCTGAATGAAGCCAGAACCCAGGGGCGGGTGGGTGAAACGCTCAATGGCTACCTTGTGGCATTGCAAACCGATGCTGAGACCCAGACGCTGGTGAGTGAGATAAACAAGGCGCGTAGCGCCAGCTACCAGCAACTGGCTGAGAGTAACAATATTCCTGTTGATGAAGTGGCAAAAATGGCCGGACAAAAACTGGTGGCGCGCGCTAAACCGGGGGAGTACGTCCAGGGCATTAACGGGAAGTGGTTGAAAAAGTAATCAACATATGTTTATTAAATCTCATTTTGGAATAATGGCAAGTATCAGGCAGGTATGGTTAATTAATCCACTATAATTGCATCAACAAATTATCAAGGAGTGATGATGACGCTTTATCAGATAAAGCCTGCTTTCCAGGCGCTTTTACGCCCGCTCATGTTCTGGTTAGATAAAAAAAGCGTCACCGCCAATCACGTCACACTGGCCGCGATGGCGCTTTCTTTTATCACTGGTGCTGTGCTGTTTATCTTCCCCGAACCTAAACTTTTCATTCTTTTACCCATCGTTTTATTTATACGCATGGCGCTCAATGCGCTGGACGGCATGCTGGCGCGTGAATGTAACCAACAATCCCGCTTGGGCGCTATTCTCAATGAAACCGGGGATATTCTCTCCGATCTCGCGTTGTATCTGCCGTTTATGCTGCTTTCCGGCAGTAATGCGCTGCTGGTACTGGTTATGCTGTTTTGTGCGCTGATGACGGAATTCTGCGGTGTGCTGGCGCAAACCATCAATGGCGTGCGCAGCTATGCCGGACCGTTCGGCAAAAGCGACAGGGCACTGGTGTTCGGTACATGGGGGCTGGTGCTGGCGCTGTGGCCGCAGGTGGCGCAGTGGAATAACGTTATTTGGGGCATTGCCACGCTATTGCTGCTGTGGACTATCGTTAACCGCTGTAAGAGCGCATTACGTGACGAGGGGGCGAAATGATGCTGCTGGAAAAGTCCCTGGCGGTGATTTTTGCCCTGCTGGTGATAGCGACACTGGCAAACGGTCTGCTGGTGTGGCGTCGGCCGGGTAAAGACTGGCGTGAGCTGACGCTGCGTATTCGCACCTGGTGGGTGATCATTGTACTGTTTTCACTGGCTATCTTAAGCCCGCCCTGGCTGGCGTTGACCTTCTTCGCGCTGGTGAGCTTTATGGCGTTAAAAGAGTTTTTAACGCTGGCCCCATCGCGCCAGACCGATCGTATGCCGCTGTTGTGGATGTTTATTGCGATCCCCATTAACTACTGGCTGATTGGTATCAACTGGTACGGCATGTTCGTGGTGTTTATTCCGGTGTATGCGTTCTTATTCTTGCCGGTGCGTATGGTGATTGCTGGCGATACGCAGGGATTTTTACGCTACGCCTCCCAGCATCACTGGAGCTTGATGACCACCGTGTTTGCGTTCAGTCACGTGGCGTTTTTGCTGGTGCTGCCTGATGACGGCAAGCAGACCGGGGCACTGCTGGTGCTGTTCCTCGTCGGCTTAACGGAATTCAACGACATTGCCCAGTACCTGTGGGGAAAATCAATGGGCCGTATCAAGGTGATCCCCAAGGTAAGCCCCAATAAGACCCTGGCGGGACTGGTTGGCGGCGTGGCAACCACCACGCTTGCGGCGGCGGTGCTGGGCCCGCTCATGACACCGTTAAGCATACCGATGGCGATGCTGGCAGGGCTTATTATCGGCATCAGCGGTTTCTGTGGCGATGTGGTGATGTCGGCCATTAAGCGCGATATTGGCGTGAAAGACAGCGGTACACTGCTGCCAGGTCACGGCGGTATTCTCGACCGGCTGGACTCGCTGATCTTCACCGCCCCGGTGTTTTTCCACTTCATTCGCTATTTTTACTATTAACGTATGATCAATACATTGCTACGAACGCTGTTTACGCTGTGCATCGTTTGGCCGGTAATTTGGCTGTGGCTTGGGCTGCGCGTCAGGCACCGGGATCGCTTGCCGCAGCAGGGGCCAGCGATTGTGGTCGCAAATCACAACAGTCATATGGATGTTTTTGCGCTGCTGTCGCTGTTTGCGCTGCGCCGTCAGGGGGCCATCCATCCGGTGGCCGCCGCTGACTATTTTCTGCGTAATAAATGGATGGCCTGGTTTGCGCTTAATATTCTCAACATTATTCCGATTACGCGTAAGGGCGGAGAAGCTGACCCGCTGGCACAGTGTGAACAGGCCTTACGCGACGGCAAGATCTTGATCCTTTTCCCTGAAGGTACCCGCGGCGAACCGGGAATACTGGCACCACTGAAATCCGGCATCTGGCACCTCAGTCAGCGTATGCCGTCGGTACCGATTATTCCCGTCTGGCTGCGCGGAACGGAGCACGTGATGGCGAAGGGGAATCGTATTCCTCTGCCGCTGTTTATTGACGTCAACATTGGCAGACCGTTGGTCGCGCAGAGCGATAAACGCGTTTTTATGGACGATCTCAGACAGCAGCTGGTGCTGCTACAGCAACAAACTACAGGACCGCACCCTCATGACTAACATTCGAGTGCCCGATGAACGTCCATTTTTGACCAGCGACAACACCGCGCTGTTTTTCCGCCACTGGCCGGCATTAGCAGCAGGTCCTGCGCCAAAAGTGATTGTCCTGTTTCATCGCGGACACGAACATTCCGGGCGTTTGCAACACATTGTCGATGAGCTTGCGATGCCGGACACCGCGTTCTATGCCTGGGATGCGCGCGGTCACGGGCAGTCGCCAGGACCGCGCGGATATAGCCCATCGCTTGCACGTTCGGTGCAGGATGTCGACGAGTTCGTGCGCTTTGCCGCTGCTGACAGCCAGGCTGCAATGGAAGATGTGGTGGTGGTGGCGCAAAGCGTGGGTGCGGTGCTGGCAGCGACCTGGGCTCATGATTATGCGCCTTCCATTCGTGGGCTGGTGCTGGCGTCCCCGGCGTTCAAAGTCAAACTGTACGTACCGTTTGCCCGTCCGGGGCTGGCCTTAATGCATCGCCTGCGCGGCCTGTTTTTCGTCAACTCCTACGTCAAGGGCAAATACCTGACGCACGATCCTGAGCGCGTGGCGAGTTTCAACCAGGATAAGCAGATCACCCGGGCGATTGCGGTGAACATCCTGCTCGATCTCTATAAAACGGCGGAGCGTATTGTCAGCGATGCCAGCTCCATTACTCTGCCTGTGCAGCTGTTGGTTTCCGGGGATGATTTTGTGGTCCATCGTCAGCCGCAAATTGATTTTTACCAACGCCTCAGAAGCCCACTCAAGGAACTGCACGTGTTGCCGGGCTTTTATCACGACACACTGGGTGAAAAAGACCGGCATCTGGCGTTCGACAAAATGCGTGATTTTATCGACACGCTGTACGCGATGCCGCCGCAGCGCTTTGACTACCGTAATGAAGACCGCTGGAGCCCCGGAGCAGATAGCTGGCGGCTGCTTAGTGGCGGACCTGCGCCGTATTCGCTTGACGATATTGCCTATCGTGGCCTGCGCTATGGGATGAAATTACTCGGGACGCAATCAACGGGCGTGCGTCTGGGGTTTGAGACCGGTTTTGATTCGGGTAGTACGTTGGATTATGTCTATCGCAACCAGCCTCAGGGCAGCAGCGCGCTGGGTCGGCTGATTGACAAAAACTACCTGAACAGCGTGGGCTGGAAGGGGATCCGCCAGCGCAAGGTTCATTTGCAGATGCTGATCCGCCAGGCGGTGGCGCAACTGGCAGAGCAAGGAACCGCAGTGCATGTAGTGGATATCGCGGCCGGACACGGGCGCTATGTGCTTGACGCACTGGAAGGCGAAGCGGCGGTCAACTCGATTTTGCTGCGCGATTACAGCGAACTGAATGTTAAGAAAGGCAGTGAGATGATCGGCAGCCGCGGTATGGCTGAAATTGCCCGCTTCGAGCAGGGCGATGCCTTCAACCGCGAACAGCTGGCGTCGCTGGAACCGCGTCCCACATTAGGTATTGTTTCTGGGTTATATGAACTCTTCCCTGAAAATACGCTGGTACGTAATTCGCTCGCCGGGCTGGCTGACGCGATTGCCCCTGGAGGCGTGCTGATCTACACCGGGCAGCCCTGGCATCCGCAGTTAAAAACCATCGCCTGGTCGTTGACCAGCCACAAAGACGGCAAAGCCTGGGTGATGCGCGTGCGTACGCAAGGGGAAATGGATGCGCTGGTGCGGGAGGCCGGGTTTGATAAGTGCACGCAGCTGATTGATGAGTGGGGGATTTTCACTGTCTCGCTGGCGGTGCGCCGTGGGGGTTGAACGCCGTAAGGTGATGGTACAGGCGGTGGGTTGGCTAATGCTGCTGGCACCTTTTTTCTTTCTTACCTATGGCAAGGTCAATCAGTTTACTGCCTGGCAGGACACGCAGCATGACAATGTGGGCAGCATCGTGTTTGGCTGGGAGTCCGCCATTCCCTTTCTTCCGTGGACTATTCTGCCGTACTGGAGTCTGGATCTGTTTTACGGATTGTCACTGTTTGTCTGCACCACGCGCGTTGAACAGCGGCGGTTGGTGCTGCGTCTGTTCCTGGCGTCGGTGATTGCCTGCGTCGGTTTTTTGCTGTTTCCACTCCAGTTTAGCTTTACGCGCCCGGAGGTCAGCGGCGCGGCAGGCTGGCTGTTTGCTCAGCTTGAACAGTTCGACTTGCCGTATAACCAGTCCCCGTCGCTGCATATTATTCTCTGCTGGCTGCTGTGGCGGCATTTCAGTCATCACCTCAGTGGGGGGTGGCGCAGGCTATGTGACGGCTGGTTCTTGCTGATCGCCGTGTCGGTACTCACCACCTGGCAGCATCATTTTATCGATATCATTACCGGGCTGGCGGCAGGCATGCTGATTGACTGGATGGTGCCGGAAAAACGTTGCTGGTGCTGGCGCAAACCGGATGCGGCGCGCTTAAGGCTGATGCGTCGTTATTTGTCGGGTGCCGCGTTATGCACTATTGCCAGCGTATGGCTAACGCCCTGGCTGCTGTGGCCTGCTGTATCGTTGCTGATGGTGAGCTATGGCTACGGCGGATTCGGCGCGGCGACCACGGGCAAAGATGAACAAGGGCGACTGCCGCCTGCCGTGTACGGGCTGACGCTACCCTGGCGAGTAGGGATGTGGTTGTCGATGCGCGGATTTACCCGCCGTCTGCCACCGCTGAGCAACATTGTCGCTGGCGTCTATCTCGGTAGTTTTCCACGCCGCATACCTGAACAAAACGCGGTACTTGACCTGACCTTTGAATTTGCGCGCGGGCATGCTACTTCCATGCGCGCCTACGCTTGCGTCCCGATGCTGGATCTGGTGATCCCGAGCGACGCCGAGTTACAACAGGCGGTAGACCGGCTGGAAACGCTACATAAAGAGCAAGGGACCGTACTGGTACACTGCGCGCTGGGGCTGTCGCGCAGTGCGATGGTGGTTGCGGCGTGGTTGTTGCAATGTGGCCATGTGGCAACCGTTGAGCAGGCGGTGGCGTATATTCGCGAACGTCGGGCGCAGGTGGTGCTGACGGATGAACATCTGGAGAGGCTGCAGCAATGGCAACAGAAAGTGACGGTGTAACGAATGATGAGACGCTGCACCGCGATTTGCTACGACACACGCTGGAAAGCTGGCGTTTCATCCTGCTTTTTAGCGTCCCACCCATGGTGTGGGCGATCGTTGTCGCACCGTCGGGGGTGCTACGTGCGGTTATCGCGCTGTTGTGCGCCATTGTCTGGTTTGGCTGCTGGCGCCTGTGGCTTGATGCCCGCTACTTTTCGCTGCTCAATGTGCAAAACAACGTGCAGGCCGGAGAGGCACTCTATGTCATCTGGCAGCGCGACAAGCTGAGGACGCTGAGCCTGACCGAGCGCCAGGCGGGAGCATTGGCGCAGTTTCGGCGTACGCTTTATTGGGTTGCTGCGTTGTGGGCGGCCTGGTTGATGATGCTGGTGTAGCGTTTTCGGCAGCGCAATAGTTGCCACACTAGACGGTGTTGATGCTGATATATTCCCTCTCCTGTGTCTCCTGGAGTGAAATCATGTGGCTTCTCAAGTGGTATGTCTGGAATCGTTGGCTGTTCAAACTGTTAAGCCGGGATGTTGCGGAGCCTGAACAATTTTTGTGCCATTGCTGGGAAGAGAATCTGGCGAAATGCCGGGAGTATTCGATAATCTGGCGTGATATCAATCGTATTCACGGCAAGCAGATGCGGATGCGGGCAAAGAAGTAAAATTGGCGTGGGTTAAAAACCCTCCCACCGGATGGTGAGAGGGTGAATTATCAGGCAGCGACGACGCTATCGATAGCGGCTTTGGCGTCAGACTGTGCTTTGGTCGCCACTTCCGGACCGTACGCGATACCTTCTGCGAACACGAAGTTCACATCGGTGATGCCGATAAAGCCCAGGAAGGTCGACAGATATGGGGTAACCAGGTCAGTCGGCGTATCTTTATGGATACCGCCACGGCTGGTGACAATAACTGCACGTTTACCGGTCACCAGACCTTCCGGCCCTTTCTCGGTGTAACGGAAGGTTACGCCAGCACGCGCAATCAGGTCGAAATAGTTTTTCAACTGAGTCGGGATGTTGAAGTTATACATCGGCGCGGCAATCACAATCACGTCATGGGCTTTCAGCTCAGCAATCAGCTCATCAGACAGCGCCAGTGCTTCCTGTTGACGCGGCGTCAGCGGCGTATCGCTCGGGCGCATTGCACCTACCAGTTCGCCGTCCAGTACCGGAACAGGATTTTCCGCCAGGTCACGGATGGTGATGTCGTCAGCAGAGTGCTTTTCACGCCACTGTTCAACAAAATAATCAGACAACTGACCAGACTGAGAGTACCCTGCCAGAATACTGGATTTAAGAACTAATACCTTGCTCATGGGTGTTTCCTTTTATGTGTTTGAAGGGGATGTGCCCCGTTGCTTGTTGACACTTTATTCACAATCCTGCCGCAGTGATAGCGCAATATATCGAATCCTATGTTCGAAATTATTGAACAACACATGAAAAGCGCCGATGTGGTACTCTATACCTATCATCTTAAAGAGATTTAACCCGGCAGAGCACTGCCCTCTAACGCTATGACAGAACAACAAAAAATAACCTTCAACATGCTACAGCAGCAGCTGGAATCACTGATGCTGCGCGACAAACAGCGTTTCTCCCGCCGCCTGCACGGCGTGAAGAAGGTTAAAAATCCTGATGCACAACAGGCCATTTACCAGGAGATGGTAAAAGAGATTGAACAGGCTGCCGGTAAAGTTGTGCTGCGTGAAGCGGCACGACCAGACATTACCTACCCGGAAAACTTGCCTGTTAGCCAGAAAAAACAAGACATCCTGGACGCGGTTCGCGACCATCAGGTGGTGATTGTTGCCGGGGAAACCGGCTCCGGTAAAACCACCCAGTTACCGAAAATCTGTATGGAGCTGGGGCGTGGGGTGAAGGGGCTTATCGGCCATACCCAGCCGCGTCGACTGGCGGCGCGTACCGTAGCTAACCGTATCGCCGAAGAGCTGCAAACTGAGCCGGGCGGCTGCATCGGGTATAAAGTGCGTTTCAGCGACCATGTTAGTGATAACACCATGGTTAAGCTGATGACGGACGGTATCTTGCTGGCGGAGATCCAGCAGGATCGCATGCTGATGCAGTACGACACCATCATCATCGATGAAGCCCACGAACGCAGCCTGAACATCGATTTTCTGCTCGGCTATCTGAAAGAACTGCTGCCGCGTCGCCCGGATCTGAAAGTCATTATCACCTCGGCGACCATCGACCCTGAGCGTTTTTCAAAGCATTTCAATAACGCGCCAATTATCGAAGTCTCCGGTCGAACGTACCCGGTGGAAGTGCGCTACCGTCCGATTGTTGAAGATGCGGACGACACCGAGCGCGATCAGCTGCAGGCGATTTTTGACGCGGTGGATGAACTGGGACGTGAAAGCCAGGGGGATATTCTGATCTTCATGAGTGGCGAGCGTGAGATCCGCGACACCGCCGATGCGCTGAATAAGCTGGATTTACGCCACACCGAAGTGTTGCCGTTGTATGCGCGACTCTCCAACAGCGAGCAGAACCGCGTGTTCCAGTCGCACAGCGGACGCCGTATTGTGCTGGCGACCAACGTGGCGGAAACCTCACTGACCGTGCCGGGGATCAAATACGTCATTGACCCGGGAACCGCGCGTATCAGCCGCTATAGCTTCCGCACCAAAGTTCAGCGCTTGCCCATTGAACCGGTATCGCAGGCCTCCGCCAACCAGCGTAAAGGCCGCTGCGGACGCGTATCGGAAGGGATCTGTATTCGTTTGTATTCCGAAGACGACTTCCTGTCGCGCCCGGAATTTACCGATCCGGAAATTTTGCGTACCAACCTGGCCTCCGTCATTTTGCAAATGACCGCGCTGGGGCTGGGCGATATCGCCGCGTTCCCGTTCGTGGAAGCGCCGGATAAACGCAATATTCAGGACGGTGTGCGCCTGCTGGAAGAGCTGGGCGCAATCACCACTGATGAACAGCAAACCGCATATAAACTCACGCCGTTGGGCCGCCAGCTCAGCCAGTTACCAGTGGATCCGCGTCTGGCGCGGATGGTGCTGGAAGCGCAGAAGCATGGCTGCGTGCGTGAGGCGATGATCATTACCTCGGCGCTGTCCATTCAGGATCCGCGTGAGCGTCCGATGGACAAACAGCAGGCGTCTGACGAAAAACACCGTCGATTCCACGACAAAGAGTCCGACTTCCTCGCCTTTGTGAACTTGTGGAACTACCTTGGCGAGCAGCAAAAAGCGCTGTCGTCGAATCAGTTCCGCCGCCAGTGCAAGCTCGATTTCCTCAACTATCTGCGCGTGCGTGAATGGCAGGATGTTTACACCCAGCTACGTCAGGTGGTGAAAGAGTTAGGGATCCCGGTTAACAGCGAGCCTGCTGAGTATCGGGAGATCCACGTCGCGCTGCTGACCGGTTTACTGTCGCATATCGGGATGAAAGATGCCGATAAGCAGGAATTTACCGGCGCGCGTAACGCTCGTTTTTCGATCTTCCCCGGCTCCGGTTTGTTCAAAAAACCGCCGAAGTGGACGATGGTGGCAGAACTGGTGGAAACCAGCCGACTGTGGGGACGTATTGCCGCGCGTATTGACCCTGAGTGGGTGGAGCCGGTTGCCCAGCATTTGATCAAACGCTCGTACAGTGAACCGCACTGGGAGCGCGCGCAGGGTGCGGTGATGGCGACAGAAAAAGTCACCGTCTACGGGCTGCCGATTGTCGCTGCGCGTAAGGTCAACTACAGCCTGATAGACCCTGCGCTGTCACGCGAACTGTTTATCCGTCACGCGCTGGTGGAAGGCGACTGGCAGACCCGGCATGCGTTTTTCCGCGACAACCTGAAGCTGCGGGCGGAAGTGGAAGAGTTAGAACACAAATCACGCCGCCGCGATATCCTGGTCGATGATGAAACGCTGTTTGAATTTTACGACCAGCGCATCAGCCATGATGTGGTTTCTGCCCGCCATTTTGATAGCTGGTGGAAAAAGGTTAGCCGTGAAACGCCGGACCTGCTCAACTTTGAAAAAAGCATGCTCATCAAAGAAGGCGCGGAAAAAATCAGCAAGCTGGATTACCCGAACTTCTGGCATCAGGGCAATCTCAAGCTACGACTGAGCTATCAGTTTGAACCCGGAGCTGACGCCGACGGTGTCACCGTACATATTCCTCTGCCGCTGTTAAACCAGGTCGAAGAGTCCGGGTTTGAATGGCAAATTCCGGGGCTGCGTCGTGAACTGGTGATCGCCTTGATTAAATCGCTGCCGAAGCCGGTGCGACGCAACTTTGTGCCAGCACCAAACTATGCGGAAGCGTTTTTAGGCCGCGTAACGCCGCTGGAACTGCCGTTGCTGGACTCGCTGGAGCGCGAACTGCGCCGGATGACTGGCGTTACCGTTGACCGCGACGACTGGCACTGGGATCAGGTGCCTGATCACCTGAAAATCACCTTCAGGGTGGTGGATGATAAAAACAAGAAGCTGCAGGAAGGTCGTTCGCTGCAGGCGTTGAAAGACGCGCTGAAAGGCAAAGTGCAGGAAACGCTGTCGGCGGTGGCGGATGACGGCATCGAACAGAGCGGGCTGCACATCTGGAGCTTCGGCCAGTTGCCGGAAAGCTACGAGCAAAAACGCGGTAACTATAAAGTCAAAGCGTGGCCCGCGCTGGTGGATGAACGCGACAGCGTGGCTATCAAATTGTTTGATAATCCGCTGGAACAACAGCAGGCTATGTGGAGCGGGTTACGCCGTCTGCTGCTGCTGAATATTCCGTCGCCCATCAAGTATCTGCACGAGAAGTTGCCGAATAAAGCCAAGCTGGGGCTGTACTTTAACCCGTATGGCAAAGTGCTGGATTTGATTGATGACTGTATCTCCTGTGGTGTGGATCGATTAATCGACGCCAACGGCGGCCCGGTGTGGACGGAAGAGGGCTTTGCGGCGCTGCACGAAAAAGTGCGCGCCGAACTGAACGACACCGTGGTGGAGATTGCCAAGCAGGTCGAACAGATCCTGACAGCGGTGTTCAATATCAATAAACGCCTGAAAGGCCGCGTGGACATGACCATGGCGCTGGGGCTTTCGGATATCAAAGCGCAAATGGGCGGACTGGTCTACCGTGGATTCGTCACCGGCAACGGCTTCAAACGCTTGGGCGATACGCTG
Source organism: Citrobacter sp. wls711 (assembly GCF_005281055.1). NCBI lineage: Bacteria > Pseudomonadati > Pseudomonadota > Gammaproteobacteria > Enterobacterales > Enterobacteriaceae > Citrobacter > Citrobacter sp. wls711. The sequence goes on along the minus strand of NZ_SZXC01000027.1, from coordinate 175,542 downwards.
CGTTATTTGCAGGCTATCGAGAAACGTCTGGAGAAACTGGCCATCGATCCGCACCGCGATCGTGCGCAGATGCTGAAAGTGGACAGCGTGCAGCAGGCCTGGCAGCAGTGGTTCAATAAACTGCCGCCCGCGCGTCGCGAAGATGACGATGTCAAAGAGATCCGCTGGATGATAGAAGAACTGCGCGTCAGCTACTTTGCCCAGCAGCTTGGTACGCCGTATCCGATTTCGGATAAGCGTATCCTGCAGGCGATGGATCAGATTAGCGGCTGATCACGTTTTTTGGCTTACTTTCGAGAAGCCCGGCTAGCGCAAACAGCCGGGCTTTTTTATGAGTTCTGATAAAAGCAGGTCATGCTGTCACACCATTACTCAGTGTGCGGCTCAGTAGAGTAGCGATGATGATAATAAAAACATTTTCTATTACTACGGACCGACTGATTTTGCGTCCGCAAACGATCAATGATTTTGACGTATGGTATCCCCTGTACGCGGACCCCCATATATTTCATCTCGCGAATGCTCCGGGGTTTACGCCAGAAGAAGGCTGGAATCGGTTGTTACGAAACATCGGTCATTGGGCTACGTTTGGCTATGGCATCTTTTCTGTTTTTCAAAAATACGATGGTCGTTTTTTAGGTGAAACTGGGCTGGCTCATTTTCATCGTAGTAGGGGGCCAGACTTTGATCCTTTCGCCGAAGCATCATGGGTCATTTCACCGTCGGCTCAGGGGAAGGGAATTGCCCAGGAAGCCGCAATCGCGGCTCATCAGTGGTTTGTGGATGCTTTTTCACCTGCCAGAACAGTTTGCCTTATCGCAAAGAATAATCCGGCCTCAGTTCGCGTGGCGGAAGTTGTGGGGTACCGTATTTATGAAGAGTGTATTTATAAAGGTGCCGACTGCCTGAAACTTGTTTGCCAGTGGGAAAATCCACAACCCGCTATTCTTTCAGAGTGATTAACTTCTCGTTAAATTATGCGCGCGGTATTCTGCGAGGAGCAAAGAGGAGGATTTATGAATTTGAGTGCATTTCCGGCACTTTCCGCCACCACCCTTACGGCGATTAACACCGTGGGGCAATGGCTGGCGCAGAATGATTTCGCCGAAAATGTCACGGTTCAGGCTGATTGCGTGATTCTGGCCGGGAATGCGGTGATCCCGACCATCGACGCGGCCTGTCGGATAGCGAAAGAACAACAGATTCCCTTGCTGATTAGCGGTGGTATCGGTCATTCCACGACCTTTCTGTACGCCGCCATCGCGCAGCACCCACGCTATAACACCCTGCGTACCGCCGGACGCGCAGAAGCGGCGATCCTTGCTGATATCGCGCACCAGTTCTGGCACATTCCCGGTGAGACGATTTGGGTGGAGGACCAATCCACCAACTGTGGGGAGAATGCCCGCTTTAGCTGTGCGTTACTGCGTCAGGCAACCCAGACCATGGAAACCGTGATTGTGGTGCAGGACCCCACCATGCAGCGCCGCACCATGGCGACTTTTGAGCGCGTCACGCGTGACGATCCGCAGGCGCCGCGCTGGCTCAGCTTCCCTGGTTTTGTCCCTGCGTTAACGCTACAGGGCGACGGTGTGGATTTCGCACCAACCGCTGAAGGTCTGTGGTCGGTGGACCGTTACCTGTCTCTTATTACCGGTGAGCTTCCGCGTCTGCGTGATGATGAAACTGGCTATGGACCCCGTGGTCGCGATTTTATTACGCATGTGGATATTCCGCCGACCGTCGAACAAGCAGGCTTATATCTGCAACGCGATGGCGCGCTGATTGACTTCCTGAACAGCCGCTCTCTGTAATCTCTGCTGCCCGTTTGTCGCTTTTTTTGTGCAAACGGGCATTCATCCCGCCGGTTTTTTCTCGTCACCACGACGTTGCCTGACGCTTTTATGAAGCGGCTCACAGAACCACCATCGCAGTGGCAATGTGTTATGCATGATTGATATTAATTAACAATAGTTTTACTTATTGAAAACAAATCAATCACAGGAGCAACGCATGTCAGTACCCGTACAACATCCTATGTATATCGATGGGCAGTTTGTGACCTGGCACGATGACGCCTGGATTGATGTCGTCAATCCGGCGACGGAAGAGGTCATTTCCCGTATTCCTGATGGCCGTGCTGAGGATGCGCGCAAAGCGATTGACGCAGCGTATCGCGCCCAGCCTGCGTGGGAGGCGCTGCCCGCCATTGAACGCGCCAGCTGGCTACGCAAGATTTCCGCCGGGATCCGTGAGCGTGCCGGTGAAATTAGCGCGCTTATCGTGGCGGAAGGCGGCAAAATCCAGCAACTGGCGGATGTTGAAGTCGCGTTTACCGCCGACTATATCGATTACATGGCGGAGTGGGCTCGCCGCTATGAAGGTGAGATCCTGCAAAGCGATCGTCCGGGTGAGAACATCCTGCTGTTTAAACGCGCCCTTGGCGTAACCACGGGCATTCTGCCGTGGAACTTCCCATTTTTCTTGATCGCCCGTAAGCTGGCTCCCGCCTTGCTGACCGGGAATACCATTGTCATTAAGCCAAGCGAGTTTACGCCGAACAACGCTATCGCTTTTGCCAAAATTGTCGATGACATCGGCCTGCCGCGCGGGGTGTTTAACCTGGTGCTCGGACGGGGAGAAACGGTGGGTCAGGAGTTGGCCGGGAACCCGAAAGTGGCGATGGTCAGCATGACCGGCAGCGTAGTGGCCGGTGAGAAAATTATGACAGCGGCGGCGAAAAATATCACCAAAGTGTGCCTGGAGTTGGGCGGTAAAGCCCCGGCTATCGTGATGGATGATGCGGACCTCGAGCTGGCCGTGAAGGCGATTGTCGATTCCCGCGTGATTAATACCGGGCAGGTGTGTAACTGCGCCGAGCGCGTATACGTCCAGAAGGGGATTTACGATCAGTTTGTTAATCGCCTGGGCGAGGCGATGAAAGCGGTGCAGTTTGGCAATCCTGCGGAACGTAAGGACATTGCGATGGGGCCGTTGATTAACGCCGCGGCGCGGGAGCGTGTGGAGCAGAAAGTTGCGCGTGCGGTGCAGGAAGGGGCCCGCGTGGTGCTGGGGGGGAAAGCGGTTGAGGGGAAAGGGTATTACTACCCGCCAACGTTATTGCTGGATGTGCGCCAGGAGATGGCGATTATGCACGAAGAAACCTTTGGCCCGGTGCTGCCAGTGGTGTCGTTTGACGCCCTGGATGAGGCGATTGCGATGGCTAACGACAGCGACTACGGTCTGACCTCATCGATTTATACGCAAAACCTGAACACGGCGATGAAGGCGATTAAAGGGCTGAAATTCGGCGAAACCTATATCAACCGTGAAAACTTCGAAGCGATGCAGGGCTTCCACGCAGGCTGGCGCAAGTCCGGTATTGGCGGGGCAGATGGCAAGCACGGTCTGAACGAGTACCTGCAAACGCAAGTGGTTTATCTGCAATCCTGATATTTTTGCCGGGTTGGTCTAGCGACCTACCCGGCATAATCATTACACCTTGCTGGCTATCCAGTTCATCATCATCTCCGGCCAGATGGCCAGCGGCAGTCCTTGCGTATCGCGAATGCCGAACCCGTGCTTGCCCCGTTCAAACAGATGCATTTCAACCGGTACGCCGAGCTTGCGCAGCGCAGTAAACAAGACCAGGCTGTTCTCGACTTTGACCGCTGGATCGTCAATCGCATGCAGCAGGAAGGCGGGCGGCGTGGTGTCATCCGCTCTTTCTTCCAGGGAGTAGTGGTGAATGTCTTGCTCTGCGGGCGTGGCGCCAACCAGCTCAAGACGTGAGCCCGGATGGGCGACACCTTCCCGCAGGCTAATCACCGGATAAACCAGCGCCATGAAAGCAGGGCGAGTGGGCTGTTCATCAATGCTATCCATCGGCGCATACACCGACTCTGCAAAGCGGGTTCCCAGGCTGGCGGCAACGTGCCCCCCGGAGGAAAACCCCAGTACGCCGAGACGGAGCGGATCGATTTTCCACTGCTGCGCGTTGGCGCGAATGTAGCGGATGGCGCGCTGGGCATCGGCCAGCGGTGCGTTTGATGCTTCCTCGTGACCGTCTCCCGGCATGCGATAGGTCATCACAAACAGGGTATAGCCACGCGCGGTAAAGAACGGTGCCAGTGCGCTGCCTTCTTTATCCATCACAACGCGACGATAAGAACCGCCAGGGGTAACCAGGATCCCCACGCCGTTCGGTTTGGCGGGGGCGTAGACGGTAATTTCAGGGGCGCGAATGCCGGTTACCGCGCGGTCGTAGTCTGACGTTCCGGTGTGCCGGGGTTCAGGCGTAAATACCGCATCGCTATTTTTTGCTCCGGGGGCTTCGCCCTGCGGCCATATCGGGTAGGTGGTCGCGTGGGCAACGGCTTGCGCCATCATATTCTCTAATGTTTCACGGCTCAGTGCTTCCATTACGTTGCTCCCTCAGTGGCAAAGGGTAGCTATAACATAATTAATACATTGAAAACGGGGATCGATTCACAACGTCTTGAATTCGCGAGAAATAAAAAGGGGTAAGGGGCTGGATTACGTTATTCCACGTCATGCCTGGACGCGTGGTCACCCAAAGTTGTCAGATAAACAGCAGAAAGAGCTTTGCAGGATGCACGGATGCGGCGAGTACTCAATCAGTGATTTGGCTGAGTTATTTTCCGTTTCGCGACCAACTGTTTACCGGACGCTTTCCCGTGGGAAATAATGAAAAACTGGATTTAGTGAAAATAAGCAAGGAGCGGTTATGTACAACAACAATGAAGTTATCAGTTACCTTCAGGCCAATAAGATCCTTGCATTAAAACTCGACTATGCCGTTTCAGCGGTCGGTCAAAAGGTCACAAATCAAGTTGAAACATTAGGAAAGGGCGCTACCCGCCTGCTTTATTACACGTCCTGTTTTACCGATGAATATAACGATGTTTGCCAGCAGCAAAAGACGGAAGATCTGCGCTTCAGAAATGGCGTTATTCGCATTATCCAGCATGGTGATGTTGTCTATGAAACTACTTTGAAGAAATATTTAAATACAAAACAAATGACCAATTAGAGCACATTAAAAAAGTGCTTATGGCGGTGAATGTTCATATCGCCGCCAGCACTCTTACAGGTGCAGGATACGCTTTAGCTGTCGCTACCAGCGTCCGCATTGGATTGAATCTAAGCATGCAACTCAGCGCCCTTGCGGGCCGAGCGGCTGGTACGGCTGCCGGAGTAGTGGCTACGTATGGTCTGGTTCAGAAAGCGGCGGATAGTGCCCATCGTCTACACGTCCAGTACCCAGCCTATTACTCTGTACTTTACATGCAACAACTGGAAATGATGTATTTCCTGATTGAATCGGTATTCGAGCGCGCGGGAGCACTTGAAGCACAATGGTCGTCTGATTCCAGTATAGCGAATATCATCACCCGGATGATCCGATAGCCATGATTCAATTACTAAAGAAATTCCTACTGTGGCAACTCAGGTTTTTATCATCACTGTACGGGCCTGTGATTCTCACGATTATTTTCGCACTGCTTCAGGGGTATTTTTTTCCTGACAGCCCTGTATGGCTTATAGGCGTATTCGCCATAATTATGATTGTTATTTTTACGCGTTACTGTAAATGGTGACAGCGTCAATATCACAGTTTTTTAATCATCACTGATAAGGAAATTATATGTCTACTCCCGCACATTTATGGCTTGAAGATGAAAACGGATCGCCGATTATTGGCAGTTGTTTAATGCCCCTGCGTTTGGGGTCCATCGAATTAAAATCATTTTCGCATGGTGTAACCATTCCAGTAGATCCCAGCTGGGGCAAACTTACCGGAACGCGCGTTCATAGCCGATCACGATAGTGAAGGAATTTGATCAAACAACACCACTTCTGTACCGCGCTGTCTGCGAAGGCCGCACACTGAAAAAAGCAACGATCAAGATGTATCGAATGCTGGAGTCTGGTATTGAGTCTGAATATTTCAATATCATCCTGGAAAACATCAAAATCACGACGGTTTCCCCTTATCTTGCCCCTAATGGCATGAGCAGCACCCATCTTGAAACGCTTGAATTGCGTTATGAAGCAATTACCTGGAAGTATACGGAAGGTAATATTATCTATCGTGATTCATGGAACGATCGCTGTTGTGCCTGATCACGAAGGAAATCAATTTCCCACGCCAAGGACTGAAAAAAAACTGATGTGGTTATTGAGAAATTCGGCGACGGTGCCGCGGAGCATAACAGCTTCCGTGGGGCCGGTTCGGTGGAGCTGCCAGCTGCCGGCCTCGGGTCACTCAACTATCTGCTGTATGTGGAACGGCTCGCTAAAAACCATCCGAATATTCCGCTGATTATTGAACATGTGGATGAGTCGGATATTCCGCGCGCCAAAAATTTTGTCGATGACGTACTGATGGTGACCGGGACGTAATGCTTCATCTGCAACCGGTATTCCGCTGTACTGGCGGGGTACCGGCAATCGTTATTTTTTGCGGTTACACGTAATCAACGGAAAAGGATCTAACAAAGTTAATGAATTTTTAACAAAAGCTGGTTATGTTGACGCATTATTGTTTTTACTCAGGAAGTGTTATGGGGAATAAGTATTCTGGCCTGCAAATTGGCATCCACTGGCTGGTCTTTTTATTGGTGATTGTGACCTACTGTGCCATGGAACTCCGCGGATTTTTCCCGCGCAGCTATCGTCCCGGGTTCAATATGGTACACGTGTCCTGCGGCATCACGATTTTAGCGCTGATGGTAACGCGCCTGCTGGTCAGACTTAAATATCCGACGCCGCCGATTGTGCCAAAACCGAAGCCGATGATGACCGGTATGGCGCATCTTGGGCATCTGGTTATTTATCTGTTGTTCATCGTCCTGCCGATAATTGGTCTGGTGATGATGTACAACCGAGGGAATCCGTGGATCGCCTTTGGCATCGTTATGCCACATGCGACAGAAGCCAACTTTGATGTTGTGGATATGCTGAAGTCCTGGCATGTGACACTGGCAAAACTGGGCTATTTTGTCATTGGTCTGCATGCCGCCGCCGCCCTGATGCATCACTATTTTTGGCAGGATAATACGCTGCTACGCATGATGCCGCGCAAGCGTTCGTAATGTCGATAATCAACGCCCCGCATTATGCGGGGCGTGTGTTTTGGGCCACTTATTTTTTGATGCTCTGCACCTGAGGGGACCGTTTTTTCAGACTGACGATCGCCAGCGCCACAACAATCAATACAATCCCGCTCCCTTCAACTACGCCGGGCTCTTCACCCAGCAGCCACCAGGAAAACAGGACCCCGCAAACGGGTACCGCCAATGTGCTTAAACTGGCAATACTGGCAGTAAGTTACGCAGGACAAACAGCCATAAACTCCATGCCAGCGCCGTTGCCAGTATGGCGCTATAGCCTAACGCCCAGAAGACCACCGGCTGCCAGTCAGGGCTGCGCTGAGGGACCAGGAAGGCCACCAGGCTCATTCCAGATGAGCGTCAAGGCGACCAGGCCACTAATCGCCAGTGGGTTACTTTTCCCTGCAGTGCTCATGGTGTATCCGTTTTAATGATTTTATGGTGCCACTATACCTGGTTTATGACCGCGATACCGTTTATCGAAAAATCATTGTTTTTTATGACCGCCTTTCTCATCAATAGATTACTAATCATGCATGCACTTTTTTATAAACAATATTGATATGTTTAAAATTGTAAAAATATTGTTTTTTTAACTGCGTCTTTCATCAATTTGTTTCCTATACTTTTTTTGCCGCTAATGAAAGGAGTTCCACCATGCTCAAGACCGTTCCATTTAAACGGACAGTGTTGGTCAGTATGTTTACACATGCGGGATGGTGAGTATGAACAAGGTACTGCTCATTTTTTTGACGTGTTTTATTAGCGCTCTGGTTTTTCCCTCATTCGCGGCGGAGCCCCGACAGCAGCCATCGGAACAGGAACGTGCGCGGACGGTGTATATCTTTCACCAACCGATTGTGATGCTGCAGGCAAAATTTGGCTTAACCACGCCAGAAGAGCGGGTGTTGCGCATCCGTAATACGCTGCGTAATTTTACGCAGGCGGACCTGCGTGAACCGCTGAAAATTGTGCCGATAACCCGCTACAACCAGCCGGGAAGGCTGATCGTCATGAACGGCAAACCGCTGCTGCTGCTGGCGCAAGCCGATCTGGATGAAGGCGACGATCTGACCCTCGATCAGGCCGCTCAGCGGGTGCTGGTGCGCATGGAGACCCAGCGGACGGCGTTGCGCGATCAATTCGACGGCGGTTGGCTGGCGCTGTCTGCGGTGAAAACAGCCGCGGGATTGCTGGGGCTGATTCTTTTTTTCTATGGCGCGTACCGTTCATGGCGATGGGTTCGCCGTTATTACCGGCATCGAATCATTGCTAACAGAAGCTGGCTCCCCCAGCGCTGGCGGCGTTTTACCGGTGCAATCGAGGCACGTTTGTATGCCTTATTGATGATTCTGCTGGGCATAGTCGCGTTGTATGTCTGGCTCAGTTGGGTATTTAGCCTGTTTCCCTGGACGCGTGTCTGGGGAACATCTCTGGGTGATTGGTCAAGAGGCGGATAAAACACAACGTGAACGGTTTCAGAAATAGTTAAATTCAGCGCAGCTGATGGTGTGGGTTGGCTGAAAAAACGTCAACATTTGGGCCTCCCGAAATAATTTACAAAACCGATATTTTTAACCGCAACCCATACTTACACGTGAGATGGTTAAGCAATAAACAGCGCCCGTCTTCCCATCACTTGATTGCATGCTTCACTACAACTACTGTATATAAAAACAGTATGTGAGGGATGCGTCATGATGTTGTACAGACCTTCAGAGCCGCGCGAGGCGATCGCGCTACCCCTTTTCAGTTATGTTGTCGCGTGCGGGTTCCCCAGCCCGGCACAGGACTACGTGGAGCAGCGTATTGATCTGAATGCCTTGTTGATCAAGCACCCCAGCGCGACCTACTTTGTGAAAGCGGCAGGCGATTCGATGGTTGACGCCGGGATCAATGAAGGCGATCTGTTGATTGTTGACAGCGCCAGAACCGCCGCTCACGGGGATATTGTGATTGCCGCGGTGGACGGTGAGTTTACAGTAAAATGTCTCCAGCTCAGACCTACCGTGCAGCTTAATCCGATGAACCGCGACTGGTCACCGATTCGGATCAGCAGTGAAGATACGCTCGATATCTTTGGTGTTGTGACTTTTATCGTCAAATCGACGGGGTGAGAATGTTTGCGCTCTGTGATGTAAATGCATTCTATGCCAGCTGTGAGACCGTGTTTCGCCCGGATTTGAAAGGCCGCCCGGTGGTGGTGCTATCGAATAACGACGGCTGCGTCATTGCCCGCAGCGCCGAAGCCAAAGGGCTGGTAACAATGGGCTCACCTTATTTCAAACAGAAAGAAATTTTCCGCCGACACGGGATTGTTACCTTCAGTAGCAACTATGAACTGTACGCCGATATGAGCCAGCGGGTGATGACCACCCTGGAAGAGATCGCGCCACGGGTGGAGATCTACTCAATTGATGAGGCGTTTTGCGATCTCTCTGGGGTCATGAATTGCTGCAATTTGGCGGCGTTTGGACGTGAAATTCGACACTCGCTGCACAAGCGCACGCATCTGCTCGTCGGCGTAGGTATTGCGCCCACCAAAACCCTCGCGAAGCTGGCGAACCATGCGGCCAAAAAGTGGCAACAGCAGACGGGCGGAGTGGTGGACCTCTCGAACAGGGAACGCCAGCGTAAGCTGATGGCGGCGCTTCCGGTCGATGATGTTTGGGGCGTTGGTCGCCGTACCAGCAAGAAACTCGACGCGATGGGTATCAAGAGTGCGCTGGATCTGGCGGATACCCACACTGACGTTATCCGCAAGCATTTCAGCGTGGTACTGGAGCGTACCGTACGTGAACTACGCGGTGAACCCTGCCTGGGGTTTGAAGAGTTTGCAGCGGTGAAGCAGGAAATCATCTGCTCAAGATCGTTTGGTGAGAGGCTCACGGATTACAATGCCATGCGGGAGGCGATTTGCGCCTATGCCGCGCGTGCAGCAGAAAAATTGCGCGGGGAACACCAGTATTGTCAGTTTATCTCTGCGTTTATTAAAACCAGTCCATTTGCCCCGAATGAACCTTATTATGCTAATAGCGCGTCGACCAAATTGCTGATCCCCACCCAGGATAGTCGGGATATTATCAATGCGGCAACACGCTGCCTGGACGTTATCTGGCGAGACGGACTGCGCTATCAAAAAGCGGGCGTGATGCTGGGGGATTTTTTCAGTTCAGGCGTGGCGCAGTTGAATCTGTTTGATGACAATGGCCCTCGACGCAACAGCGCGGAGTTGATGATCGTGGTGGATCGGCTCAATAAAGAAGGGCGCGGAACGCTCTGGTTTGCCGGGCAGGGAATAGAACAGCAGTGGAAAATGAAACGAGGAATGCTATCCCCACGATATACCACGCGTTTTGCGGATTTGCTGCGGGTGAGTTGATTGTATAAAACAGGGAGATGTTATTTATTTTCTGGAGACGCCCCGCATTTATTTAATTACCCGATACCGGCGGTCAATTGCGCCTCTCCTCATGACCCCATAAATTTCACCGTTTACACGGGGCTATTAAATGAAATACCATACCCCCCTATAGTATCCGGAGGGCGTATGCCGCATTCACCTGAAGACAAAAAACGCATTCTCACTCGTGTACGACGTATTCGTGGGCAGGTTGATGCGCTCGAGCGCGCGCTGGAGTCCGGCGAACCCTGTCTGGCGATCCTGCAACAAATTGCCGCCGTACGCGGCGCATCCAACGGCCTGATGGGCGAAATGGTTGAGATCCACCTGAAGGATGAACTGGTCAGTGGGGAGACCTCCCCGGACCAGCGTGCCGTGCGTATGGCTGAAATCGGCCATCTTCTGCGCGCTTATCTAAAATAACACCATCACCTCGCAATAATGGGAAGAGACAAATGAAATCACGTGCTGCAGTTGCATTTGGCCCCGGCCAACCGTTAAAAATTGTCGAAATCGACGTCGCGCCGCCAAAAAAAGGGGAAGTGCTGGTTAAAATCACCCACACCGGTGTGTGCCATACAGACGCATTTACGCTCTCGGGCGACGATCCGGAAGGTGTATTCCCGGCAGTACTGGGCCATGAAGGCGGCGGCATTGTGGTTGAAGTGGGCGAAGGCGTCACCAGCCTGCAACCGGGTGACCATGTGATTCCGCTGTACACCGCCGAATGTGGCGAGTGTAAGTTCTGTAAATCTGGCAAAACCAACCTCTGTCAGGCCGTGCGCGCGACCCAGGGTAAAGGTTTGATGCCAGACGGCACAACGCGTTTTTCTTACAACGGCGAGCCGATTTATCACTACATGGGCACCAGCACCTTCAGTGAATATACCGTGTGCGCAGAGATCTCGCTGGCGAAGGTCAATCCACAGGCACCGCTGGACAAAGTCTGTCTGCTGGGCTGTGGCGTTACCACCGGGATAGGCGCCGTCCATAACACGGCAAAAGTAAAAGAAGGCGACACCGTGGCGGTGTTTGGTCTGGGCGGTATCGGTCTGGCGGTGATCCAGGGCGCGGTACAGGCAAAAGCCGGGCGCATTTTAGCGGTCGATACCAACCCGGAGAAATTCAAGCTGGCCGGTGAAATGGGTGCGACCGATTTCATCAATCCGAACGATTACGATAAGCCGGTGCAGGATGTGATTGTTGAGCTTACCGACGGCGGCGTGGACTTCAGCTTTGAATGCATCGGTAATGTGAACGTGATGCGTGCTGCGCTGGAGTGCTGCCACAAAGGGTGGGGCGAGAGCATCATCATTGGCGTGGCGGGCGCTGGGCAGGAGATCAAAACACGTCCGTTCCAGCTGGTGACCGGACGCGTCTGGCGCGGCTCCGCATTTGGTGGTGTAAAAGGGCGTACGCAGCTGCCGGGCATGGTCGAAGACGCAATGAGCGGGAAAATTCAGTTAGATCCGTTTATTACGCATCGCCTGCCGCTGGAGCAGATCAACGAGGCGTTCGATTTAATGCATCAGGGTAAGTCTATTCGCACTGTTATCCACTTTGGCGATAACTGATCCATCCGCCAGCGGAACTCTCCGCTGGCACTTTCCTGAATTTTTTAGAATGATGTTGTGAAAGTGTGACGAAACCGGCGCTTTTCGCGGTAAGCAATCCTGGCGGATTGCCGATGACTATCTATCGGGCGTGTTTTCACGCATAAACCCTACAAGAGAGTCGACGGTCATGGACAACACAACATCGATGCAGGCCCAGCATAAACTGGGTTTCCTGCATCAAATCCGACTGGTTCCGCTGTTTTCCTCCATTCTCGGTGGCATCCTTCTGCTGTTCGCCTTAAGTTCCGGGCTGGCGAGCTATTTTCTTATGCAGGCCGACCGCGATCAGCGCGATGTGACTGATGAAATTCAGGTCAGGATGGGGTTATCGAACAGCTCTAACCACTTGCGCACCTCGCGTATCAATATGATCCATGCTGGTGCGGCGAGTCGTATTGCCGAAATGGACGATATGAAGGCCAATATTGCGGAGGCGGAAAAGCGGATTAAGCAGTCGCAGGAGGGCTTTAATGCCTATCTGTCTCGGGCGGTGAAAACGCCGGCAGATGAAGCGCTGGACGCTGAACTGAGCGCCAGTTTTAAAGCCTATATTGACGGTTTGCAGCCGATGCTCAAGTACGCCAAAAACGGCATGTTTGAAGCGATCATTAACCATGAAAATGAACAGGCCAGACCGCTGGATACCGCCTACAACAAAGCGCTGCTGAAGGCCATTGAGATCCGCACCGCAAGGGCAAACCAGCTCAGTGAGCAGGCCCATCATCGGACACAAATTGGCATGGTCTTTATGCTGGGCGCATTCGGTCTGGCACTGGCCTTAACGCTGATGACGTTTATGGTGCTGCGTCGTACCGTGATCCATCCGCTGCTGCGTGCAGCCAAACGTATTGAGCAAATCTCTGCGGGCGATCTGACCATGCAGGATGAACCTACCGGACGTAGCGAGATTGGTCGTTTGAGCCGTCATTTGCAGACCATGCAGCAGTCTCTGGTTAAAACCGTGGGAACCGTGCGTCAGGGGGCAGAAGAAATCTATCGCGGGACCAGTGAAATCTCTATGGGGAATACGGACCTGTCATCGCGCACGGAAGAACAGGCTGCGGCGATTGAACAGACGGCGGCCAGTATGGAAGAGCTGACGGCTACGGTGAAACAGAACGCTGATAACGCGCATCATGCCAGCAAACTGGCGGAAGATGCTTCCGGCAAAGCCAGTCGGGGTGGTCAGATGGTTTCTGGCGTGGTTCATACCATGGGCAACATTTCGACCAGCTCGAAGAAAATCTCTGAAATTACCGCCGTCATCAACAGCATTGCTTTCCAGACCAACATCCTGGCGCTGAATGCAGCGGTGGAAGCGGCGCGAGCAGGCGAGCAGGGGCGCGGCTTTGCGGTGGTAGCCAGCGAAGTGCGTACACTGGCAAGCCGTAGTGCCCAGGCAGCAAAAGAGATTGAAGGATTGATCAGCGAATCTGTACGGTTGATTGATCAGGGTTCCGGGGAAGTGGTGGCTGCAGGCAATACCATGACGGATATCGTCGATGCGGTAAAACGCGTGACCGATATTATGCTGGAGATCGCTGCCGCCTCCGATGAGCAAAGTCGGGGCATCGTGCAGGTGAGCCAGGCGATTTCAGAGATGGACAAAGTCACGCAGCAAAACGCCTCGCTGGTCGAAGAAGCGTCTGCCGCAGCGGCCTCGCTGGAAGAGCAGGCCGCACGCTTAACCCAGGCGGTTGGCACCTTTCGCCTGCAGGGCACAAGAGCGATAAAACGCGTTGCAGCCGTTGTTAATCCAGCATCTTCAACTCCACGGTCAAGTGCGATAAATACGGATAATTGGGAAACTTTCTAATAGGTCAGCAATCCGGTAATTCGGTTCTCTGAATTACCGGGTGACTCGCTTACTTATAGGTTGCGCTAATGGTTCCTGAGGCCGTGAACACACCGGGGGTATAATTATCACAGGTACTGTTATTGCTGGCTGAAGTGCAGGTGAGCAATGCTGCCATGGGAATATCTTTCGATGAAACGATACTGCCAAAATTAATAGTAACCGAAGAATTGCTGTCATTCGCCGAGAGGTATTTTCTCGATGAGTCTTCCCAGGAAATCGCAACGCCTCGACCACCCGCAGCGGATGTTCCGGTGGTGGTATTGGCGAGAATTGATAAGTTAGAGTTGTCGTATATTGCCTTCGTAGACGTTAGCTTTAGGGTAACACTCGAAGCATTAATGCAGTTGCTGTTTTTTAAAGTGAAGTTTACTCGCGGTTTTTCATTACCAACATCGCCAAAATCGATAGTAGTAGGAGAGACGGACAAATTGCAGGTTGGAGTAGCAAATCTAACGGTGAAAGATGAGTTATTTAATAAAACGGGAATCTGTTGATCTGTATCACTTGCCGAGCCAGCGCGGAACCGACCAAGTTCACCACTGATAGCTGGATGAGCGTCACCTACGGCAGAAACTGTCCCTTGCTGCCAAATTTCTATAGTTAAATCTGCATAGCTTTCTTCGGCAGTCCAGGCAAAGTCAAGCAGGCGAGTAACTGCGGTTGAGGAAGGTAAATAAACCTTTCCATAATTGCTCCAGGATGATTTTATATATACAGCGTAATATATTCCAGGTAATGTTGTTGGCCAAAATCCTCTATTATAGGTATAGTTGTTAGTGGTGTAACTGTCGTATTTTACACCTTGAGTATTTAAGGCCCATCCATACCAATCAGAACCATCATTACCATTATTGCAACTAACTGTAGCAACTCTGCCAAAAGGAAAAGTACCTAATAATGTGGGGGTTGTACTCGATGGATTAAAACTGTTTACGGTTAAAGTTCCTACATTTATTGTGGTGTTTTTTATATTTTCAAAATAACACTCTCTGGCTTGAACTCGGCATGAAAATATACCTATCAATAGAGAGGTGGTTACAAATAATAAACGCGCAATAAAAATAGACTTGCTTTTCGGTTTTTGGAATATTTTCATTTATAACTCACGCTGATTTGTACTTGGCTTAACACACCGCCTGGAGTGACTGGTTTTGCTGAATCCACTTTTTGAAAACGAGTCGGAAAGGTGATGTCAGAATAGGTGGTTGAACCTTTATAGTTAACAATATTGACGGCAGAAGTATTGTCTTTATTAAGCACATTAATATAAGTAGGTCTGGTCCTCCCCTCAAAGACCACAACGCCCACATTTCCAGCTACAGTCATCGGACCGGTATATTCATTGGGGAATATCTGATTGCCGTTGAGTTGCGCTTTTTGTGGCTTAAAGCTTACCACCAGCGTTTTGGCGACGGAACCGGAGTCACAACGTACGCTGACCTTCAACGGCTGTGTTGGCACGTTGCCCACTTCGGTAGCCGATAAGTTGGCCCATGCGCCACCGGCTGCAAACTCACTCGCCTCCACGTCGCCTAAATTTACGTCGGAGGCGGCAATATCACAACTACCGGTGACGACTTCTGCATTTATCGTTAAGACATTGGTGTTGGTACTTGTCTCGGCCCATAACGGCGTGGATATCAGTAATAAGACTGCTGGTATAAATTTCACGCTGGCTCCTACTGATAGGTCGTGGTGAATGTTAATGTCGCACTGTATATCCCTGAAGTCTGAGGCGTGCCTGGATAAGATGTTGGGCGTAGAAAGAGGGACAATGGCAATTTACCGTTGCTGCGCTCTGTGCTGCTCCAGGTTATTTTTTCAGTGTTGTTTACGCCGAGTGGCAACGGCGTATTGAGATTGCTGGTGCGATACAGCACGCTCGCCACGCTTACCTTGCCTCCTTTCATTTCTGTCGGATATCCACTCCATGAAGAACTGGCCTTTGGTAAGGTTTGCATCCAGTTCAGCGTCTGCGAGGTTTTCGTTCCGGACTTCGTGATATAGCAATCACTGTATTCCAGAGAAAAATCTTTTCGAGTATTGCTACCCTGAGCTTCTATTTCGGCCCATGTTAATACGCCAAAGTCGATAGTCTGATTCACCGCCTTACTACTTCCGACCACAATATTAATGGTACAGGTTGTGGCGAGTAAGTTGGCCTTGAAATTCACCGTCACATCCGCGGCGAAAAGCGACGGGCTACATAACAACAGAGAGATAAGCATGACACGGCGCATACGCTATTTCCTGGCTCCTAGCATCTGACACACTAAGGTATCCAGACGGATTGATTTACCTATCATTGCGGGCGCATCGGGGATCTGGTAGGCCACGTCGCAGTAGCTTGCTGCATCGCTACCCCAAACTACTCTCAGGCTACCGTGCGGTTCAATACCACGTAAAAAAGCACGCCCTGCCTGGCCCATTGCACCAACAGAAATGCCTTGCTCATTAACGATGTCAGCCCCCAGCGGAATAAAGCTGTTATCGCTGCGCTTCAGGGTGACAAAGACCGATTGCCCCTGCTCGGTGGCAAACGTCACTTTCACCACCGCACCATCGCGCGGCACGACGGCGGCCGAGGTGTTTTTCACCTCGACATCCGTATCAATAGTGCTGAGGTCAATCCCTACATTATTCTCGGCATAAGGCGAAAGACTGGTTGCGACGGTATACCCAGCGCTGTCAATCTCGCCATAACCATTGCTGGTGGTAGCGCCATCTGCACCTTTGGCCTCTATTAATGCAATGGCACTTTGTGCGTTTACGTTTCCTGGCAGGAGCGTTAATCCACCACTGTGTAATAACACACCACCGTTATTGTTTACGGAGTACTGCTGATTATGATTTTTATCCACAGTTGCGGAAACGCTGGTTGCCCCATGCGCGCCGTTATAGGTGGAATACCCACTTACGGAATAGGTATCCTCTCCCTGGCTGTCCTGGTTAGCGGTGGTACTGAGGCTGTAGTTCCATCTATTGTTGCTATTGTTGCCGCTGGCCGTACTGGTCAAACCGTTGTTGCCACCAAAGTTGCTATTAGCGCTGAGGTTCAAACTGGAAAAGGCTGGTTGATCGTTCTGAGCATTGCTACCAAAAGGAATACTCAACCCAACGTACAGGCTGTCATCTTCATCGCCCCATTCGTTATAACTGCGCTGTAGCGAGATATTCCACGAGATGGAGCGGAAAGTATTGCTGTAGCCCAGCGAATACTGAGACGTTTTGTCTGAGTTACCCCAATAACTCGTCCAGGTGCCGCTGAGATAAAATGCGCCGTAATCTTTGCCGTTAAGGGTAATGGGTTGATTGATGTTAGCCTGAAGCTCATTTTTAGAATGGCTGTAGTTGCTGCGATACGCATCGTTAGGGTTAGTATCGTGATCGTCGCTATAGCTATCGATACTATTTTGCAAAGAGATGGCGTCATTAAGCGAGAGATAGTCTTTGGTGCTGTAGCGATAGGCGCTAAAGCTGAAATTGGTCTGTGTTGCCTCCAGGACATTACTGTAGCTTAAACGGTAACTCTGCCCTTGCAGGACACCAATATCGTCAAGTGACGCGCGAGAATGGGTAACATCGACTGCGATGGCGCCAAGACGAGTATTCATAGCAAGACCCAGCATCCCAGCCAGGTATTCTTCTTCCATTGACTGTATGCCACCATATAGCGTGAAAATATCGCTCAATCCATAATTACCGTTGGTGGTGAGCACCCACGGGGAATCATCGTCACCGTCATCATCTAATGTCCCGGCGGCAAAATCCCAGTCGACTTCGCCTTTAGTCATTAATTGCGCGACCGATGCATAGGGCACGGTAAACATGCGTTTTGAGCCATCAGCCTCTTCTACGGTAACGTCGAGGTCAGCGCCGTTGATTGCTAAATAATAATCCTTCAGGGCAAAAGGACCTGGGGGAACGGTGGTTTCATAGATGATGCGCGACTGCTGTCGTACGGTAATTTTAGCATTACTGTTCGCTACGCCGTTGATGACCGGGACGTATCGGCCATCATGGGGATCCATTCGTTTGTCGTTATAAAGGTGTATGCCTTTAATGCCGATGCTATCCAGCACTTCGCTACGAGAGGTCACCTGACCCAGTTCCATTTGCGCCCGGATGAACGGTAAGTCGCGTGCCAGATAGAGGTCGTAGTTGTTCCAGGTTGCGCTATCGTCTGTTGTCCAGTTCAACGCGCCGCTGGAACGCAGCCGCCAGGCCCCCAGGTTTAGGCCATAACCTAAGCCGAGATAACCACTGTCAGAGGAGGTACCGTCATTTTCGCTGTGATAACCGCTGAGGTTCCAGTTCACCATTGCTGCTGGAATACCTGCATCCCAGCGAGCAGGGTTGACATAACCAGCAGGATGGCTGACTAAAAACAGTTGTGGAATGGTAAGCATCAGGATTTGCGTGTTGGGATCGTAACTCACGCTGGATGAGGGGTAATAGTCCTCCAGCATGTAGCATTGTGATTCACCTTCGTTTGCATTTTCCGTGGGGAGTTTGCTTACATCGACGTTCGCTTCATCGAGCACTTCACGAGTCAGGCAGGGAGACGCGTTTGGTGTGTGATTATCAATAAACTGGATCTTTGCAGTTTGCTGTTGCTCACCGTTAATCCATATAGATACGGTATAAATACCCGGTTTCACCGGGTTGCCGCGAGCATATTGTGATACGTCAATTGTCGATTTTTTACTTGCGTTGCTAAAGATAAAGTCATCGTTGAATTCAATGTAGTTATCGTCAGCAAATCCTGTCTGACAAATAGTCAACAATATCCATACAGAGGTAGCCAGGTGGTGTTTTGATATCGACATTAAGGCAATCCTTGCGCGAATTCTGCTACTTTCCTGTTGCGTCAACGTTACCGCCGTAATCATTGACAGCTGTCCATGACACGGATTCAAAACGCGGGGTAGTTAGGGATTTCACCTCATAGCTTGCGCTGGAAAAGGGGGCGACCATATCGGGTTCAATGCTGTATTTTTTACCTCCGGAGGTAATGTTTGCACCTACCAGCGAGACAAAGTAAGGGGAGTCATTTTTCGCCGTTGCCCAGATTTGTTTGCCCTTGTCTGCCAGGCTCCATTTCAGGTGTTGAATGGCCTCGTCAGACGAACCGGAAAGGGGGGCCGGGCGGTAAAATACTTTGATACGCGTTTTAAGCGCAATTTGCAGTTGATTTGATTGGGCTGCATCTTTGTTTTTACCAGGGATTTCAAGCGCGTTAAACCAGTAAACACTTTCACGGTCGGAGGGTAAAGGCTGACCATCCCAGTTTAAGCGTACGGTGAGTCCTTGTTTGGGGTCGACGCGGCTGACCGGTGGAGACGCGATAAAAGGGATATCTAAGGTTTGTGGATCAATATCTTCATGGCCGTCATCTAACCATGACTGTATTAACAAAGGTTGCTGGCCCTGATTAACCATTTTGACCAATGCTTCTTTGGCACTAGAAAGATAAATAACACGAGTTGCATTAATTACCAGGCTGGCGGTAGCCGAATAGCTGAACGAAATGGCGGATGAAAACATAATTAGCATGAATGCTTTATTTGAAGTCATATTATTTTTTTCTGATGTTAACTACTGCAACCAAAAATTGATTAGGTTGCAGTATGGTTGTTAAGTTTTTAAAAATTTAATTACCCTCTTAAGGATAGGTCGTTGTAAAGGTGGTGTTTGCTTTAACTTGTCCAACTTGTGGGGTGCCGGAACCTGAATAGATATAGCCAACGGTATAGTCAAATACTGCCCCGTTATCGGCATCATAATCGGCTTCAGACTGCGGCGTTGCAGATTTGAAATCGATAATAGTATTCGTTTTGGTTTCTTCTACCTGGAAGCCTGCATCTTTATCACCCGCTGCAACAGTGTTTAACAATGCTTTGGTTGTGCTATTAAAATTTCCCACTGTTGAAAATTGCCCCTTTACTTTACCGCCAGTAGGTGCCGTTGCGCAGTTTTTAACGGTAATCTGGAAGTTAGTTTTCATCACTGGATTATTGACGGCGGCTTGCATGACTGGAACCGTGACATCAAGAAGCTGAACTTCTTTTGATGCGGAAACGCCATCAATGCTGACATCACAGGTTGATGCTGTAATGTTCCCTACAAAATCGATGTTTGCTGAGTCAGAACCCGCTGCCTGTACCTGAAAAGTTGTACCTGCGACCAGAGCCGCTGCCACACTTAAAAAAGCAAAAGATTTCATGTTATTTTCCTTAATAACAAATTAAATGACGTAAAGATTATATATCTCCAAGTTATAGTTGAACAGTAGGTGAGGGAGGGGTAATTATTTTTTGAGAATTTATTTAGGTGGGGCTATTAACAGGTTAATTTATTACGTCATATAAAATTTAGTTTTATTTTTTCTATTTCCTTATGAATTTTAAAGGAAAATTTTAGATGTGCGAGTTATACTGGGGAATGTCATCAGATATTTTTCGATGAAAATACAAAGTAAAGTAAGTGTTACTTAATTTTCTTGTAAGAAAAAATGCGGCTTATTGGGTATGTTTCGCAAATGTTTTATCGCACTTTTACGTATGCAGACCTGTCGGTAACGACAGGTCTGCATACGTAATCAGAACGGGACAGTTTTGCGGATCGCGGCGATGAGGATCTGGGCGGCGGTAGAGAGCTGAACGTCGCTACGGGTCAAAATGCCAATGGGTTCGCCGGATCCTTGCATCGGTACCGGTAATGACACCAGTGTGGCCTGGCGTAAATCTTCCCGCACCGCGCCTGACGGCACAAACCATACGTAGTCGTAATCCACTGTCAACTGGCGCGACAGCGATGCCGACAGCGTTTCAATACAACCTCGCGGCAGTTCACACCCCTGGCTTAGCAGCAGGGCTTCCGCATGCTGCCTCGGCGCGGTACCTTTTGGCGACACCACCACCGGCCACTCCATCACCCGGCTTAGCGTGATGGTTTCCTGCAACAGCGGGTGGTTAGGGCGTACGACCAGCTTGAGCGACTCGAGAAATAATAATTCGTAGTTTAGCCCGACCATGAGTTCCGCATCGGCCATCCGACCAATGCCGAGATCGATTTCCGCGGATTTTAACCCGGCGAGGATCATCGGGTTACTCATGGTGGCAACTTGCAGCGTGGTCTCCGTTTGCTGCTTGTGGAACGGACCAATGACGGCGGGAAGAATACCCAGTGCAGCCGTCGGCAGTGCCCCGATGCGCACGACATCATTATGTGCTTCTTCCCGACGATTTAATGCCTGACCGGCCGTATTGAGCGCGTCCAGCACTCTTACCGCATGGGTAAGAAACTGTTCGCCGGGTAGCGTTAACTGCGCACCAAGGCGACCGCGCTCGAAGAGGCGTGTCCCGGTCAGTTGCTCCAGTTCGTTGAGTGTTTTGGAGAGAGCCGGTTGACTCAGGTTTAGGGTTTCAGCCGCGCGCCCCAGCGTCCCCTGTTGGGCAACGGCGACAAAAGTGTGAAGATGGCGCAAGCGAATACGCTGATTGAACAGAACATTTTTTTCCATAAGCGATGTTAAAAACAGAGCCGTATCGGTAGCAAGTAAAGTTGTTGGTTTTTGATAACCTGATAGCAAAATATTATTAACATCTATCATATTTTACTTACAACTGATTTGTTTTGCTTATGTTTTGTACTGCCTGACTGCGCAGCGGGATCATGGAAGGGAATGTAGCCGATCGTTATACTTTGGCTATTGTTCTCTTCACGTTACAAGGCACTGATTAATGATACATGTCATAGGGCACCTTAATCCCGATAGCGATGCCATCTGCACCGCCGCGATGACTGCGCGCTGGTTAACCTTACGCGGCCAGCAGGCGACGGCATGGCGCGCGGGTGAACCTAACCGTGAAACGCAATTTATCTTTGAGCACGCGGGACTCTCGATGCCCGAACTGCTGACGTTTCCGTTGACCGACAGCGATGTCTGGCTGGTGGATTTTACTGAACCCGCTCAGGGTCCAGACTCTCTGGCTGAGAGTAATGTCGTTGGTATTATCGATCATCACCGCCTCGGCGGTTTGATGACGCGTTTACCGCCGGAAGTGTGGGTGAAACCGGTCGGCAGTAGCGCGACGCTGTTATGGCAACTGATGTCGGAAGAGGAGCGTCGCCAGATCTCTTCCGCCGAGGCCGTGTTGCTGCTGGGGGCCATTTTGAGTGACACTGTCACGCTACGCTCACCTACCACTACGGCAGACGACCGCCAGGCGGTGGACGCGTTGGTCGAAAAAACGGGCGTTGATCGGGAGGCATTCTGCCGCGACCTGCTATCAGCTAAAACCAGCGTGGAGGGGATGAGCGCCCGGCAACTTCTCAATAAAGATTGCAAAACGTTCACGATTCATGGGCATCAGGTCTGTGTGGCGCAGCTCGAACTTTACGCACTGGATCAGGTTGCGCCGGTACTGGACGATTTGCGTGCGGAAATGGTGCGCTATGCTGAGGAACGCCACGCTGCGCTGGTCGTGCTGATGCTGACGGATATCAACAAAGGCGACACCAGCCTGTGGTTTGCCGGAAAAGAACTGACAGATATCGCGCAGCCCTGCAAGGTTGAAGGAATGCTGAGTCGTAAAAAACAGATGCTGCCGTGGCTGGAAAACCATTTGAAACCACGCCAGTAAGCGCCGTTCATCGTCTACGCGGGTGGGGGGAATTCATGCGGGATCACAGTTTGTAAATTCTTCCCACCGGACTCGGTAGCGTTCTCTACACTCCAGGTAATATTCACTGGAGGCATGACATTATGGCGAACACCATCACGGCAGATGAGATTCGGGAACAATTTTCGCAGGCAATGTCAGCAATGTACCAGCAGGAAGTCCCGCAGTACGGCACGTTGCTGGAACTTGTCGCTGATGTGAATCTGGCGGTACTGGAAAATAATCCGACGCTGCATGAAAAACTGGCTAATGCGGATGAGTTAGCGCGCCTTAACGTTGAGCGCCACGGTGCGATCCGGGTAGGGACCGCGCAGGAACTGTCCACGCTGCGGCGGATGTTTGCCATTATGGGCATGTACCCGGTCAGCTATTACGATCTCTCCCAGGCGGGCGTTCCCGTCCATTCCACGGCGTTTCGCCCCATCGACGATGCTTCGCTTTCGCGTAATCCGTTTCGGGTGTTTACCTCGCTATTGCGTCTCGAGTTGATAGATAGCGTAACACTACGCCAGCGGGCTGCGGATATTCTCGCAAAACGCGATATTTTTACGCACCGTTGCCATGAATTACTGGACGAGTTTGATGCGCAGGGTAGTTTTACATCTACCCAGGCCCAGGAATTTGTGCATGAAGCATTGGAAACCTTCCGCTGGCATCAGCACGCTACGGTAGATGAAGAGACCTATCACGCGCTACACAACGAACATCGACTGATTGCTGATGTGGTGTGTTTCCCCGGTTGCCACATCAACCACCTGACGCCACGCACGCTGGATATCGACCGTGTGCAGTCGATGATGCCGGGATGTGGCATTGAACCGAAAATCCTCATTGAAGGGCCGCCGCGTCGCGAGGTGCCTATTCTGCTGCGCCAGACCAGCTTTAAAGCGCTGGAGGAGGCGGTGCTGTTTGCCGGTGAAATGCGTGGTACGCACACCGCACGTTTTGGCGAGATTGAACAGCGCGGCGTGGCGCTGACCCCAAAAGGCAGGCAGTTATATGATGAACTCCTGAGTCACGCGGGAACGGGTAAAGACAACCTGACGCACCAGCTGCATCTTCAGGAGGTGTTTAAAGCCTTTCCGGACAGTGAGTTTTTGCTACGCCAGCAGGGGCTGGCCTGGTTCCGCTATCGACTAACGCCGTCGGGCGAGGCGCATCGTCAGGCGATCCGACCGGAGGATGACCCGCAGCCGCTGATCGAACGAGGCTGGCTGGTGGCTCAACCAATCACCTACGAAGATTTCTTACCGGTGAGCGCTGCGGGCATTTTCCAGTCTAATCTGGGCAATGAAACCCAGGCGCGCAGTCATGGTAACGCCAGTCGGGATGCGTTTGAACAGGCGCTGGGCTGTGCGATTTATGATGAGTTTGTGCTGTATCGGGAGGCTGAAGAGCGCAGTAAACGGCGCTGTGGTTTACTTTAATGGAATTTACACGGGATTCGGTCTGTTCCCATCGACATAATATATTTTCGATTTTGTACAGATAATCGGCGACCAACAATTGGATTATTAATGAATTTTGTCTAGAGTGAGCGGTCAGAAATGTGCACTCTCTTGCCGCAGATTTTGACCGGCGCGGGACCATTCACACGACCAGAAGGACTTACTTTCAGGCATGAATCGTAGACGATTTATTAAAGGTTCAATGGCAATGGCCGCCGTGTGCGGAACCAGTGGTATTGCATCACTCTTTTCCCGTGCTGCCTATGCGGCAGAGTCTGACATTGCAGACGGAAAAACCGTACGTTTTGATTTTTCCGTACTGCAATCAATGGCCCATGATTTGGCACAAAAACCGTGGGGCGGTGCGCCGCGCGCGTTGCCGGATACGCTGGCGAAACTCACGCCTCAGGCTTATAACAGTATTCAGTACGACGCCGAGCAGTCGCTGTGGAACAACGTTGAAAATCGTCAGCTGGACGCGCAGTTTTTCCATGTCGGCATGGGATTTCGTCGCCGCGTGCGCATGTTCTCGGTTGATGACAGTACGCATCTGGCGCGTGAGATCCACTTCCGCCCTGAACTGTTCAAATACAACGATGCGGGCGTAGATACCAAACAGCTCGAAGGGCAAACCGATCTCGGCTTCGCTGGTTTCCGCGTGTTTAAAGCGCCGGAACTGGCCCGTCGCGATGTGGTTTCTTTCCTCGGCGCCAGCTATTTCCGCGCCGTCGATGACACCTATCAGTACGGTTTGTCGGCGCGTGGCCTGGCGGTGGATACCTATACCGACAGCAAAGAAGAATTTCCTGACTTTACCGCGTTCTGGTTCGAAACGGTCAAACCGGGCGCGACCAGCTTTACGGTGTATGCGCTGCTCGACAGCCCAAGCGTAACCGGTGCGTTTAAATTTGTGATCCACTGTGAGAAAACGCAGGTGATCATGGATGTGCAGAACCATGTCTACGCCCGTAAAGACATCAAACAGCTCGGCATTGCGCCGATGACCAGCATGTTCAGCTGCGGTAATAACGAACGTCGGATGTGCGATACCATTCACCCGCAAATCCATGACTCCGACCGACTGGCAATGTGGCGCGGCAACGGGGAGTGGATCTGCCGTCCGCTGAACAATCCGCAAAAACTGCAGTTCAATGCTTACACCGATAACAACCCGCGCGGGTTTGGCCTGTTGCAGTTGGATCGTGACTTCTCCCACTATCAGGACATCATGGGTTGGTACAATAAGCGCCCAAGCCTGTGGGTCGAGCCGCGTAACCAGTGGGGCAAGGGGACCATTGGCTTGATGGAGATCCCAACCACCGGTGAAACGCTGGATAACGTTGTCTGCTTCTGGCAGCCGGAGAAGGCGATCAAAGCCGGTGACGATCTGGAGTTCAAATATCGCCTGTACTGGAGCGCACAGCCACCGGTACGCTCACCGCTGGCGCGTGTGTTGGCAACCCGCACTGGCATGGGGGGATTCCCGGAAGGATGGGCACCGGGCGAGCATTACCCGGAAAAATGGGCGCGCCGCTTTGCCGTTGACTTCGTCGGTGGCGATCTGAAAGCCGCTGCGCCGAAAGGTATTGAGCCGGTGATTACGCTCTCCAGCGGCGAAGCGAAGCAGATTGAAATCCTCTACGTTGAGCCGATCGATGGCTATCGTATTCAGTTTGACTGGTATCCGACCTCTGACTCAACCGATCCGGTAGATATGCGCATGTTCCTGCGTTGTCAGGGCGATGCGATCAGCGAGACCTGGCTGTATCAGTATTTCCCGCCAGCACCGGATAAACGTCAGTACGTTGACGACCGCGAAATGCGTTAATCGCAAGGTCAGTGGCTCTCCTGAAGGGGAGTCACAGACCTCATATCTGCTGAAACATTCTGTACGCTATTTACTCGATCCTGTTCGCATTTTTCCCTATGTCAAATAGGTAAGCTGAAGGTGTGTGTTTCTTATACACGCTTTTTGTCCACTAACAGGGAGAAAGTATGTTTCCAGAATACAGAGACCTTATTTCCCGACTGAAATCCGAGAACCCTCGCTTTCTGTCTTTATTCGAAAAACACAACAGCCTTGATCATGAGATTTCCAGACTGGAAGGTTCGGATGGTCGGGGATACAGTTTGGATATTGTTCGCCTGAAGAAACAGAAACTTCACCTGAAGGAAGATCTGCTCAAAATCCTGCAAAAAGAGAGTATCAGTGAGAGCTAAATAGTACGGCTCTCACTGTGTAAAAGGGCTTTCCGCAAAAAATGGGAAGCCCTTCCTGTCTAAGACTTAATCGACCATTACCCGTTTGTTCGTCGCGCCCCATAGAATCGACATTTCGGTGAACAGCGCGCCGCTGATTTCTTCCACTTCCTCTGCGCTAACTTGCGCCTTGCCCTGTTTACCGAACAGCACCACCTCATCACCAGAGGTCACCAGCGGCAAATCGGTCACATCGACAATCAGCGTATTCATTGACGTTTTACCCAGCACAGGTACCCGCTGGCCGCGGATCAGCACATGCCCTGCGTTGCTGAACACGCGACGATAGCCGTCAGCATAACCTGCAGGAATGTTAGCGAGAACGGAATCGCGTTTGAGTGTATATGTACGGTCATAGCCGACGGTATTACCTTTCGGGTAATGGTTTACCGACGCAATCGATGATTTAAACGTCATCACGCGTTTGTATTCTGTGCTGGCGATGGTATCACCATAAAAAATCCCGCCAACGCGCACCAGATCCAGCCATGATTCACGCACGGTCAGCGTGGCGAAGGTATTGGCCACATGCAACGTCACGTCTTCGCGTTTCAGCCCGGTAATCTTGAGAACCTGGGCTGATTGGGTATTGAAGCGGGCCAAATCGCGCTTGACCACCGCGGCATCTTCTTCCGGGAAATGCGACATGATGCCGACAATTTTCAGTCCAGGTAAGGCCGAAATAGCGCGGGCTTCTTCCAGTCCGGCCGCCGTGCTGACTTCCAGACCGTTGCGCGACATTCCGCCAGAGTTCAATGCCAGATGAATACGGATGGTTTTGCCTTTCTCCTGAGCAATAGCGCTCAGACGTTTCGCCATGTCCAGATTGCCAATCAGCTCCTCAGTATCAAAATCTGCCGCCTGACGCATCTCTTTTTCCGTGGCATTACGCACGCGCATCAGTTGTGATGTAAAATCGGCCTGACGCACGATGCTGATTTCTTCATTACTGGCGACGCCAATACACTGCACGCCGTTTTGCATCATCACCGGCGTGACGAGAGACAGGTCGTGCCCGTACGCGTCGCCTTTGAGAATGGCGCACAAGCGAGTTTTATCTCCCAGCAACTGCTGAACTTTGTGGACATTATATTCCAGCGCGCTGCGGGAGATCTCCAGGGTGGTATTATCCACCACCACCTGCTTGCTGACCGCATAAGGCACGGGACCGGTCTGCGAGGTGGGAACGGGTTGGTGACAGGCGGTGATCAGAAACAGCGGGATAAGTGCTAAACGACCCAAAGGTGCTGCCATGCTTGCTCCTTAGCAAAAAAATAGCGGTATTATTGTCATCATTGCGGATCATCCCCATGAGGATGCCCGGTTAATCAGAGTAGCGGGTTCGGCGCGGTAGATTGTCGCTAAGTGATTGCTGTTACAGCATAAAAGTATGATGCCCGGGGTGATAAATAGATTAATATCTGCGGATGCCAGTCAGAAATGCTCCGTTAACGAAAGTGAAGGAGATTAAACATGCCAGAAGTCATCCCCGTCAGCGACCCGCTGGAACTGCGGGCAGTCGAAGAGCAACACGTCACGCCATTGCATCAACTGGTACTCAAAAATAAGCGCTGGCTGCAGCAGTCGCTGAACTGGCCACAGTTTGTCGAATCCGAGGATGACACACGCAAGAACGTGCAGGGCAATATGATGCTGCACCAGCGCGGCTACGCCAAAATGTTTCTAATTTTTGAACAGCAGAACGTGGTGGGGGTGATCTCGTTTAACCAGATCGAACCGTTGAACAAAGCCGCCTATATTGGTTACTGGCTGGATGAAGAACATCAGGGGAAAGGCATACTGTCCCGGGCGCTACAGGCGTTTATTCAACATTACGCGCAGCGCGGTGAGATCCGCCGTTTTATCATTAAATGCCGGGTAGATAACCGTGAAAGCAATCAGGTCGCACAGCGCAATGGTTTCCTGCTGGAAGGTTGTCTGAAGCAGGCGGAGTTCCTCAACGGTGAGTACCATGATGTGAATCTCTACGCCCGTATCATTGATTGCGCCTCAGAATAAGCCTGCCAGAGGCGTGCGGGTAATACGTTGCTCGCCGTTGATCACTTTCGGGCCGCGCAGATGAATTGCGTCGCCTTCAAAGGCCACGATGCAAGCTTGGCCGGTAACCTCAATGTGATGTTCGATCAGCACTTCGCCCTGGATACAGGCGTGGCCTTCAATGAGAATGCGATCGTCAAGCAGGATTGGGCCACCGCGTAGGCGCGCATGCCCCCCAACCAGCACGTGATGCTTCAGGACGCAGTTACCCTCGATCACGGCGTGCTCCGCCACCTGTGAGCTGTAGCGCAGGGTAGGAATGGCATCTTCATCAGTTCCGGAGGTAACCCGAGCATGGCCGTAAACTTTCGCGCAATCGCAGATCCAGACGTTATTTTCTTCATTGCCTTCTATTCGCGCAAAATCAAAAACTTCGGCGCGGTGTTCGATAAAGGCATAATTGACGACAGCGTCGCCATAGATTTGCGCCTGATGCACCACGCGCGAGTTGCTGACGGTTGCGCGGTCATAAATGTGCAAAATCTGGTCGTTTTCACGGGTTAATCCTTTGGCGGCAATGATTTCTGAACCACTCAACACGCGAGCCTCACCGGAAAGGAGGCATTCCCCACGAACCGTCGAATCTTTGACCGTGACGTTGTCACGTATTTCTGCGCCATGGCTGATTTCTGCCTGGTCAATCCATGCGTTATCGCCAACTTGCGTCCCCTCTCTGATCACGCTTGCACGGGTAATGCGGGCGTTGCCGGAGATAACCGCCCCGGCAAAGGCGATGGCATTCTCATCGTAAATCCAGCAATCACCGTGTTGCGCCAGCACGCTTTCGTCGTCAATCCAGCCGCCTGGCGTACCGGCTTGCACATCATTAAAGTCGGTGAGGGCGATGACCTGGTGTAGCAATACGTTTTTTTTGTGGCCATTATCCTGATAACTGAAGGAACGTGGCTCATCGCTCAGACGGTATTTGGTCATAAAGAATTTCCCAGTTGCGCACCTTAGTTAAACGTAGCAAAGTTTTCAGCACTGGCTAAACAGCCGTAAATTCCATAAAATGTATTTCAAATATACTTTAAAAAATAAACAAAATGAGTAATAACAAATACAGTGAGCGAGTTCTTAATCTTCCGGCCGGTTATTTTGGCATGGTACTGGGAACCATCGGGATGGGTTTTGCCTGGCGATATGCCAGTCAGATATGGCCGGTGAGTCACTGGATAGGTGACGGTCTGGTGATCCTCGCGATGGTCATTTGGGGGCTGTTGACGCTGGCATTTATGACCCGTCTGGTGCGTTTTCCCCACAGCGTGCTGGCGGAAATACGCCACCCGGTGATGAGCAGCTTTGTCAGTCTTTTCCCTGCCACCACCATGCTGGTGGCGATTGGTTTTGTTCCCTGGTGCCGGCCCTTAGCCGTGGTCTTGTTTGGTATTGGGGTGGTGATCCAGCTGTCATACGCAGCCTGGCAAACGGCAGGGCTGTGGCGGGGTTCTCATCCGGAAGAAGCTACCACGCCGGGTTTGTATCTGCCGACCGTGGCCAATAACTTTATCAGCGCCATGGCCTGCGGCGCGCTTGGTTACACTGATGCCGGGCTGGTGTTTCTCGGGGCAGGCGTCTTCTCTTGGTTAAGCCTTGAGCCGGTTATTCTGCAGCGTTTACGCAGTTCTGGTGAACTGCCGGCGGTATTACGTACCTCGCTGGGGATTCAACTGGCTCCGGCGCTGGTGGCCTGTAGTGCCTGGCTCAGCGTCAACGGTGGCGAAGGCGATACGCTGGCAAAAATGTTGTTCGGCTATGGCCTGCTGCAACTGCTGTTCATGTTGCGTCTCATGCCGTGGTATCTGTCTCAGCCGTTTAATGCATCATTCTGGAGCTTCTCGTTCGGCGTCTCGGCGCTGGCAGCGACGGGGCTGCATTTAGGCCACGGCAGCGAGTCAGGTTTTTTTCATACGCTGGCGATCCCGCTGTTTATTTTTACCAATTTTATCATTGCGCTATTACTGATACGCACGTTTGCATTGCTGATGCAGGGAAAACTGCTTATTCGCACGGAGCGTGCAGCATTACTGAAATCTGAGGATAAATAATGACCCGTTGTGACGAAAACTACTTTACTGAGAAATATGATTTAACCCGCACGCATTCCGATGTTGTCGAGGCGGCAAAAATTGTTACGCCAGGCAAAACATTAGATTTAGGCTGTGGGAATGGTCGTAATAGCCTGTACCTGGCGGCTAACGGTTATGACGTGACGGCGTGGGATAAAAACCCAATGAGCATTGCCAACCTTGAGCGCATTAAAGACGCGGAAGGGCTGACCAATCTGCACGCAGAGGTAGCGGACCTCAATGCGTTACGCTTTGACGGTGAATATGATTTTATTCTTTCCACCGTGGTGATGATGTTCCTCGAAGCAAAAACTATCCCGGGCTTGATTGAAAATATGCAACGCTGCACTAAACCAGGTGGATATAACCTGATCGTCGCGGCCATGGATACCGATGATTTTCCGTGTACCGTTGGGTTCCCGTTTGCGTTTAAAACCGGAGAATTACGCCGCTATTACACCGGATGGGATCTGCTGAAATATAACGAAGATGTGGGTGAACTTCATCGTACGGATGAGAACGGCAACCGTATTAAACTGCGCTTTGCAACAATGTTGGCGCGTAAAGCTGGTTAACCTACCCATTTGTGATAAGCCTTTCTACGTTCAGCATTTTTTTGGTGCTGAACGTTAAGCTAACGTTAAGATAAAATTGTGCGGTCCTTACCATTTTTAGTACATCCAAAATGATTCCGATTTGCTATTCTTTTCAGGCATCATTGCGAAAACTAAAGGGATCGTTCCATGCGTACTCAAACTTTATTTAAAGTTGCAGTGCTTACTGGCCTGTTGGCATTATCTGGCTGTGCATCAAAAGTGACTCAGCCGGATAAATATTCTGGGTTTTTAAAAAACTATTCGGACCTGAAGGAAACTAAATCAGCAACCGGACAACCGGTGCTCCGTTGGATTGATCCTAACTTTAAAGAATCCAATTACGATAACATCGTTTATAACCCAATCACGTATTATCCGGTTCCTAAACCAACCACCCAGGTTGGACAACAGGTGCTTGATAAGCTGCTGAACTATACCAACACGCAGATGAAAACCTCCATTGCTAAGCGTAAGCCGCTGGTGACAACGCCTGGCCCGCGTAGTCTGATTTTCCGTGGAGCAATCACCGGTGTGGCGACCAGCAAAGAAGGACTACAGTTCTATGAAGTGGTTCCGGTCGCGCTGCTTGTTGCCGGTACACAGATGGCGACAGGTCACCGCACCATGGATACCCACCTCTATTTTGAAGGTGAGTTGATCGATGCGGCAACCAATAAGCCAGTGATTAAAGTTGTTCGTCAGGGTGAAGGTAAAGACCTGAATAACGAAAGTACGCCGATGGCGTTCGAAACGTTGAAGAAAGTTGTTGATGACATGGCGACCGATGCCTCCATGTTTGACGTAAATAAAAAACAATAATGAAAAACGCACCGTCTGCTTTCTGCGGATGGTGCGATTTTTTTCAGGCTACCCGGCGACGGTACAGCAGTTTCCCCATCAGCATTTCCGGGCGGGTGAACATCACCAGATTCCCCAGTAAAATCAGTACTAATCCGGCAATGGCGTTAATCTGCCAGACATACCCCTCATACAGCGTAGACAGCGTCAGTGCCACCAGTGGAAAAAGCAGCGTGCTGTAGGCCGCCTTACTGGGACCGATACGTCCGACCAGCGTGAAATAGGCGCCAAAGGCAATCACCGAACCAAAAATCGCCAGATACAACAGAGCGCTAAGATAACTGAAGGTCCACTGAGGTGTGAAGTTATCGCCGCGCACCAGCGCAATGGTAGCAATCAACACGGTGCCGTATAACATCGCCCAGCTGTTGGTGGTCATCACCTCGAGGCCATTTTTCTGATGGCGCAGGCTTATCATATTGCCCAGTGAGAAACCAAACGTGCCGAGGGCGCTCAAGCCAATGCCCAGCAGCAGCGAATGATTTAACCCGCTGTTGACTAAATCTTGCCAGAACAAGGTGACGATGCCTGTCAGGCCCAGTCCGGCGGCGACATAAAAACGTCGCGGCGGTTTTTGACCAAAAAACAAGTAGCTATTAACCGCGTTGAACAGGACTGCCATTGAGAAAATAACCGATTCGAGTCCGGTATTGATCCATGCGGCGGCTGTGTAAAAACACCAGAAGTTAAAACAAAAAACGCAGCCGCCTTGTAACAAACAAAACAGATGGTCACGTGCGGAAAGCTTACGCAATTTTCCGCTGACCAGCAGAATGACTATCATCACCGTGCTGGCAACGGCAAAGCGCCAGAAGATAGAAACAGGGGCGGCAACCGGGCCTTGTTGCAGGTAAATGGCAATCCATGTCGTGCCCCATATCACCACCACCAGACTGTACAACAGTGCGTTCATACATCGCTCTCATTTTGCCTATTCAAAGGCAGACTGTGCCACGCCACCTCTGAGGGCGCTTTCATCCGATTGCGGGAGACTTGCAAAATCTTGCGCTTTTTTTTATGCAAAGCGGAAAAGGGGGCTGTTAACACCCTGTTGCTGAGATAGACTGAAAATCTGCTCACAACGTCTTTTGAAAGTGATGGTATGCCTCAGCCCTACGATGCCTTTGAAAACTTACGCAAACATAATGCCGTGCTGCATGAATCGGTTGCGTTACATTCTGGGATCCAGCTGGCGGCGTGGTCGAACAAACGCGATACCATCACTCAATATTGCGATCACCATACGCTCAGTTTGTATGTGGCAGATGGCTATGAGAGTTACCACAAAACGGCGGGCGGCTGGAAGAATGGCGGTGGCCCGGACCGCTTCTGCCTGATGCCCAAAGAGAGTGAATCCAGCTGGGATATCCGCGACGATCTGTCGTTTGTGCATCTCTACTGCACCGACGCGCATTTGCGTGAGGTGGGGGAGAAAGTCTGGGATAAGAGCCCTTATAGCGTCACGCTGGACGAACATACTTTCGGCAGCGATCCGGGGATCACCGCTGTGTACCGCCAGTTTCTACTTGGTAATGACTGGCAACAGCCTGCTAACCATCTCACGCTGAGCGCCGCATCTTCGCTGTTATTAACGCACCTGATCCAGCATTACAGTAACGTACAATGGCGACCGCCGGTGGTCACGGGCGGACTCGCGCCCGTCACCTTGCGTAATGTGCTGGCCTATATCGACGCGCATTTGGCATACCCCATCACCCTGAGCGATTTGGCAGGTGAAGCGGCGTTGAGCGATTTTCACTTTGCCCGAATGTTCCGCCAGTCGATGAACATGGCGCCCCATCAGTATGTCATGCAGCGCCGTATGGCGCTGGCGCAGCAGCTGGTTTGTTACTCTTCCCGCAGCTTGTCTGATATCGCGATGGTCTGCGGGTTTAGCTCCGCCAGCCACTTCAGCAACCGTTTTAAGCAGGTGACGGGCAAAACGCCCTCGCAGCTACGTGCGTCGCGCTAATCTCAGCACCGTGTAGCACACCCCTCCGGCAATTAATCCCCAAAATGCAGATCCAATCCCCAGCAGCGTCAAACCACTGGCGGTGACCAGAAAGGTGATAATCGCCGCGTCACGCTCGGCTTCTTGATGCAGCGCTTGATACAAGCTGCCGCTAATCGTCCCCAGCAGCGCCAGACCGGCCAGCATCTGGATCCAGCCCCGCGGCAGCGGCCGCTAACCAGCGTCGCTGGGCGTCCGGGTGCGCTTCCGGGCTTTGGCATATCGCGGCGGTGATGGCGGCAATACAGATGGAGTAGACGCCAAACGGGGAAAACAACAGCGCCAGCAGGCCGGTGAACACGATCAATGGCGAAACGGGTAATGAATAGCCGGAGGCCTTCATGGTGGCAATGCCGGGGGCATTTTGCGAGGCCATGGTGACCAGAAACAGCGGCAGAGCAATACTGATGCTATGGGCGAGGGAAAAGTGGGGGGCGATAAATTCCGGCATCACCGGTGAGAGAGTTATGTTGTTAGTGACAACGTCACCTTTTATCAAGGCAATCATTATTCCCACCAACATCGCAGCAATGACCGCGTAACGCGGGGCGACAACTTTGAGCACCAACCACGCCAGCAGCATGCTGCCGCACAGGAGCAGCTCGTTGTTCAAACTATTAAATGCCTGTAGGCCAAAACGCAGCAGGATCCCAGCCAGCATCGCTGACGCCAGCGAGTGAGGGATGACTTGCATCAGTCGGGCGAACAATCCCGTCACACCGCACAGGACAATCAGCGCATTGGCGACAATAAATACGCCAATTGCCTCCTGAATAGTGACACCCTGCAGACCGGTGACCAGCAGCGCTGCACCGGGCGTTGACCACGCGGTTAATATCGGCGCACGGTACCATAACGTTAATGCCAGCGTACTGACGCCCATGGCGATGCCCAGCGCGGTCATCCAGCCAGCAATTTGCCCGGTAGTTGCCCCGGCGGCTATCGCCGCTTGCCAGATAATCGCCGCTGAACTGGCGTAGCCGACCAGCACAGCAACAAAACCAGACAGTACGGTAGGCAGAGGGAGTGAATATGTGCGCATAGCGGCTCCGCGTGCGTTATAACGGTCGGTTACTGTAGCACTGTGCGCTATAGCGTACAAGTGATAGTCTAGTGCTTTGCCACATGAGATCGAGGGAGATAACGAATGGACAATGTTACCCACTATCTGGCGACCACGCTCAGGGCGTTACGTCAGCAGCGGGAATGGAGCCTTGCACGTCTGGCGCAGGAGACCGGCGTGTCAAAAGCCATGCTGGGGCAGATTGAGCGCAACGAATCCAGCCCAACGGTGGCGACGTTATGGAAAATCGCCACCGGGCTGAACGTTCCCTTTTCGAGCTTTATCACGCCGCCGGAAGCGGAGAGCACGCCCGCATTCGACCCGCAGCAGCAGGCGATGATCGTCACGCCGTTGTTCCCGTGGGATCCACAGCTCTGCTTTGACCATTTTTCGATACTGCTGGCACCGGGATCACTTAGCGAATCTACCCCGCATGAGACCGGCGTTATTGAACATGTGGTGGTGATTAATGGCCTGCTGGATATGGACATTGACGGCAGATGGCGAACGTTAAAAACCGGCGAGGGGGTGCGTTTTGCCGGGGATACCGCGCACAGTTATCGGAATAGCAGTGAACTGCCGGTTCACTTTCATTCGCTCATCCATTACCCACGGAGTTAATAGGGAAAACTATTTCGCAACGTCGCGCTTCTGACTACAATAGCCGCCATTTTACCGCTTTTGGATGGTAACAACCGTATGCCTCAGCAACCTCATCGTCTTGAATTGTTAAGCCCGGCCCGTGACACCGCGATTGCGCGCGAAGCCATTTTGCACGGCGCAGATGCCGTTTACATTGGTGGACCGGGGTTTGGTGCACGTCATAATGCCAGTAACAGCCTGAAGGATATCGCTGAACTGGTGCCTTTCGCCCATCGCTATGGGGCAAAAATCTTTGTGACGTTGAACACGATTTTACACGATGATGAGCTGGAACCCGCTCAACGGTTGATTACCGACCTGTATCAGACCGGCGTTGATGCCCTGATTGTACAGGATATGGGGATTCTGGAGCTGGATATTCCGCCCATTGAGCTGCATGCCAGCACCCAGTGTGATATTCGCAGCGTCGAGAAGGCTAAGTTTCTCGGTGATGTGGGGTTTACCCAGATTGTACTGGCGCGCGAGCTTAGTCTGGAACAGATTAGCGCCATCCATCAGGCTACCGACGCGACCCTTGAGTTTTTCATTCACGGTGCGTTGTGTGTGGCGTATTCCGGCCAATGCTATATTTCCCACGCCCAGACCGGGCGCAGCGCTAACCGTGGTGACTGCTCTCAGGCTTGTCGCCTGCCGTATACCCTGAAAGACGATCAGGGGCGGGTGGTGTCATACGAAAAACACCTGCTGTCGATGAAAGATAACGATCAGACCGCTAACCTGGACGCGTTGATCGACGCAGGCGTGCGGTCCTTCAAAATTGAAGGCCGCTACAAAGACATGAGCTACGTGAAGAATATCACCGCCCATTATCGCCAGATGCTGGATGCGATTATCGAACAGCGCGGTGATTTGGCCCGTGCCTCAGCCGGTCGTACAGAACATTTCTTTACCCCCTCCACGGACAAAACGTTCCACCGCGG
Source organism: Citrobacter sp. wls711 (assembly GCF_005281055.1). NCBI lineage: Bacteria > Pseudomonadati > Pseudomonadota > Gammaproteobacteria > Enterobacterales > Enterobacteriaceae > Citrobacter > Citrobacter sp. wls711. Next base: position 138,897 of record NZ_SZXC01000027.1, on the reverse strand, counting down.
CAGCACAGATTACTTTGTCACCGCCCGCAAAGGGGATATCGGTGCATTTGACTCGCCGAAGTTTATCGGCTTGCCGGTAGGCGAAGTGCTGAAGGTAGGTAAAGATCACCTTGATGTTGAAGTGACGGAGCCGCTGGCTAACGGCGATGGCCTGAACGTGTTGATCAAACGCGATGTGGTTGGATTTCGTGCCAATACCGTCGAGAAAACGGGGAACAACCGCTATCGGGTCTGGCCGAATGAAATGCCGACCGATCTGCATAAAGTGCGTCCGCATCATCCGTTGAATCGTAACCTCGATCATAACTGGCAGCAGGCGTTGACCAAAACGTCCAGCGAACGTCGCGTGGCGGTCGATATTGAACTGGGCGGCTGGCAGGAACAGCTGATCCTGACGCTCACCAGCGAAGAGGGCGTGAGCATCACCCACACGCTGGATGGCCAGTTTGAGGAAGCGAACAACGCGGAAAAAGCGCTGAGCAATTTGCAGGAGGGGCTGGCAAAGCTTGGGCAGACGCTGTATTACGCCCGTGATATTCAGGTGAATCTGCCGGGCGCACTGTTTGTGCCGAACGGTCAGCTTAATCAGCTGCGTCGTGACGCCGTTGAAATGCTGGACGCCGCGCGACTGGCCAGTTACCAGCGTGGCCGCCGCAAACCGGTCGCCGACCCGGCCCCGGTTTACCCGCAAACGCATCTGAGTTTTCTGGCAAACGTCTATAACCATAAAGCGCGCGCGTTTTATCACCGTTATGGTGTTCAGCTGATTGATGCTGCTTATGAAGCGCATGAGGAAAAAGGCGAGGTGCCCGTGATGATCACCAAGCACTGCCTGCGTTTCGCCTTTAATCTATGCCCAAAACAGGCCAAAGGTAACATCAAAAGCTGGAAAGCGACGCCAATGCAGTTGGTCAACGGTGACGATGTGCTGACGCTGAAATTTGATTGCCGACCGTGCGAAATGCACGTCATCGGCAAGATGAAACATCACATTCTGAAAATGCCGTTGCCGGGCAGCATCGTGGCTTCCGTCAGTCCGGATGAATTGATGAAAACGCTGCCGAAGCGTAAAGGCTAAGCGTTAACTTTGATGGGTATCGGGTTTGCGTGATTTTTGCCAGTGATGGTGTTCGCGGAGATCGGCGGCGGATTCTTCCGCCGTCATACGCAGTTCATCGCTGTCAGCCGTGTGACGTAATAAGTGATCGGCATCCTGCACCTGAAGATATTCATGTCCCTGATTAGTAGCGAAAAGCTGGCCAGAAAAAAGCGCACTGGTCAGCAATAACACCGTTAACCCTTTCTTAAACATCATTCACCCTCTGGTACGTTTTAACAAAAATGGCGGTAATTTCGTCGAGTGACTATTTCATTATTTAATCGGGTTAAAGGCAATCAATGTTTCATCAATTCGCCGGTTATTGCATTTTTGTTTATATAACGTTGGGATTTTAGCTGTCGGGTAACGCTACGCTACCCGACCAATATGAATGCAGACTCAGGACTTAAAACCTGCTGCCGTCATCAGCACACGGAAGACCATGCCAACAGCGGCCAGAGCCAGCACGCTGCCGCCCCATAGGATCACCAGCCACATCAGGCGTTTCCAGATTGATTGTTGCATCAATGATACCCCTCACCAGGTTGAACTTTGCCGCGAAAAACGTAATAGCTCCAGAAGGTGTAGACGAGGATTATTGGGATAATCAACAAGGCACCTACCAGCATAAAGCCCTGACTTTGTGGCGGGGCTGCCGCCTGCCAGAGGGTGATGGTCGGTGGAATGATATGCGGCCAGATGCTGATCCCCAGTCCGCTGAAACCGAGGAAAATTAGCCCCAGCGTCAGGATAAACGCCAGTGCATGGCTGTGCTGCTGGCCCAGCGAACGCCACAACCACAGGCTGATCAGCGCGACCAGGAGTGGGACCGGCATCAGGAACCACAGGTTTGGCAGACTAAACCAGCGATCGGCAATGGCGCTGTGCGCCAGCGGTGTCCACAGGCTGATAATGGCAATGACGACCAGCAACGCCAGCAGCAGTTTTTTGGCGGCGTTGCGCATTTTATCCTGTAGTGGATTTTCGCTTTTCATCACCAGCCATGTCGCACCCAGCAGCGCATAGGCCACTACCAGGCCCACGCCGCAAAACAGCGTGAAAGGGGTGAGCCAGTCGAAAGGCCCGCCGCTGTAGCTGCGTCCGCTGACTGAGAATCCATTAAGCACCGCACCGACGACAACGCCCTGGGTAAAGGTGGCGAGGATTGAACCGCATATAAACGCTTTATCCCAGAATGGCCGGTGTGCGGGCGTTGCTTTGAAACGAAACTCAAAGGCCACACCGCGAAAAATCAGGCCGATTAGCATCAGGGTTAAGGGGATGGTCAGCGCATCGACGATCACCGCGTAGGCCAGCGGAAAGGCACCAAACAAGCCTGCGCCCCCCAGCACCAGCCAGGTTTCATTGCCGTCCCAGACCGGCGCGACGCTGTTGACCATCACATCGCGATCGTCGGGGTCCTGAATGGCCGGAAATAAAATGCCAATCCCAAGGTCGAAACCATCCATCACGATATACATCAGCGTGGCGAACACGATGATAACGAACCAGATAACTGATAAATCAATACCCATTAGCGATGTGCCTCCGGTTGAGAATCGAGGACCGCAGCGGAAAGCGGTCGTGCAGGAGTACCCGTTGGCGGACTCGTTGGGTCATCTTCCTGCGGTCCTTTACGGATCAGGCGGATCATGTAGCTGTAGCCCACACCGAAGACCGAACTGTAAACCACAAAGAAGGCCATCAGGCTGATGCTCATGTGCAAATCGCCATGTGCGGAAACCGCATCCGCCGTCCGTTGCAGGCCGTAAACAACCCACGGCTGACGACCGACTTCGGTGGTCACCCATCCGGCCAGAATGGCAATCAGACCGGAGGGTCCCATCCATAGTGCGAAGCGCAGGAAAGGACGCGAGGTATACAGGCGTTGTTTGTAGCGCAGCCACAGGGCAAATGTGCCGAGCAAGATCATCAACATCCCCAGTCCCGCCATAATGCGAAACGACCAGAACACCATGGTGGAGTTAGGACGATCTTCTTTCGGAAATTCTTTCAGAGCCGGAACTTGTTTATCCAGACTGTGGGTCAAAATCAGGCTGCCCAGCGCGGGTACTGCCAGCCCGTAGCGGGTGCGCTCCTGTTCCATATCCGGCCAGCCGAACAGCAACAGCGGGGTCGGTTCACCGGGCTCGTTCTCCCAGTGACCTTCAATGGCGGCAATCTTGGCGGGTTGATGCTTCAGGGTGTTAAGTCCATGCATATCGCCAATCAACGCCTGTAACGGGGCGACGATCAGCATCATCCACAGGGCCATTGAAAACATGGCACGAATTGCCGGCGTATTATTTCCACGTAATAGATGCCAGGCCGCCGACGCCGCGACAAACAGGGCGCTGCTCAGGAAGGCGGCGACGGACATATGCAGTAGACGATAGGGGAAGGACGGATTGAAGATGACGGCAAACCAGTCCACCGGCACGACTTGTCCGTTGATAATTTCGTAACCCTGCGGTGTTTGCATCCAGCTGTTGGAGGCGAGGATCCAGAAAGTTGAAATAATGGTGCCCAGCGCGACCATACAGGTGGCGAAGAAGTGCAGACCTGGACCCACGCGCTGCCAGCCAAACAGCATCACACCAAGGAATCCTGCCTCGAGGAAGAAGGCGGTCAGCACTTCATAGGTCAGCAGCGGCCCGGTGATACTCCCGGCGAACTCGGAAAAACCGCTCCAGTTGGTGCCGAACTGGTAGGCCATTACCAGGCCCGAAACCACGCCCATACCAAAGTTGACGGCGAATATTTTAGACCAGAAATGATACAGCGAACGCCAGGTGGGATTTTTGGTTTTCAGCCACAGACCTTCGAGCACCGCCAGATAGCTGGCAAGACCGATAGTAATGGCCGGAAAGATGATGTGAAACGACACCGTAAACGCGAACTGGATGCGCGCCAGGTGAAACGCGTCAAGACCGAACATGCTTAACTCCGCAGGCAAAATTGATTTAGCGCAATTCTATGCCTGAGGAACAGTGGGGGGCAGAAACAGAACAGTTCTTTTTAACCATAACAGTTGCAGTGCTGTTATTTGTTAGTGGTACTGATATGAAATCTGGAAGCTGGGTTCCTGTTATTAAATAGCATCCTCCTCAAAACCGTTAGTTTTCGGTATTAGTAATCCAGCAATGAAAAGGTAAGCACAATTGCTTACTTTGTGCATATAATAGGCAGCAGGGAGGCGCGGTGAAGCAAAGCGAGTTCAGGCGCTGGCTTGAATCTCAGGGAGTTGATATCACTCATGGCTCGAATCATGTGAAGCTGAGGTATCAGGGAAGGCGCAGCGTTATGCCCAGACATCCTGGTGATGAGATAAAAGAAGCCTTGCGAAAAGCAATTCTTAAGCAGCTGGGTTTATCGTAATTATCACTATTGTAAGGTTGATTAAATGAGAGCTTTTACAGAAATTATGCGCTATCCCGTCAATCTAAAGCCCGCCGTAGAAGGTGGGTTTGTGGTCTCTTTCCCGGATATTCCAGAAGCATTAACGCAGGGGGATTCTCGCCATGAAGCCCTGGAGGCGGCGCAGGATGCACTGGTTACCGCTTTCGAATTTTATTTCGACGATAACGAGACTATTCCTTTGCCTTCGGCGGTTGATGCGGCTGATGATTATGTCGAAATCCCCCTGAGCGTTGCTTCTAAGGTGCTTCTGCTAAATACCTTCCTGGAAGCAAAAATCACCCAACAGGAGTTGGCGAGTCGGATTGGCAGACCTAAGCAGGAAATCACCCGGCTATTCGATTTAAAGCATGCGACCAAAATCGATGCCGTGCAGGCTGCGGTGCGAGCATTAGGTAAACAGCTTTCGTTAACGATGCAGTGAAACTGCAAATCATAACAGTTGTCAGAATGTTGTTAATTTTAGTGACTGATATACACTGCGAGCGTCACCTGCAACAGACCCGCGAGAATCATCATGAAAAAATATCAACGACTGGCGGAACAAATTCGCGATCAAATCGCCTCTGGCGTCTGGCAACCCGGCGATCGTCTGCCTTCTTTACGTGAGCAGGTGGCGACCAGCGGGATGAGTTTTATGACCGTCGGCCATGCTTATCAACTGCTGGAAAGTCAGGGGCGGATCATTGCGCGGCCGCAATCCGGTTATTATGTTGCCGCGCGGCCCGAACGAGAGTCGGCAACCCCGCAATCGCAGGTTGTGCGCGATGAAGCGGTCGATATCAACACGTATATTTTTGACATGCTGCAGGCCAGCCGGGATGCTTCGGTGATGCCGTTTGCGTCCGCATTTCCTGACCCCCGTTTATTTCCCCTGCAGCAGCTTAACCGTTCGTTGGCGCAGGTGAGCAAAACGGCGACGGCAATGAGCGTGATTGAAAACCTGCCGCCGGGTAATGCCGAATTGCGCAATGCCATTGCACGTCGCTATGCCCAGCAGGGGATCACTATTTCGCCGGATGACATTGTGATTACCGCCGGGGCGCTGGAGGCCCTCAACTTGAGCCTGCAAGCGGTGACCGAACCTGGCGACTGGGTGATTGTCGAAAATCCCTGTTTTTACGGCGCCTTGCAGGCGCTTGCAAGGCTACGTTTAAAAGCGCTGTCTGTTGCCACCGACGTCAAGGACGGGATCGATCTCGTCGCACTGGAGCAGGCTTTACAAGAGTATCCGGTGAAGGCTTGCTGGCTGATGACCAACAGCCAAAACCCGTTGGGGTTTACGCTCAGCGCAGAGAAAAAGGCCCATCTGGTCGCGTTGCTGGAAAAATACAACGTGATGCTGATCGAGGATGATGTGTACAGCGAGCTGTATTTTGGCCGTGAAAAACCGCTGCCCGCCAAAGCCTGGGATCGTGGCGACAGAGTGCTACACTGTTCGTCGTTTTCAAAATGCCTGGTGCCCGGATTTCGCGTTGGCTGGGTGGCGGCGGGGAAGCATGCGCGGCGCATTCAGCGGCTTCAGTTGATGAGCACCTTATCAACCAGTTCCCCGATGCAACTCGCATTGGTGGATTACCTGTCTACCCGGCGTTATGACGCGCATTTGCGTCGGCTACGTCGTCAACTGGCAGAACGCAAACAGCAGGCCTGGCAAACGCTGCTGCGCCATCTTCCGGCGGAAGTCAAAATTCATCATAGCGATAGCGGCTATTTTCTGTGGCTCGAACTGCCTGAACCGCTTGATGCGGGCGAGCTCAGCACGCAGGCACTGGCGCACCATATCAGCATTGCACCGGGGAAAATGTTCTCGACGTCAGGAACCTGGACACGCTTCTTTCGCTTCAATACCGCATGGCACTGGGGAGAACGCGAAGAGCAGGCCGTGAAACAACTTGGGAAATTAATTCGCGAGATGATGAAATAATAATGAATGGGCTATTCAATATAAAAGAATAGCCCATTCTTATTTTTGAAATAGCACCAGTAAAATCACGATGTTATTTCTTCAGGTGCAACCATACAAAATATCAATACCTCTAATTATTCCCCTCCGTGCATCTAACTCGTTGTCTATACTCCAGAAGATTAAATAACGTTGCAATAACTGACAGCGTAATGAGCGTTAGCTCACAACCTGATTAAATTTCCTTGCGCCAGCAGGAACGCTGCCAACACCCCGACTACTTTTAGGAAAGGACATATATTTACGGCAAGGCTGCCGCTCATTATTTTTTTTCGACAGGAGTAAGACGTTATGAGCAAGCAATTTGCCCTCACGAGCCTGTGTGCGCTCAGTATGACACTGATGACCGCCCACGCAGCTGAACCCCCAACATCATTAGATAAACCAGAAGGACGCCTGGATATTATTGCCTGGCCGGGGTATATCGAACGTGGCCAAACGGATAAACAATATGACTGGGTCTCACAGTTTGAGAAGGAAACGGGCTGCGCGGTGAATGTAAAAACGGCGGCCACCTCAGACGAAATGGTTAGCCTGATGGCAAAAGGCGGATATGACCTGGTCACGGCATCCGGTGACGCGTCACTGCGTTTAATTATGGGGAAACGTGTTCAACCTATTAATACTGCACTTATTCCGAACTGGAAAATCATCGATCCGCGTGTAGTCAACGGTGAATGGTTTAATGTCGGGGGAAAAGTGTACGGCACACCGTATCAGTGGGGGCCAAACCTGCTGATGTACAACACCAAGACCTTCCCAACGCCGCCGGATAGCTGGAAAGTGGTGTTTGTAGCGCAAACCCTGGAAGACGGCAAAAGCAATAAAGGGCGCGTCCAGGCTTACGACGGTCCGATTTATATCGCCGATGCGGCGTTATTTGTTAAAACCACCCAACCACAACTGGGCATTACCGACCCCTATCAGCTGACCGAGAAACAGTATCAGGCCGTCATTAAGGTCCTGAGAGATCAGCATAGTCTGATCCATCGCTACTGGCATGACACCACCGTGCAAATGAGTGATTTTAAAAACGAAGGTGTTGTCGCTTCCAGCGCATGGCCTTATCAGGCTAACGCCCTGAAGGCTGAAGGACAATCTGTCGCCACCGTCTTCCCAAAAGAGGGGGTTACCGGCTGGGCGGATACCACCATGTTGCACAGCGAAGCAAAACATCCGGTCTGTGCTTACAAATGGATGAACTGGTCATTAACCCCGAAAGTGCAGGGCGACGTTGCCGCCTGGTTTGGATCGCTGCCGGTCGTGCCTGAGGGATGCAAAGCCAGCCCGCTGCTAGGTGAAAAAGGATGTGAAACCAATGGCTATAGCTATTTCGACAAAATCGCCTTCTGGAAAACGCCGATCGCCGAAGGGGGCAAGTTCGTTCCTTACAGTCGCTGGACGCAAGATTACATAGCCATTATGGGCGGTCGCTGATTCCGCTGGGGGTTTTATGACGTACGCAGTGGAATTTAACAATGTCTCGCGATTGTACGGGGACGTTCGTGCCGTCGATGGGGTCAGTATTGCGATTAACGATGGTGAGTTTTTCTCTATGCTGGGGCCATCCGGCTCTGGCAAAACGACCTGTCTGCGCCTGATAGCTGGTTTTGAACAGCTGTCAGGCGGTGCAATTAGCATTTTTGGCAAGCAGGCCAGCGAGTTGCCGCCCTGGGAGCGGGACGTCAACACGGTATTTCAGGATTACGCGTTGTTTCCGCATATGTCGATCCTCGATAACGTGGCCTATGGGTTGATGGTCAAAGGGATGGATAAAAAACAGCGCCATGCCAAAGCGCGAGAAGCGCTGGAGAAGGTGGCGCTCGGCTTCGTTTATGAGCGTAAACCGTCGCAGCTTTCCGGTGGACAGCGCCAGCGCGTGGCGATCGCCCGCGCACTGGTTAATGAACCACGCGTGCTGCTGCTGGATGAACCGCTTGGGGCGCTGGATCTTAAACTGCGTGAACAGATGCAGTTGGAATTGAAAAAACTACAGCAGGCGCTGGGCATCACCTTCATTTTTGTTACCCACGATCAGGGTGAGGCGTTGTCGATGTCCGATCGCGTGGCGGTGTTTAATAACGGCCGCATTGAGCAAGTGGACTCTCCCCGTGAACTCTATATGCGCCCACGCACGCCGTTTGTGGCGAGCTTTGTCGGGACATCAAACGTCTTTGATACCGCCATGTCGGCGAATGTCTGCGGCCTGCAGGGAATGTTCTCTCTGCGCCCGGAACACATTCGCTTGAATGATCCTGGCGCGGAAGTGCAGGCTCCGGGCGTTATTCAGGCGGTGCAGTATCAGGGGGCCGCGACGCGGTTTGAGCTAAAACTGGCTGGTGGCGAAAAGTTGCTGGTAAGCCAGGCGAACCTGACGGGAGAAACGCTGCCGTCAACGCTGTCGCCGGGTCAGCAGGTCATGGCCTCGTGGTCACGTGACGTGATGGTCCCGCTGGTTGAGGAGAGGTGAATGGCAATGAACGTTTTACATTCACCTCCTCAGACCACCAGGTTGAACAAAATCTCAGGTTATTTCTGGCGTAATCCGGGGCTGGGGCTGTTTTTACTGCTGCTCGGACCGCTGATGTGGTTTGGTGTTGTCTACTTTGGCTCATTGCTGACATTACTGTGGCAAGGGTTTTATACCTTTGACGATTTCACTATGTCCGTTACGCCAGATCTGACGCTGGCGAACCTGCAGGCGCTGTTTAACCCGGCGAATTACGACATCATTTTACGCACGTTGACCATGGCAATAGCGGTGACTATTGCCAGCGCCATTCTGGCGTTTCCGATGGCGTGGTATATGGCGCGTTACACCAGCGGCAAGATGAAGGCCTTTTTTTACATCGCCGTCATGTTGCCAATGTGGGCCAGCTATATCGTCAAAGCCTACGCGTGGACGTTGCTGTTGGCTAAAGACGGCGTGGCGCAGTGGTTTTTAACCCATCTCGGGCTGGAGCCGATACTGACCGCGTTTCTGACGCTGCCAGCCGTGGGCGGGAATACGCTGTCGACGTCAGGATTAGGGCGTTTTCTGGTTTTTGTCTACATCTGGCTACCTTTTATGATCCTGCCGGTACAGGCTGCGCTGGAACGGTTACCGCCGTCATTGCTGCAGGCTTCGGCGGATTTGGGCGCCCGCCCGCGTCAGACCTTCCGCTATGTAGTGCTGCCGCTGGCTATCCCCGGGATTGCTGCTGGTTCAATCTTTACCTTCTCGCTGACGCTGGGTGATTTTATTGTGCCGCAACTGGTGGGGCCGCCGGGTTTTTTCATCGGCAACATGGTCTATTCGCAACAAGGGGCTATCGGCAACATGCCAATGGCGGCGGCATTCACCCTGGTGCCGATTGTATTAATCGCACTGTATCTGGCGTTCGTGAAGCGTCTGGGAGCGTTTGATGCACTCTGAACGCGCACCGTTTTTACTCAAACTGGCCGCATGGGGTGGCGTGATTTTCCTGCACTTTCCCATCCTCATCATCGCCGCCTACGCGTTTAATACCGAGGAAGCCGCATTTAGCTTTCCACCGCAGGGGCTTACGCTACGGTGGTTTAGCGTGGCGGCACAGCGTAGCGATATTCTGGAATCAGTGACACTGTCACTTAAGATCGCCGCGCTGTCGACGGCCATCGCACTGGTGCTAGGAACGCTGGCGGCGGCAGCCCTGTGGCGGCGGGATTTCTTTGGCAAGAACGCAATATCGCTGTTGCTGCTGTTGCCTATTGCGCTACCGGGCATTATCACCGGTCTGGCACTGCTGACTGCATTTAAAACCATCAATCTGGAACCCGGCTTCCTGACCATCGTGGTGGGGCATGCGACGTTTTGTGTGGTGGTGGTCTTTAACAACGTAGTGGCCCGTTTTCGTCGCACATCATGGAGTCTGGTTGAAGCGTCAATGGACCTGGGGGCGAACGGCTGGCAAACCTTCCGCTATGTGGTGCTGCCGAATCTTGCGTCGGCGCTGTTGGCCGGAGGCATGCTGGCGTTTGCGTTGTCGTTTGATGAAATCATCGTAACAACGTTCACGGCCGGACACGAACGAACACTTCCGCTGTGGCTACTCAATCAACTCGGACGTCCGCGTGATGTCCCGGTGACCAACGTTGTGGCATTGCTGGTGATGGCGGTCACAACACTGCCGATTTTAGGGGCCTGGTGGCTGACGCGTGAAGGCGACACTCTCGCCGGAAACGGTAAATAAACGACAATATGGGAAATTGCTATGCAACATCAATTACTGATTAACGGCGAACTGGTCAACGGTGAAGGTGAAAAGCAGCCGGTCTATAACCCTGCTACCGGTGACGTGATCCTGGAAATTGCCGAGGCGTCAACCGTGCAAGTTGATGCAGCCGTCCGTGCTGCCGACGAGGCTTTTGCCAACTGGGGGCAAACTACACCGAAAGTGCGTTCAGAGCTGTTACTGAAGCTGGCGGACACTATCGCCGAAAACGCGCAGACATTTGCTGAGCTGGAATCCTTGAATTGCGGTAAGCCTTTTCACTGCGTGCTAAATGATGAAATTCCGGCGATTGTGGATGTTTTCCGCTTCTTTGCCGGTGCCGCACGTACGCTCAACGGCCTGGCGGCCGGGGAGTATCTGGAAGGGCATACGTCCATGATCCGTCGCGATCCGCTGGGGGTGGTGGCGTCTATCGCACCGTGGAACTATCCGCTGATGATGGCCGCGTGGAAACTGGCACCGGCGCTGGCGGCAGGTAACTGCGTGGTGATTAAACCATCCGAAATTACCCCATTAACGGCACTGAAGCTGGCGGAGTTGGCGAAAGATATTTTCCCGGCAGGCGTGATTAACGTGCTGTTTGGTCGTGGTAAAACCGTGGGCGATCCGCTGACCGGTCATGAAAAAGTGCGCATGGTTTCACTGACCGGCTCTATTGCTACCGGTGAACACATCATTGGGCATACTGCGCCATCGATTAAGCGCACGCATATGGAGTTGGGCGGCAAAGCCCCGGTTATTATTTTTGATGATGCCGATCTCGATGCGGTGGTGAGCGGCGTACGCACGTTCGGTTATTACAACGCCGGGCAGGATTGCACCGCAGCCTGTCGCATCTACGCGCAGAAAGGCATTTACGACGCGCTGGTCGAAAAATTGGGTGCGGCGGTCGCCAGCCTGAAAACCGGTTCACCGAATGATGAATCAACAGAGTTGGGGCCGGTAAGCTCTCAGGCTCATTTGGATCGCATCACCAAAGCGGTGGATGAGGCCAAAGCGCTCGGGCACATCAAAGTCATCACCGGCGGTAAAAAAGTAGAGGGTGCAGGCTACTATTTTGCCCCAACGCTGCTGGCGGGCGCGAAGCAGGACGATGCTATCGTTCAGCGGGAAGTCTTCGGCCCGGTGGTCAGCATCACCCAGTTTGATGATGAGGCTCAGGTCCTGGCATGGGCTAACGATTCAAAATACGGGCTGGCATCTTCGGTCTGGACGCGAGACGTTGGTCGTGCCCATCGCCTCAGCGCCCGCTTGCAGTACGGCTGTACCTGGGTCAACACCCACTTCACGTTGGTGAGCGAAATGCCGCACGGCGGGCAAAAACTCTCCGGTTACGGTAAGGACATGTCGGTTTATGGACTCGAGGATTACACCGTTATCCGTCATGTGATGATTAAACACGAGTAAAATCAGAACCTGCGCATAGCCATAGACGCACGGATAGCTAATTACTGGCAGGCGTGTGTCTATACTATGCGCGCCACTGGCCTCGTCGCCATCGGACGGCGGTAAGTTGGAAATATCCGCGAGGTCAGGCTAATTTACGTACAGTGGAGTCGCGTTCCGTTCTCTTAATGAACATCACTTCGCTGATGCCCGGTATCTGGGTTTCATGGCAACATCCCTTCGATTAAGGATAGCGTTGCATCGACCCATTGAACTCACAGCACGAAGCGGACAAGTTACATGAGCTGAAGGTCCGCTGTGAGCGAATTGCGGACATGTTAGCTCTTCACTGTATAAGCAATCTGTCTTAAACCAGCGGTACCCAGTAAATAAAGTTGGCTTTCTAAGCCCTCAGAGCAGCCAACTGTTTGTCCTCGTTAAGCAAGGAATGTTCAGTTATCCCGCTAAACGGCTGAGTATGGCTCCTGACTGAACGAGTCTCGATAACATAAGCTCGGGATCGATCTTACGGGAGGTGAGGTACAGACCGGGATTTTCTTCATCCTGCAGAAGGGATTCGATACCAACAGCCACGCCTACTGCAGTAAGGAAAGCCTGTCCTCCAGGATGCGTCAGCTGGAATTTCAGCATGCCCTCTTGACCATCAGTGAACATTCCCTCGATTTCATAAATAATTTCGACTGATGGTTTTTCACCATGACGGCTGCCATGAGATTGGCCAAGTGCAAAGTCAACGCGGACTGAGGTTGCGCCGGTGGCGTAAGCCAGTTCTGCAGCATCAAACCCGGGGAAACTCATTCCTGTAAATGCAAAACCATCTTCCAGTGTGTATTCCCTCATTTCTTTTCCATCTCGTGGAACTATCCATTGAGAATCTTCAAGCAGCAACCCAGCTTCCTTTTGAGAAAAATCACCATAATCGACCTGACTTGCCGGTCCACCAAGATCGTTCTCATCCATTAGCGCAGCAGCCTGGATACGTTTTACTTTTTGGAAATGCCTTGAAAAATGAATACCTGCAGAGATAATAATTCCAGCAAAACTGGTATCCTGAATAAGCACCCTGCAATCCGGATTACGGAGAAACAGCGTCAATTTAGGGGCGATGTGGTTCAACTGGGTAGCAATACTTGTATAAGGTATGCCGTGTGCAATTGCGTACTGTGCCGGATGAGTGGAAAGATCGTTGGTTAAGACCGCAATGCCACTGAATTTCATTGAGGAATCAATGCCCAAATCGGCCCTTAGCGTATCAACTGCGATACCGGTTGTGTTGTCGTATCGCGCGGCGGATTTTTGGGCTTGTTCTGCATTCCTGCCTGCGATAACCACAGGCAGGTCGGGTAAAAATTGATTCAGAAGTGATACCAGGTGAGAACCAACAGTTCCGTAACCACCGATGATAAGAAAAGGTTTATGCATATTAATCTCTGAAGGGGAAGCGTTAATGGAAATCAGTCGTTCATTTATCGACTGGAGCTGCAGAAAGAGTGCGCAGGACGTGTAGAGCACCATTTAAGTCGCCAGGGTATATCTGCATACTGGCGCCCAGACACAGTCCATCAGCAGCCATCCTCACCACGGCGAACTCAGAGCGATCTTCCAGGCAGCCGCGTTCGTTAAGAATACCCTGATACCATTCCCGCCATTTCTCGCAGATATGTTCATCCGCCATGGCAGACTTCCATAACGTCACCATGTCCGGGTTATCAATTGTTGCAGCGCCCATTTCAAGATAGGCACGAGTGAATGCACCGATATCACAGGGATCCATATCTATCCGCCGTGTAATTTCCGCAGAAAACTCATTCACCATTTGTTCAAACACGCAGTTTAGAAGCGCGTCTTTACCTGGGAAATGATGAAAAAAAGCACCTTTGGTCACGCCAGCCATATCACAGATTGCTTGCACACTGGCAGTGGACAAACCGTTACGTGCCGCCAGTGCTCTGGTGCATTCAATTAGTGAAGCCCTGACCAGTGCAGGCTGTTTTTTACGAAGATGATTGATTGTCATTAGATAAACATACCGGTCGGTATGTTTATTGTCAATTAATCAGGAGCGTCTGCTCCTGGCACACTTCTGCCGTTGACCCTTCAGCCTCACGGCTCCTTCAAAATCAATGTTGGTAGGTTGAAGATTTAAGCGATACTAATCTAAGCTAGCATTCGGAATTTTTAATATAGGGATTTTGCTATGTCAGTATCGAGGCATCTTGGCTGGGGCGGGGTTGTCGTTTTTGGCGCCGTGCTGTTGGTGGGATGTATTCCGTATCCGCGGGAAAGGCCCGGATATATCGATCTCTGTGAAAGCGAGTATACATTTACGGTCGATAGCCCAAGCGGAAAGCAAGAGATTGTGCTGGAAACCTATCTCTATGATCACGGTATGCCAGGTAACTATATCCCTGCTAAACGAAGCAGCTTTACTATTCCGCACGTCCAGGGGCCTGAAGCGAGGCCGGACTTTTATGTCCAGTTGATTGCGTATAACAAAGGCCGTCAGCGTCCTTCTCGTCCGGGGACTAAAGGGCTGCCAGCGGTACCGATTATTATCGACACACGTGAAGCCTATATTGACCTGGGCGATGGTAACCAGGTTAGTGCAAGGCCAGAAATTTATCTCGGGACCACATCATTCCCTTATGATTTCCCGGAAGACAGAAAGGAATATGCAAGACCATCGCCTTACGACCTCAATAGTGATGAGGTACATCGCAACGTCCCCCGAATTACGAATAACGATGACTACGGTTCAGCGTACGTGGTCTTTAAAATTTATGACGGCAACGCGAATTCTAAATGGTCTGTCCATTTAGGCGATCTTGAAGTTGATGGGGTGAAAGTGGCAGTGCCCGTGCTGAAACTTTGTTATCAGCCAACGCTGAAGTGGATTGGTATTGAGCCGCTTATGCGCCCATAAATATCGGACAGGATAACCGGATGACATCCGCTAATGTTTCAGGGATGTCCACTTCCACAAGGCATTTCCCGATTTTGCGACCGTGCGGATCCTGGCATAAAGCAGATAAGCTAACTGAGCTAAAGGTCCGCGGTGAGCGAAGAGCGGAAGTGAGAATTTGTCATGATTACCCTGATGCGGGACTAACATCGGCCTCTGATAATCAATGGAGAGCAGGTCAGGATGACCAGTTCCCTTCTTATTTATATATTGCGGGCAGGCGAGCATACGTATTTACTTAATACTCGTTCACTTTAAGGCTTCGTCTCTGCCGTGATACCAGGTTTCAAAAGCATCGGGGGTCATCGGTTTGGCAAAAAAATAGCCCTGAACTTCATCGCAGCCCAGCCTTCTTAAAATATCAACGGTCCTGGCATCCTCGACTCCTTCGGCCAGAACGATATAGTCGAGCTGCTTGAGGAGTGTGATAACGTTGCGAACAATGATGCGGCTGGCCTTGTCGCGAGCAACCTTACTCACAATAGAGCGGTCAAGCTTGATGATGTCCATCGGGATTTGTCGCAGGTAGTTAATGTTGCTGTATCCGGAACCAAAATCATCCAGAGATATTTTAAATCCGCGTAGTTTGAGCATGTCCAGGCCGCTAAGTGCAGCGGGGCTTTCCAGCATCTCCTCGGTTTCCAGACACTCCACCCCCAGCAGGGCAGGATCCAGACGCGCGTCCAGCATTTTCTGTTCCAGCTCATCGGAGAAATCTGGTCTTGAAAAATCACTGGCGGCCAGATTAATCGACACGGGTAAAGAAAGTCCACGGCTTTGCCAGGCACTCAGTTGCACAATAGTGTGATCGATAACCCACGCTGTGAGTTCGCGCATCAGGCTGGTCTTTTCGACCAGAGGAATAAACACACCCGGCAACACTTCGCCGTTTTTAGGATGTTGCCATCTAAGCAAAGCTTCGGCTCCCGTCACACGCCCTGTCACCAGTGAGATTTTCGGCTGATAAACCAGATATAAGCCCTGGTTTTCATGTAGCGCTTGTCTAACTTCAGTAAGAAGGCTGAAATCAGTCTTCTTACGGCTATCCAGTGCGTCATCATAGACTGTAAACCGGCGCCCCTGACTTATCCCTTCATGCAATGCGCTGACTGCACGGCGCAGAATTTCATTCGATGTCAGAGATTTATCGCAAAGCCCGGAGTCACCCATGTGAATATCCAGATCAAGGGGAACTTCCGGGGTGATCCTGGCCTGGATCCCCTGAAGGCTTTGAGAGATATCTTCTAATGTCAGAGTTTTTTCCTTATGGGTAAAAAAGGCAAATCGTCCGACTGCCACGGCGTAGAGCTGCCCTTCTAAAGGTAGGCGGGTCTGCAGCTCTGCGACCATATTACGAAGTAGATTTTCTACGGCAGTCATACCGAGTGAGCGAGCCATTTCGTAGGCTAATGGCATATCAATACAATCAATAATGACGAGCCTGAATGAGCCTTCAGCTGAAACCTCTATATCCTTCAGCAGTCGCTGCCGGTTTGGTAATAGCGTGACTATATCGAGGTAGCCCACGGAGTGCCACGAGGCCAGAAAATCCGATATAAGTCCTGCCATCTTTTCAAAAAGATCGAGCTGCTCGTCTGAAAGTTCCCTGGGCTGAGTATCGAGGATACACAAGGTACCTACGGGTACTCCATCCTGGGTTTTAAGTGGGCACCCTGCATAAAAGCGAATGAATGGAGCTTCTTTTACCGCGTGATAGTCACGAAAGGTAGGGTGCTGATGAGTGTCATGACAAATGAATGTCTTACTCTGTTCTTGGGTCTGTACGCAAAATGCCTCGCTCAGGCTGGTTTCCGTGACGGCAACATTTTGGGCGGATTTGATGTATTGCTTTTCTTCATCGAGAACAGAAACAAAGCCCATCGGCATGTTCAGCAAGTGGCATATTAGATGAGTATATTTTTTTAACGCATCATCCCGACCCTTGTCAGGATTTTTCAACAAGTCGATTGCCGCAAGTCTTTTACTTTCATCTCTGCTGAGATCGGTCAACATGGCAAGACATCCTCCGGTGCAGTAGGCTTTTGGTTATTCCACACTCACAGGTAGCATGTGTCATTCTTCCAATGGCATACGGTAATACATACCTGTGACCTGCCTAAATTCTCACATTAAAATGTTTCCCGTTGATTGTCTCCCGGAAATGTCGCCCCCGGCTGCCTGGTAATCCATTTGCTGGTTGTGTTTGTGTCAGTAATGTCCGCACCTGGCACGGAGCGGACCGCCTGCGTTGCCGCGAGGTCTGCGTTGAGCTGCGGACGTTGGCAAGGTCTTACTTACATCGTGGAGGTTTGAGCAGCAATAGTGCGCTCGAGAGGCAGTGACAGTTCCTTCCAGCAACCCCAAAACAGCTCAACCACAAAAAACAACCCGTTTGATTTTTCGCCGCTTTAACGAGCGAATCCTCATCAAATACATGGGATAAGGAAGAAACGGAATGTTCACGCTTTACAAGAGGTGGGATGCCGAGCGAGAGCTGGCTCCCAGTGACATTCAGTTCATTCTGTCGCCACGAGATGCGCTGAATATGGCGAGCATTTTTTACGAACTGGATTACCTGAAATACGACCAGCGCAACCGCATTCTGCCTCACAGCGTCCCGAAGCGGCTGAGAGGGGGATACCACCGATTTGCGACACAACCCTACAAACGCAAGCGTCTTAGCGAATACGACGGACTCTATGATGAGGTGGTCTACTGAATTTGGCCACATTAGCAGAAGTGTGGAATGTCCGCTGCTGGCTGTGAGCGAGGAGCGAAAAGTCGGTTTGAAAAAGCCCAGGATCATTGTCGCAGACGATGATGAGGATCAGACTAACCGGCGTGTTAGCTCTTCTCATGGGGAATGCTAAGGTATAACAATTAAAGTACTATAGTAAATTTAATTTCACTATAGTAAGCTTAAGGCGGCTCATTTTGTACGTAAATACACAAAGTAATGACCACTTAAGGTAGAGTAAATGTTAAAAATCAGAATGTCACGACCCTCTGAAGCGTCAGAAATTATCCAAATTTGGAAAAATTCTGTAGATGCCACGCACGATTTTCTGACAGCCCACGACCGACAAGAGATCGAAAAAGACGTTGTCAGTTTTTTTTCAGAAACCCCTGTATGGGTTGCAACAAATCAGGAAGACCAACCGCTAGGATTTATGTTTCTACATGAGAGCCATCTGGAGGCACTTTTTGTCGATGCTTCTGCTCGCGGACTTGGCGTGGGAAAACGGTTGATCTCACATGCACTGGCGCTGCATCCTGATTTAAGCGTCGATGTAAATGAACAAAATCAGCAGGCTATAGAGTTTTATCAGCATATGGGCTTTCAGGTTACAGGCCGTTCCGAGCAGGACAATCAGGGAAGGCCTTATCCCCTGTTACATCTAAGCAAGTCTAATGTGATGTAACCCCTTAAGCAGGGGCAATATCATTGATTTTTTTGACTAAAAGTGACGATGTAAGAACAACTCTGTTCGCTATCAGGATTGCTCATTTGGCACTCGCTTGCAAAGGTAAGGGCAAGACAGTCACCGGCTTGTAAGTGATGGGTCTGATGATTAACCCGAAAATCAAGGCTGCCGCTCAACATCCACAGTGTTTGCCCGGAAAGATGCTCATTCGCAGAGGCGGGAATCGTCAGTTGACCCATAGCAGGAATTTCAACTTTTATAAGCTCCGGGCATGCCCCTGCTGGGGAGAGTGACCAGCGGGTAATGCCTGATTGTTCATCTGTCCAATGCTGCTGCTGATCCGCGAAACGAACCAGTGAGTTCTGATGCTGCTCAAGCTCCGCAAAAAGTTTTGATAGCGTTATATTCATGGCGTTGGCTAAACGACTCAGTATCGTGGCACTGGGACTGGAGGTGCCTCGTTCAACTTTGCTAATCATGGCCTGACTGACGCCCGATCGTTGGGCAAGTTCTGTTACAGTCAAATTTCGAGCCTTTCTGTGTTTAAGCAATAAACGCGCAATGTCGCTATCTACTATCTGATTTTGAGATGTTTTATCCATTTTCGCCCTCACTTTAGCCTGCCTGATTATGCCATTACATAAATTGGGCTGAAATAAATGATTTTGTAAGTCTAAAAATTTAGGCTTTCGAAGCGTTGAGAACAGTGCGAATGACTTATTGATGAGACAGGGCAGCGCGTGAAGTCAGAACGCAACGGAATATAAAATTTGGTTGCGGATCCGCTTAGGGGGCAAAGCATGCCGGGGCTTCGCGATTTCATTACCGCAGAAAGGTTAGGGCTATTACACACTAAGGATAATTTACTGGCAGGTGAAGCAGTGGGAAGATCGCACATCAATGGCAGAGAGAATGTTCTCTCTGCCAGCAGACGCTGCAATTAATCAACAAGAGTCACATCAAGCAAACCAGCCGAACCTTATGGATATCAGGCTGAAAAGTCCTACAGCAGCAAAGATATTTATCAGTATCACGGTTTTACTGGAAACATTCATTTTTGCCACCTTTCGATTTAACCCTTATGGGTATAGTACGGGTTAAAACTATCCGCAATAGTACGAAATCTGAACATTACGAATAGCGGTTGTTTTCTCGCCGGTTTCTTAAAAAAATGAATAAAACTTGATGTGTGTCATAAAAAAGAGCATATTGCGCGCGATTTTCCCTTCTGGCCCGGATGCCCTAAATGTCTTTGTACCAAAACATGCTGGTTTTTTATGCGGTAATGGCCGCCATCGCGGCTATCATCACCTGGTTTCTATCGCGCGATAAAAAGCGTATTCGCTTTCTCAGCGCGGTATTAGTCGGGGCGACGTGGCCGATGAGCTTTCCCGTCGCACTCCTGTTTTCTCTTTTCTAATGACGTCGTCAGGCCTTTAGCAGCGCGATTAATCGCAACCTGTCAGCGTCAGTCACGTCCAGCGGATGCTGATAGCCGACGTTTTCATTGGCGCGGGTGTACAGGGCAACCAACCAGTCATACACGTATCGGCTGGCACCATGCCGAGGTTGCTCGTCCAGTTTTGCCAGTCGACGCATCGGTTGTTGCGGCGGGGCGCTAAAGATAGCGGCACCTTTTAGGATCCTGCTGGCAGGGCGCTGTTCCTCGGCAACGCGAGCAAACCCAAGCCAGGTAATAAAATCACCGATATCCGCGTGTAGCTGTGCTGCGCAGACGTTCTCGCGCTGCATAATAGCGTGCAGGCGTTGTGGCATCTCCAGTCGGTAACTGGTGGTCACCAGGATGTCGGCAACCTGCCTTAAGGTTTGTGGCTCCAGGTGCAGGCGACGCGCGTTATTCTCATTACGACACCACTGGCGCACATGGTTGATCCACATTTTATGCGCCAGGTATCCGGTCTCTTCACTCTCTTGCGGGTGAGAAGTATCTCGCGCGTCAGCAAACAGGTCGATCGCATCATTAAATAAGCCGCTAACCTGCTCCTCACGCGGTTGTTGAATACGTAACAACGACTCCACGCTGCGCATAGGCGGCAGTAGTCCCTCCAGCAGCTCGCCATGTTTTGCCGCCTGAGCTTGCAACTGGCGAATAAGTGATTCACTCGCCCCGGTCGTCTCGTCATCCGTGTGTAGCCAGCTCATTAACGTGGCGCGAATTCGCTGCTGGAGCTGCTCGTGCAGAGAGATAAACCGAGCCTGACGCTGAGCGGGCGAAGTGGCCTGCGACAACCATTCAACCAGGCGCTGTAAACTGTGCTTATCCAGCGCCTGCAGCGTGCCCCAGTGCAGTCCGGGTTTGCCCAGTAATTGCTGAACGGCTTCATCGAGGTTCTGCTGGGTGCTAAAACGTGCATCCTGTGGGGTAATGGCCCACACCACGCCCGGTAACGCAGCATCGTGCAGCGGTTGGGTATCGTTGATCCAACCGAGTAGTGTGCGGGTGACGGTCGGCGTCTGCGAACGGGTGGATACCGCGTTGCAGATGACTAACACATCGGGTTGCAGACACTGGCGGTAATGCTCCAGCATCCAGCCTAATTTTGCTTGCCATAGCGGGTGTGGATGCGCATCCGGTGCCAGGGGGATATCCAGCAGGTCCGTGCTCTCCAGCACTGTGTCTTCTACCGTCAGTACCAGTTCGCGGGTCAACAGCGCCAGTGATTCCAGCGACAGGCTGACCGCATTAAGCAACTGATTGTCGGCAATGGGATGCACCACCACATCACTTGGCGCGTCGTGCCCGGTCAGTGCCGCCTGAGTGAGAAAGCTTTCGGCGGGCAAGCCGAAATGGTCGACCAGCAGGCTAAACGGCGCAGCTAATTCTTTGGCATGCCCGGTTTGCTGCAGCGTATGCGCCAGTGCCAGAAACTGCTGCGTGAGTTCTGGCTGTTCTCCCCACAGTAATGCCCAGGCATGTGCCCGGGTGGTGAGATCCAGTGCCGGAAGCAGCATGGCAAACTGGTGCCACAGCGCATCGTCAATTTGCTGCTGGTTTGAGGGAACACGAGAACGCCAGAAACGCGCGATGGTGGCCACGTCTTGTGCGCAGATCCCCGGCACAGGATGGCGCTGGCGCAGCGTCTGCCATTTTTCTAACCGCGTCTCAATGATCGTTTTTTCAACCTGACGGTTGTCAGGTAACGCACAGAACTGGGCGATAAACAGCTGAACCAGCTCCGCCTCGCTCATCAACCGCAGGCGCAGCGGCCATGCGCTGTCCAATGGGGTTTCGTCGCGGGTAAAGCGAATAGCCATGTTGGTTGGCGCATGGCCGGGGTTAATGTGCGTAAAGTAATCGACGCTGCGCTCCGGCGTGGTGATATTCAGTTTGCCACCCGTATTGCTGCACAATGCGCAGAGCAAATGCGCTTTCGCCGCCTGTGAGTGGCCGTACAATCCCACACAACCCGGCGCGGCGAATGTCTCATTGAGCGCGGCTTCATTGACGGCGGCTAACGTGAGCTGAGCAAGCAGGGAATCTGCTTCATCATCCAGGCGTGCCGCGCGTGTACGCACGTCCGTTACCCATTCGATGGCGGCCTGTGTGGTGTTTAACGTCTTGCTCATTTCAGGTACACACTCCCGCTATCAATCCAGTAATGGCTACCGCTGTGGCGGCGGTCTGCCAGCGTATTCAGTTTTAAGGTTAAGGCGTTAGCGGCAACGGGTGTGCCATCCTGCAGCCAGGCATCGCTGAGGACGAAGTATTCCGGGCCGGTCTCTTTGCTACCGCCACGTAATTGCAGGCGCACATTTAATACGCCATCACCGGCGATGGTTTTCGCCAGCTCAGCAGAGTTGATACTGAGCGTATACAGCGGGGTGGCGGGCCAGCGGCTGTTCTCCAGTTGGCGGAAACCTAACGTCACATTGCCACGCAGCGGGAAATTCAGGCGCGCGTCCAGCTTTGCGCCTGGCTTGTCGAGGTCAATATCGTGATACCAGATATTCTCATCGCGCAGCGTATTAACCGTGTTATCTAACACGCCGAGATAGCGTACCGTCGAGTACGCGCCGATATCGGCGGCTTTAAAGTTAAAACGCGGCAGACGCAAATCCAGCGCCAGGCTGCACAGCATGGCGCCCACGGCGGCGGTGGACTTCGGATTGCCAATGCGCCCTTGCTGGCTAAACGGATACCACTCATGCACGCGGTAGCTGTCCATCCAAATCATACGATTAACCGGAACGGGTTGCAGATGACGAATCAGCGCCTGTACGCCTGGTAAACAGGCGGGTCTGCCGGTTACCAGTAAAATGTCGCAACGATAGTGCGAGATGGCTTCACACACGGCGTGCAGCGGAGAGGTCAGGGTAAACTGCCCGGCCAGCAAGGCTTCCTGTAATGGCCTGAACTGCACTTGTAGCGGCACGCTCAGCACGTCAAAAACCGGTGAGCCCGCAGGCAACGCATGATCGATGGCCTGCTGGATATAGTTCATCACGTTGCGCGTTGGCGGCTGGGCCAGCAGTTCGCCAAAGGTAGCATGCAGCCCCGCTACCGGGTCGTTAACATCGCTTTGCTCCCACGCGGAGAGCACCGCATGCCCGAGCGGCATAAACAGCTGTAACGCCGTTTGCTGGCGTAAAATCGCCTGGGTGTCGATGCGCCCGGAGTCGCCAAACAGCGTTGCCAGCAGGGCGGCGGCGTCGGTAACCCCCGCCTGTTGTAAGCGGGTTTGCAGGGCAGGTAGCACGCAGCGTTGGATAACATCGAGCAGCAAGTCATCCCCGGCAACCTTGAATCCTTCACGAAACAGCAGATGCGGCGTGATTTTGACATTCGCCCCCACGCCATCATCTAACTGATAATGGACCACGGCCATATCCGTGGTGCCGCCGCCAATGTCGATTGATGCCACACGCAGGGCGCGACCGTTGACTTCACCCGGTTCCGGCAGGCGGTCCGGGCGGGCGAGGGCGTTGAAGAACGATTCGGTGTGCCCGTCGTAGTGTGAAATCGCTTCATTGTATAGCCAAACCAGCTGCCCACAGCTGGCTTCATCCCATTCCATCTGGATCTCAGGGACGGGGACCACGCTTTTTTCCTGCTGCTTGCGGGTGGTAAAATCGTCATCCTGCGGATGCCAGCCCATCGCTTTCCACACTAATGCAATAGCCTCAAACATGCGCAGGCGGAAGATCTCACGCTCTTGTTTTGGCATCGCCGACGGCAGGGTCAGGATCAGCGTACGCAGCTGGCGAGGCGAGGCCGGAAAACCAAGGCGCAGGCGTGTCGCCACGCTGTTAATTTGCCCCAGCGCCTGCGCCAGAACTTCGCACAGCATATGAGTCATCAGCGTGCTGCGACTGTACTGCGGTGAGAATACCGGCAGCCGGTCATCCTGCGGCAGGCTAAACAGCGGTTGACCATCATCGTTCATCAGATTCATCAGCGGGAAGGCAGTTGCCAGCGGTTCGCGCTGAGTTTTGCCATTCATCTGGCTAAAGCGCCAGTCGTGCAACACCGGTGTTTCATCCCACAGATACCGACGCGGGCTGGAGATCCCGCTGCTGCCTTCGGTGCCGACGCGCTGCATGGCCAGCTTGCGGGCTTCATCGCCGACACGAACGATCGACGGCCATATGAAGGCATCGTCACGACCGCTCTCCACGGAAAAGTGCTGTTTCCCAAAACGCGCCTCGGAAAACTCCAGTCGGCTGGTGAACAGCGGATCGTTGAGGTATTGCGGCTCGCTTAATGAACGGACCTGTAATTCTGCCGTCTGGCGTAGCCCGTCATTGGCGTCACCGTGATCTTCAATCAATACGCCGCAGGTATGGGTATTGCCGATATCCAAGATCAGATCGACGGGAATGGCCGGGGTGCTAAGGGTGTGCGTCACCAGCTTCACTTCCGGAATGGCAAGCTGCTCGCCTAACAGGGTCAGCACATTCAGCCAGTGCGCCTGATATTCGAAATTTCGCAGCGCGAGCTGGATCTCTTGTTCGGCGCGGTTTTCTTGTTGCGTCACATAGTGCAAAAAAGACTCGCGCAGCCAGCCGTCAATCCACGTCTGGTCGAGGAAATCAGCGATTTCTTTATCGTGCCAGGCCAGCGCAAATCGCGTGCCGTTGAGCAAATCGTTTTCATTTGGCGTCAATACGGCGGGGGCATGCTCGGTTAACTGGCTGTCCAGCGCCACGGTCACACGGTGCGTGTTGCCCGCGCTGTCCGGTTGTGCCAGCTTGCGCACCTGTACGCGCGCCCAGTTATCCGGGCCTTCGACAAATGTGCGCGGCGGGTTAAAGCGCAGGAACGGCAGCGGCAGCCAGACGCCGTCGAGCACGTCCAGTGAATAATGTAATGTCTGGGTGCTTTCTGGCTTGACCACTTCGGGTTGCCCGCCAGTGCTACCTGGTAACGTATAGCGACCCGTTGTCAGGTCGAAATCCAGTCGCAGCAGCGGGCCGTTGGCCGTTTTGCGCACAAAGCGCCCATGATGCGCGGATTCCTGCGGCGTCAGGCCAAAATCCAGAAACTGTACGCCGCTATTGGCGATGAGCGTCACGCTCTGTTTGTAATCACACAGATTCACCAACATAAAATCAGGCACCTATCTTTTTGATGGTCATGGGGATCTCCGCGTGATCGTCATAACGTGCGGTACAGGCGGCTACGTCGTTGGTTCCCGCTTTACAGGTGATTTCCGGCATCGGATAACGCGAGCCGTCCGTACAACGCGCGTTCCCACGACTTTTAATCATTAATTCACCCGACTGGTGCAGACCGGAGAAAATCTCCGCACGACACACCACATTGTCGCCGTGGACGACTCGCGCAGTGCCTTTATTGGTCTGGATCTGATAACGCAGCGAGGGCGCTTTACCGCTGACCGGATCTTTGATGTCGACCATCACGCGCCAGTTACCGTTGAGGAAGCGGGTGGTGCCGACCTTCATCTGGTTCGCGTCCATGACCAGCGCATCTTTCGGGATCGCGGCAATCACCACCGGCCCCTCGGCAGGCTTCTCTTTTTTGACCACCGGGACAACTTCCGCGCGATGCAGCGGCAGCGAAGGTGTCAGTACGGGTAGCGGCTTGATGTCGACCCTCGCAACCTCAATCGGCTGCAGCGCGGGCGCAGGGCGTGTCGCCTGCTGTTTCCACAGCAGCGGTCCAACGATAGCGGCAATGATGACCGCGGCAACCGGCAGGCTCCACAGCGGCAGTTTACGCGCAGGTGTTGGCAATACGGGCGGTGGTAAGACCTCGGGTTCATTTACGATGACCGGGGGCTGCGGTTCAGGTTCTGCGGGCTTGGGTGTTTCCACGACCGGAGTCAGTAAAGGTGCATCGGCTTCGGCAAAGGTGATTTCCGGGACGACCATATCTTCTTCAGGTTCGGCTTGCGGTGCGGGCATGACCGGAGGAATATCGGCAATCCGCAAGCAGTCGAGCACATCGTCACGCGTGTTTTCGTTCAGATTGACGAATCCCCAGAACGTTATCACCGGTTTGCCATCAACCAGAAAAACGTGATTTTCCCCAGGAAACTGAACGGCCTTTTCCAGCAGAGATCCAAACAATTGCAGCGAGGTTTTACCCGATTGCAGGCTTTTACGACTGAGAGTCGCCGCGCTGTCCAGCGTGCTAGCCAGATAGCGTAATGCCCGAAAGCGCGCATCTTCATCAGCGGCCTTCCAGGCGACGGCTTGTCCTTCAATCGGGGAATACCAGTCAACCCGATCGCCATTATCATTGACTTGCGGGATCGCCAGACAATCGGCCATGGCCTGCTGTTTTCGCAGACGAAGCGTTTCACGAATTTGCAATGCTGAATCAAAAACGGCCTGACCACCGCCGCCCACGGCCTGATAGTCATCCAAATTGCCGCTGCGCAAGAGAGTTTTTGCCACGTTGTTATCCCTTAGACTTCTTCACACATCTACTTTACGGCTTATAAACGCGAGCAAACGGTGGAAGAGAGGCAAAAAGGGGCGAATTTTCATGGCATAGAGCGCGGGGAAAAATCTTGACGTCTTGAAAAAGACTTAAGGGAAATTATTTCACCGGTGCTGTCGAATTAATCAGCGAAAACCACCGGATAAGAATAACCTGATAGTGATTTGTTATTAGTCAGTTTTTGTCAGCTATGCTCTGATAATGAGATGAATAATAAAATAAGAAGGTATACAACAATGATTGCAAGGAAAACGTTGCTCGCGCTGGCGCTCAGCGCGGTATTACCAACCGGTGCTGCATTTGCTGCCAATACCGACACCCTTATCTACTGCTCTGAAGCGTCTCCCGAATCCTTTAACCCGCAAATCGCCAGCTCCGGTCCGTCATTTGTGGCCAGTTCTCAGGTGCTGTATAACCGACTGATTAACTTTGATCCGGTGAAAAATACCCCGGTGCCGTCTCTGGCTACCGACTGGACGATATCCCCGGATGGCTTGACGTATACCTTTACCCTGCGTCAGGGCGTGAAGTTCAACAGCAATAAATTCTTCAAACCGACCCGTGATTTCAACGCGGATGACGTGCTGTTCTCGGTATTACGTCAGAAAGATGCCGAACATCCGTACCATAACGTCTCGCAGGGTAACTATGAGTACTTCAACGATGTCGGGTTGGACAAGCTGATCAAAGAGGTGAAAAAGGTTGATGATTATCATGTCCAGTTTGTGCTGAACGAACCTAATGCGGCGTTTCTGGCTGACTGGGGGATGGACTTCGCGTCCATTCTCTCTGCAGAATATGCCGACCAGATGCTAAAAAAAGGTACGCCGGAAAACGTCGATACCTGGCCGATTGGCACCGGACCTTACGTGCTGCAACAGTATAAGCAGGATTCACAGATCCGCTATCTGGCCAACCCGAACTACTGGGATGGTGACGTTCCGACCAAACACCTGATCTTCGCCATTACGCCAAACGTGCAAACGCGACTGGCAAAACTGCAAACCAATGAGTGCCAGATAATTCCCGCGCCTGCGCCGGTGCAGTTTGAGGAAATTAAGAAAAACAGCGACCTGACGCTGCATTCGGTCGATGCGCTGAACGTCGGTTATCTGGCGTTTAATACTGAGAAAAAACCGTTTGATAACGTATTGGTACGTCAGGCGCTGAATTACGCGACCGATAAAAAAGCGATCATTAACGCCGTCTTCTTAGGTTCAGGCACGGTGGCAAAATCACCGATTCCACCGAATATGCTGGGCTTCAACAACGATCTGAAAGACTACGATTTCGACCCGCAAAAAGCGAAAGAACTGCTGAAGAAAGCTGGGCTGGAGAACGGTTTTGAGGCGACGCTATGGTCGATGCCGGTTCAACGTCCGTACAACCCGAACTCCCGGCGGATCGCTGAGATGATCCAAAGCGACTGGGCGAAGGTTGGCGTGAAGGCGAAAATCGTTTCCTGGGAGTGGGGTGAGTACCTCTCCGGAATGCGTAAGGGCGAGCACGACACCGCGCTGTTTGGCTGGATGTCTGACAACGGCGATCCGGATAACTTCGCTGATGTCCTGCTGGGCTGCAACAGCATTAAAACCGGATCCAACGCCGCACGCTGGTGCGATAAAGCGTATAATGCGCTGGTGCAAAAGGCGAAACAGGTGAGCAAGCCGCAAGAACGTGCCGCGCTTTACCAGCAGTCGCAAGAGATTTTCTACCAGCAGGCGCCGTGGATCGCGCTGGCAAACGGCAAAACGTTCTATGCCACACGCAGTAACGTCAGCGGATACAGCGTTAGCCTGATGGGCAGTGATTTTTCAAAAGCTAAATTAAATTAATCAGTTAAGGAGAAAGTATGTCGCACCTGGATGAGGTCAGCGCCCGCGTCGACGCCGCCATTGAAGAGAGCGTCATTACGCATATGAACGAACTGCTGATTGCGCTCAGCGATGATGCAGAACTGAGCCGGGAAGATCGCTACACCCAGCAACAGCGTCTGCGCACGGCGATTGCGCATCATGGTCGTCAGTATAAAGAGGATATGGAAGCCCGCCGCGAGCAGCTCACCAAAGGTGGCACCATTCTCTGATATTTCGTGCCTGATACGCGCCCGCCATCAGGCCATTAAAACGCGCGTCTGGCTACCAGCCAGGCGCCGATTACCAGCAACACCGCGCCACAAACGGGCCCCACCAGCGCACGCAGCGGTACGCCGTTGCTTCGCAAGATATCCAGTAGCAGACCGCCAATCAACTGACTGGCAACCAGCACCGCAATGGTGGTGGCAGCCCCCACATTTTGATAGCCGCTAATACTGGCGAAGACAAAAAACGAACCCAATAAACCGGGAATTAACGTCCACCAGCGTACGCTGGAAACCAGCTCGCCAAACCCCGCCATACCTTGCTTAAACCACAGAATGCTGACAAACAGCACAATCCCCACCAGCGAATTGAGCAGCATGGCAATCAGAATGGTTGAAGAGGTCTGAGTAATACGTACCATTAAGGTGTTCTGCACCACCAGACCAATGCCGGCGGCAATCAGAAAGGAGAGGGTTAGCGTCGAGTTCATCCGCGTGCGTCCGGATCGCGGCGATCGTCCAGTTGCAGCTGCATAAAGGTCAGATCCAGCCAGCGGCCAAACTTCGTCCCCACCTGCGGCATTTGCGCGGTTAAGACAAAACCGAGCGTGCTGTGCAGGTGCAACGATGCCTGATTCTGCGACTCAATGCCCGCGACCATCACATGCTTACCGCACCTGCGGGCCTCATCAATCAACCGGCTGAGTAATGCGCGCCCCAGGCCTTTGCCTTGATGATCCGGATGCACATACACCGAATGCTCAACGGTATGACGAAAACCATCAAAATTACGCCAGTCACCGAAAGACGCATACCCGGTGACCACGTCATTCTCTTCACTCACCAGCACCGGATACCCCAGTATTTGCCGGGCTTCGTACCAGGAGATACGGTTTTCGGCATCAACAGTTTGATCGTTCCAGATAGCCGCCGTATGCAGCACCGCGTGATTGTAGATTTCTGCAATAGCGGCGCAGTCTTCTTTACTGGCAAAGCGAATTGACATGTTGAACCTCAGGTGTTGTTCACTATAGTATTACAATATGAATACTATTGAAGACAGCATAAATCAACGGATCGGTGCAAGAATTCGCATAGAACGGGAATCTCGCGGCTGGTCGCTGACGGAACTTGCCGAGCGCGCGGGCGTGTCGCGGGCAATGATCCATAAAATTGAGCGTGGCGAGAGTAGTCCAACGGCAACGCTGCTGGGGCGGCTTTCCGGGGCATTTGGCATCAGCATGTCAACGCTGATGGCGCGGGCTGAAATGCAAGAGGGCAAGCTGCTGCGCTTCGCCAACCAGCCTGTCTGGCACGATCCGCAAAGCCATTATCTGCGCCGCCACGTCTCCCCGCGCAGCGATCTGCCCATCGATCTGGTGCAGATAGAACTGCCAGCCGGGAGCGACATTCCCATGCCCGCTTCGTCCTACGTGCAGGCCAGACAGCTAATCTGGCTGCAGCAGGGGGAGTTAGTGTTTGTCGAAGGGGACACGCGCCACGAAATGAAGGCCGGTGATTGTCTGGAACTCGGCCCGCCGAATGACTGCCGATTTATTAATGAAACCGCGCAACCCTGTGTTTATCTGGTTGTGCGGTTAAACGCCGTCGGCAATTAATGTGAAAGCATCGCTAGCGCGGGGCGTCTACTATTGATGGATTCATGCCAAAAGCAGAGGAGAACATCAATGAGTCAACAACTGCAACGCAATCGCCGCTGGGTACTGGCTTCGCGCCCCCATGGCGCTCCGGTACTCAGTAATTTCCGTCTGGAAGAGGGTGCTGTCGCCACTCCCGGGGACGGGCAAGTTTTACTGCGCAACGTGTATCTGTCTCTCGATCCCTATATGCGCGGTCGCATGAGCGATGAGCCTTCATATTCTCCCCCGGTGGAGATTGGCGCGGTGATGGTCGGCGGTACCGTCAGCCGGGTGATGGCATCAAATCATCCTGATTATCACGTTGGTGAATGGGTTCTGAGCTACAGCGGCTGGCAGGATTTCGACATCTCCGATGGTAGCGGGCTGGTAAAATTAGGCGATAACCCTGAACATCCATCCTGGGCGTTAGGTCTGTTGGGGATGCCGGGCTTTACCGCGTATATGGGGCTGCTGGATATCGGCCAACCTAAAGCCGGAGAGACGTTGGTGGTGGCAGCAGCCACCGGGCCGGTAGGCGCAACCGTCGGGCAAATTGGCAAACTCAAAGGGTGTCGGGTAGTCGGCGTGGCCGGTGGAGCGCAAAAATGCCGTCATGCCACCGAGGTGCTCGGCTTTGATATTTGCCTCGATCACCATGCGCCTGATTTCGCGCAACAGCTGGCGCAGGCTTGTCCGCAGGGGATCGACATCTATTATGAAAACGTTGGCGGCAAAGTCTTCGACGCGGTGCTGCCGTTACTCAACACCTCTGCACGCATTCCGGTGTGTGGGCTGGTCAGCGGTTATAACGCCACGGCGTTACCGGCAGGTCCCGACCGCTTACCGCTGCTGATGGCCACCATACTGAAAAAGCGCATCCGGATGCAGGGCTTTATTATTGGTCAGGATTACGGTCATCGCATTCATGAGTTCCAGCAGGAGATGGGGCGCTGGGTCAAAGAAGGCAAAATCCAGTACCGGGAACAGATTACGGAGGGGCTGGAGAATGCTCCGGCAGCCTTTATTGGTCTGCTGACCGGGAAAAACTTTGGCAAGGTTGTGATCCGGCTCGCTGAAGATTAATCGCGAAAATCCGCTGTGCCGCTCTGTTTGTGAGCGGCACGTTAAGCATTTATGGAGAAAATAAGAAGGTTGTTGCCAGAAAGCGAATAAACACTCCACTTTGAGATAAATAATGATTACTATTCTCATTCTTAAAAAGGCAAAACCATGATTTTGCTGATTGAAGCATTGTGAAGCAGTAACAAATGAATTTATCAAAGGGAGTCGTCATGTCTTTACGTCATCTGTTTTCACCGCGTCTGCGTGGTTCTTTACTGTTAGGTTCACTGCTTGTTGCATCCTCTTTTAGTACGCAGGCTGCGGAAGAACTGCTGCGCAAAGCGGTAGGCAAAGGCGCCTACGAAATGGCGTACAGCCAACAGGAAAACGCGCTGTGGCTTGCCACCTCCCAGAGTCGTAAGCTGGATAAGGGCGGGGTGGTTTACCGTCTCGATCCGATCACGCTGGAAGTGACTCAGGCGATTCATAACGACCTGAAACCGTTTGGCGCCACCATCAATAATGCGACACAGACCCTGTGGTTTGGCAATACTGTCAACAGTGCAGTCACCGCGATGGATGCTAAAACCGGCGACGTAAAAGGCCGTCTGGTACTGGATGCGCGTAAACGTTCGGAAGATGTCCGTCCGCTGCAGCCGCGTCAGCTGGTAGCCGATGACGCCACCAACACGATCTACATCAGCGGGATTGGTAAAGAGAGCGTGATCTGGGTGGTCGACGGTGAAACCATCAAACTGAAAACCACCATTGCTAACACCGGTAAAATGAGCACCGGTCTGGCTGTCGACAGCAAGGCTAAACGCTTGTACACCACCAATGCTGACGGTGAGTTTATTACCATCGATACCGCAGACAATAAAATCATCAGCCGTAAAAAGCTGCTGGATGACGGCAAAGAGCATTTCTTTATCAACCTGAGCCTTGATACCGCTGGTAACCGCGCGTTTATTACCGATTCTAAAGCGGCAGAAGTGCTGGTGATTGATACCCGTGACGGCAAAGTACTGGCGAAAGTCGCCGCGCCGGAATCTCTGGCTGTGCTGTTCAACCCTGCGCGCAATGAAGCCTACGTGACGCATCGTCAGGCCGGTAAGGTCAGCGTGATTGACGCCAAAAGCTATAAAGTCGTCAAAACATTCGACACCCCGACGTACCCGAACAGCCTGGCGCTCTCCGCTGATGGCAAAACCCTGTATGTTAGCGTGAAACAAAAATCTTCACGTGAGCAGGAAGCCACACAGCCGGATGATGTGATTCGCATCGCGCTGTAATTTACCCGGAGGGGGAAACCCCTCCTGTCATTTATCCATACCCCACGATACGCCTCGTTACACCCCATCGCTGGCCTGATAAACATCAGGGACTTACACTAGGTCCTTATCGGCTCATTACATAACACAGGAATATCATGAAAAAGCCATTTATCTGCCTTTGCGCAGGCGTAATGCTGTTTACTCTGGCAGGTTGTTCAACGGATTACGTCATGACCACGAAAAGTGGGCAAACTATCGTCACCCAGGGCAAACCGCAGTTGGATAAAGACACCGGGATGACCAGCTATACCGATCAGGATGGCAACGCGCGGGAAATTAACAGCAATGATGTTGCGCAGTTAATCGAAGCCAACTAAGAAAGCAGGCCTGACGGGGATACGCTGTCAGGCCTGAATGCGATTACGGTGCGGTGCGCTGGATTTCCGCCACGCGTTTACGCACGCCAAACCATCCGGCAACCAGCAGAATAGCAATCAACGGTAACGACGCGATGGTGTAGGTGCCGTTCGGATAATCAAAGGCCATCAGCACCAGCACGCTTAGCAGGAACAGCAGCGTTAACCACGAGGTAAACGGCGCGCCCGGTAGCTTGAAGCTGACGTCTGCCGCTTTGCCGTCTTTAATGGCCTGACGCAAACGCATCTGGCACACCACGATAAATCCCCACGACGCAATAATCCCTAACGACGCGAAGTTCAGCACGATCTCAAACACCTGCGAAGGCACCAGATAGTTGAGGAAAACGCCGACCACATACACCACCAGTGTGGCGAGGATCCCAGCCCAGGGGACCTGCTGACGGCTCATTTTCGCCATAAATTTGGGGGCTGAACCGCCCATCGACATCGAACGTAAAATTCGCCCGGTGCAATACAACCCCGAGTTGAGGCTGGAAAGGGCGGCAGTCAGCACCACAATGTTCATGATACTACCGATATACGGCACGCCGAGTTTCGAGAAGAAGGTCACAAACGGACTTTGGCCCGCTTGATAGGCGTTCCATGGCAGCAGCAGCACCAGCAGTACGACGGAGCCGACGTAGAACAGACCAATGCGCCAAATCACGCTATTGATCGCTTTTGGCACCATGGTTTGCGGATCTTTGCATTCTCCGGCGGCCGTACCCACCAGTTCAATAGAGGCAAAAGCAAAGACCACACCTTGTACCAGCACCAGCGCGGGTAACAGACCGTGCGGGAAGAAGCCACCGTTATCGGTGATCAGATGAAACCCGGTGGTGTTACCGTCCAGCGGTTGTCCGGTACCTAAAAAGACGGTACCAACCACCAGAAAAATGACGATTGCCAACACTTTGACCAGCGCAAACCAGAACTCCATCTCGGCGAACCATTTCACGCCAATCATGTTCATGGTACCAACAATCGCCAATGCACCAAGGGCAAATACCCACTGTGGCACATCGCCAAACGCCCCCCAGTAGTGCATGTACAGCGCGACGGCGGTGATATCGACGATCCCGGTCATCGCCCAGTTGATGAAGTACATCCAGCCAGCCACGTAGGCCGCTTTCTCTCCCAGGAACTCACGGGCGTAGGAGACAAAACTGCCGCTGGAAGGGCGGTGCAGAACCAGTTCTCCGAGCGCACGAAGAATAAAGAATGAAAAAATACCGCATACCAGATACACCAGCGCTAAAGCGGGTCCAGCCATTTGTAAACGTGCCCCGGCCCCTAAAAACAACCCGGTACCAATCGCGCCGCCGATGGCGATCATCTGTACCTGTCGGTTGCCCATCGCTTTGTGATACCCCTCTTCGTGAGCATTCAGCCAGCGTCGTTTCGCCGCATGTTGTTCTGCGGCTTGCGTGTTGTGTGTGTTCATTGCGTTTCCTGTTGGCCTGACAAATTAACAAAATCCTTTTTGCCGCCCATGCAGCGGCGAAAACAGCGTTACCCTTCATTGTGTTAGAGGGGAAAACTGTCGGCCGAGCATCCTACAGTCAATTAATCAGTGACGCAAAGCCTGCATTATGCCGATACGCCAAAGACCTGAACGGCCTGCTGCAGTCGTGAGGAACGCTGAGTTAAATCGGCGGTGGCATCAGTGACACGTTCCACCATCTCGGCGTTAGTGTGGGTCATGGTGCCGACGCGTGAAATTGAGTCATTGATCAGATCCAGCGCCTGGGTTTGTTCCCGCGTCGCGAGGCTGATGTCTTTAATCATCATCGACATCTGCAATACGTCACCGATCATGCCCGTGAGATGCGTTTCCGTCTGCTCCACCATTCTTACGCCGGAGTTGACGTTCGCGACGTTCTTTTCAATTAGCTGCTTGATCTCTTTGGCGGCTGAGGCGGAGTGCTGCGCCAGGTTGCGTACTTCCGCCGCCACAACGGCAAAACCACGACCGGACTCCCCGGCGCGTGCGGCCTCGACGGCAGCATTCAGCGCCAGAATATTGGTCTGAAAGGCGATACTGTCGATAACACCGATGATGTCGACGATCTGACTGTTATCACGCGAGATAGCCTGCATCATGCCGATGGTCTGTTTCATGATATCGCCGCCTTCCGTCGCGTTGACGCTGGTTTTATCGGCCATGGTCATCGTTTGTGCGGCAGTATCGGCGGTTTGTTGCACCGCGCTGCCAATTTCTTCAATGGCGGCGGCGGTTTGCTGCAGGTCAGCGGAGGTTTCTTCGGAACGTGTATGCAGTGCAACGCCTTCTTTTGATACCCGTTGACTGATTTCGCGGATCCCGGCGATTTGGGTACTGACATCATCCACCAGAGAATTTAGATTCAGCCCGGATTGATTAACCAGTCGCATCAGCATCCCGATTTCATCTACGCGATTTAAATGACAGTTATCGGGTTTACGGCCGGAGACAACTTTTTTCATTTGGCTGAGTAGCGTATTAACTGGCTGACAAATTTGGCACTTAAGGTAAATACCAAATAGCAGAAATAGCACGATCATTCCGCCAGCCTGAATAAATGAATTCACCGGTGCGAGTGTTAATAATACGCAGAGCAGGGCTACTACCCCTAAAGCATAGTTGACTCGCTGACTTATGCTTAACCATTTAAACGCAGATGTCCATGCCAGTATGCCACGGCGAATAACAATGCCTTTAAAAAGTCGGAAACCTTTAAATTGCTGGCTATTTATTTTTTCATACAGCTGCTCACTCTGGGCTATTTCTTCCCGTGATGGAACGGTACGCACAGAGATGTAGCCGGTTAATTTTTCACGGTGCCAGACGGGGGTGACGTTGGCGCGAACCCAGTAATGGTCACCATTTTCCCGGCGATTTTTCACCATCCCGGTCCAGCTGTCACCCTGCTGGAGCGTGTGCCACATGTCGGCGAAGGCTGCAGGGGGCATATCGGGATGACGGATAATATTGTGGGGTTCGCCCATGAGCTGGCTTTCATTAAAGCCGCTGGCTTCAATAAAAGCCGTGTTGGCATAGGTAATGTGGCTTTCTTTATCCGTCGTCGACAGCAGCGTCGCTTTCGCGTTAAGTGTGTGCTCAACTTGTGTAACGGGCATGTTACTTTTCATAGCGATCCCTGGTGGTATGTTCAAGTCATACAAAAATCCCCGGAATAATACCAGGGGATATTAAAAAGCTGTTTTAAACCATTTTTAATAAGAAACGCTGCATTCTCTACTAATCATTAGCCTGACGAAAGTATTTCAAATAAAATTTTTGTTGTATGCAGTTTGTTAATGGTCATAAATATGAAACAATAAATACAAGTGTATAACCTAAAGAGATACTTCAGCTGACTTAAATTAAATTCAGCATAAATATAGTGCGCAAAAATAAAACTATCGCAAAATGATATTGTTGGGTTTCTGGCATAAACAGTAACCCTATTATATTTTGTAGGGTATGTTTTTTCTGCTTCTTATACCTGCCCAGGAGAGACCTTACCCGTAGTAGAAGTAAGGTTGGTTAGCGATTTTTTAGCTGAGTAAATGTGAATTAAATGTTTCTGAATGGTTGTTTGATAATTTAATAATGACGACATGTTAACAATCGTGAGCCTGTAACATGTCATATCGCCTGAGTATTCTCGATAAAAGCCCCGTAGGGGAAACCGAAACTGCCGCCATTGCGCTTGCCCGTACGCTACAGCTGGCACAGCAGGCAGAGGCGTGGGGATACCACCGCTTTTGGATAGCGGAGCATCACAATACGCCGCAGCTAGCCAGTCCGTCACCGGAGCTGGTGATCGCCTGGATCCTTGGCCAAACACAACGTATCCGCGTTGGCTCTGGTGGCGTTATGCTGCAACATTACAGCCCGTATAAAGTAGCGGAAAACTTCAATTTATTGGCATCACTGGCCCCAGGGCGCGTTGATCTCGGCGTGGGGAAAGCCCCTGGCGGTTTACCGCTGTCAACGCAGGCGCTCCAGCAGGGGCTGCATCAGCGTGAAAAAGGCAGCTTTGCCGAGCAGCTTTCGCAGCTCGACGCCTGGCTGGCATTGACCGGGACGGAAACCGGGCACGCGGTATTTCCGACGCCGATCCCTCCCTCTCCGCCGCAAAGATTCGTGTTGGGGGCCAGCGTGCCAAGCGCACAGTTGGCGGCAGAGTCTGACTGGAATTTTATCTTTGCCGCGCACCTGAACGGTGATCCGGCGCTGCTAGGCGATGTTCTGACTTACTGGCAAGCCAACAGTGTGCGCCCGACGATTGTCGCCGTGCAGGTGATTGTGGCGAACAATCCGGAGACTGCCGCGCAATTGGCGGAGAACGTACAAATATGGGGCGTTGAGCTGGAAGATGGTCAACGCGTGACGGTGGCCAGTGAAGAGCAGGCGTTGGCATTCGCCGCACAGGCGGGCAGCGTGCCCCGAAAAATTGCCCGTCGAGCGCAGGTATTGTTGCACGGAACGGCCGAAGATGTGGCCGCAAAGCTGAACAGCCTGCACGCGCAGTACGGCATTGATGAATTTATTATCGATACCCCGCTAGCAGAAGGTCATGCGCGTCTGACATCGCTGCATTTGTTGGCGCAGGCCCATTCCGCTGTGGAGGTCATCTGATGTCATTGGCCTCGACGCTTATCGGCTGGCGCCGTGAACTGCACCAGCACCCGGAGTTGTCCTTACAGGAGGTGGCGACTACAGCACGTATTCGCGACTGGTTGCGTGCTGCCGACGTCAACATTTTGCCCTTTGAACTGAGCACCGGTCTGGTGGCTGAGGTTGGGCGAGGAGACGATATTGTCGCCCTGCGGGCTGATATCGACGCCTTGCCGATAGAAGAGAACGCCGATGTGGCGTTTCGCTCCGTTACGCCGGGCGTCATGCACGCCTGCGGACACGACGTGCATACCAGCGTCATGCTCGGTGCGGCGCTGTTGTTGAAACAGCAAGAAAGCGCATTGCCGGGGCGGGTTCGCATTCTGTTTCAACCCGCGGAAGAAAACTTTGGTGGCGCGAAAGCGTTAATCCGCGCCGGGGCGCTACAAAACGTAGCGGCGATTTTCGGTATGCACAACGAGCCTGGGTTACCGGTGGGTGAGTTTGCCACGCGTGGTGGCGCATTTTATGCCAACGTCGATCGCGTCGTGCTGCGTGTCCATGGCAAAGGCGCACATGCCGCACGTCCACATGAAGGCAAAGACGCCATTCTGCTTGCCAGCCAACTGGTGACGGTGTTGCAAGGCGTGGCCAGCCGGGAGGTTAACACGCTGGATTCGGTGGTGCTGAGCGTGACCCGTATTCAGGGCGGCAACACGTGGAACGTGCTGCCAGAATCCGTTGAGCTGGAAGGGACGCTCAGAACCCATCGCACAGTCGTTCAGCAGCAGGTCAAATCACGGGTGAATGACATCGCTGCCGGATTTGCCCACGCCTTTGGCGTACAAATTGATGTTATCTGGCACGCAGGTCCCACGGCGTTGGTCAACGACTCGCGCTGGGCAGAGATTGCCACTGAGGTCGCAAAAACGTCCGGGTACACGACTCACTATGCCGATCTGCATATGGGGGGGGAGGATTTTGCCGTCTATCTGCAAAATACGCCCGGGGCATTTGTCAGTATTGGCAGCGCCAGCGAATACGGATTACACCATCCGGGATTTAATCCGGACGAACGATTAATTGAACCCGCCGCGCAGTACTTTACGCATTTAGCAAAAACGGCATTCACACACCTTTAATTTCACCTGTTGGGTAGGGGTTACTATGGCTAAAAAAAGGCAACTACGGTTGGGTACTATTCTGCATGGTGCCTCCGGGAATATGTCAGCATGGCGTCATCCGGCAGCACTTGCCGATGCCAGTATTAATTTTGAGTTTGTCAAAGACACCGCATTAATTGCCGAGAAAGGTAAGCTGGATTTTATTTTTGTTGCCGATGGTTTGTATATCAATGAGAAATCCATCCCGCATTTTTTAAATCGCTTTGAACCGCTAACGGTATTGTCGGCACTGGCGAGCATCACCAACAATCTGGGACTGGTGGGTACGGTTTCAACGTCATACAGCGAGCCGTTTACCACCGCGCGGCAGTTTGCCAGCCTCGATCATCTCAGCCAGGGGCGCGCCGGATGGAATGTGGTGACATCGCCCCTGGAGGGGTCAGCAAAGAACTATTCTCGCGTACAGCATCCGGAACATGCTCAGCGCTATCG
Source organism: Citrobacter sp. wls711 (assembly GCF_005281055.1). Lineage (NCBI taxonomy): Bacteria > Pseudomonadati > Pseudomonadota > Gammaproteobacteria > Enterobacterales > Enterobacteriaceae > Citrobacter > Citrobacter sp. wls711. The sequence continues at coordinate 99,744 of NZ_SZXC01000027.1, read as the reverse complement.
TATTGCCGATGAATATTTGCAGGTGGTCAAAGGGTTGTGGGATTCGTGGGAAGAGGATGCGTTTACCCGCAATAAAACCAGCGGCGAGTTCTTTAATCCGCAGAAACTGCATACGCTCAATCATCATGGCGATTATTTCCAGGTTGCCGGCCCTTTAAATATTGCCCGTACACCACAAGGACGGCCGATTATATTTCAGGCTGGCGCCTCTGAGGATGGCAAGAAATTAGCAGCAACACACGCTGACGCCATTTTCACCCATCAGGAATCACTGGCAGAGGCCAAAGTTTTTTATCAGGATGTGAAAAGCCAGTTGGAAATAGCGGGGCGGGGTGACGATGACCTGCATATTTTCCAGGGCGTCAGCGTCATTGTGGGTGACAGCGAGCAGGATGCTGAACAGCAATATCAAACCACCGCAGCGCTGGTTTCCATTAACGACGCGCTGAATTACCTCGGCCGCTATTTTGAACATCACGATTTCGCGCAATATTCCCTTGATGCGCCGTTCCCGGAGCTCGGCGATCTCGGGCAAAACAGTTTTCGCAGCACTACCGATGAAATCAAGCGTAATGCACGTGATCGCGGGTTAACCCTGCGCCAGGCTGCGCTGGAAGCGGCCAGCCCACGCCCCCGCTTTAGCGGTACGCCGGAACAGGTGGCTGACGGCCTGCAGCAGTGGTTCGATGAGAGAGCCGCCGACGGATTTATCATTCAGGGCGGCACGCCGGACACCTTCCCACGCTTTGTTGAACAGGTGATCCCGTTACTTCAGGCGCGCGGTCTGTTCCGTCTTGACTACCCCGGTACGACTTTGCGTGCCAGCCTTGGCTTAGCGACACCTGCCAATCAATTCACACAATAAGAGACAAACACGATGCAGAAAAAATCATTACTTTTGGCGCTGTCCCTGGCTTTCAGCGCTTCCGTCTGGGCAAACGATGTCACCATCAACGGCACGGGCGTAAGCCTGGAGGCCAATAAAACGCCGATTAACACGGTGAAAAACGCGCAGGCGATCGCGCAGTTGCCCGCCAGGCTGCAGCTGGCCGTACCGGGTAAATTCACGGTGGCGATTGCCGGACTGAGCCAGCCGCCGCTGACGGTGTTTGCAGATGACAATAAAACGCTGATCGGCAGCGAGGCGGATATCGCCCGTCTGGTGGCCGACAGTCTGGGGCTGGAGCTGAACGTGGTGCCAACGTCGTGGGAAGACTGGCCGTTGGGCGTGGTTTCTGGCAAATATGATGCTGCGATCAGCAATATTACCGTCACCAAAGCACGCAAAGAGAAGTTCGACTTCGCCACGTATCGTAAAGATTCACTCGGTTTTTACGTCAAAACCGGCAGTAAGTTGACCAAAATTGAACAGGCAAAAGATATCGCCGGGCTGCGCATTATTGTCGGCTCCGGGACCAACCAGGAAGCCATTCTTCTGGCATGGAATGAAGAGAACCTGAAGAAAGGGTTACCGGCGTTTACGCCAGTCTATACCAAGGATGATGCCGCCCAGACGCTGGCGCTACAGTCAGGCCGCGCCGATGCCTATTTTGGCCCTAACGTTATCGGCGCGTGGAAAGCAGCGCTCAATGGAAAAACGCAACTCGTGGGTAGCGTCGACGGTGGCTGGCCAAAGGCCGCGCATATCGCCGTAACGCTGAAAAAAGACAGCGGGTTGGTGCAGCCGGTGCAAACCGCACTTAACGGTGTGATCGCCAACGGTGACTACGACAAAGTCTTGAATCGCTGGGGAGAGGGGGTGGAACGCATTCCACAATCAGAAATCAACCCGGCCGGTTTAGGCGACTGAGGAGGCAACGTGAGCGATCAATTCCGCGTGGTCTCGCCGGAGGCGGCAGAACTGCAGCCGATTCTGAACGGTCTGTTTGCCGAATATGCCGCGCGCTATGGCGATTATTTTTCCCGTGATGCTGAAGTTGAATTGACTGAATGGTATCTGGCGCCGCAGGGGATCTTTGTGGTGCTGGAGCGCGACGGCGAGATTATCGCCACCGGGGCCTACAAACCTTACGACAAAGACACGGCTGAGATTAAACGTATCTGGACCCAAAGCACCCTGCGTAAGCAGGGGCTGGCGGCGCGCGTGGTACAGGAACTGGAACGACGGGCGCTACTGGCGGGCTACAGCCGTATCTACCTGACGACAGGGTTTCGCCAACCGGAGGCCGTTCAGCTCTATTTGCGTCAGGGGTACGATCCACAATTTGATATTGCACGTAACCCGGAAGAGTACAGCCTGCCGCCGTTTGACGGTCGGCTGCGCTTTACCAAACTGTTGACCATCGCAGGTCAGGCAAAAATTGCCTGAGGAGAAAAAATGAAAACGACGGAAACCATCAAAGTCGTCCCGGCACGCTATCCGATGCGCACGGCAGGTGCGATAGTCGCGCTGTTTGTGCTGGCGGTGATTATCCAGTCGGTGGCGTTTAATCCGCGTTGGGAGTGGGGCGTGTTTGCCCGCTGGTTCTTCGACCCGGTGATTTTGTCCGGTCTGGGGCAAACGCTGCTGCTGACCCTTATCGGCACACTGTTGAGCGTGGTGTTCGGTGGATTGCTGGCACTGGCACGTCTCTCATCATCGTGGCTGCTGAATAGCCTGGCCTGGGGATACATCTGGCTGTTTCGCTCGCTGCCGCTGATCGTGGTGCTGATAATCTTATACAACTTCTCGTATCTGTACGACACGCTGACGATTGGCATTCCTTTCACCCACGTTCAGTGGGGCAGCTTCGCGACCATCAATGTACTGGGTCAGTTTTCTACCTCGGTAGTGGGTTTGACGCTGGTGCAAAGCGCCTATACCGCCGAGATTATTCGTGGCGGATTTCTCGGTGTCGATCACGGTCAGTATGAGGCCGCGGCAGCGCTGGGTTTACCAGCCTGGCGACGCACGCTGCGCATTATCCTGCCGCAGGCGCTGCGCACCATTTTGCCTGCCGGCTTCAATGAGATTATTAGCCTGGCGAAAGGCACGGCGATGGTTTACGTGCTGGCGATGCCGGAGCTGTTTTACACCATCCAGATGATCTACAACCGTACCCAGGAGGTGATCCCGTTGCTGATGGTTGGGGCGGTGTGGTATCTGGCGATCACCAGCGTTCTGTCGCTGATTCAACATCTGGTTGAACGCGCGCTGGCCCGCAGCGAACGGCGCTCGGCCATCAATACCACCCGCGTCAGCCGCGCAGTTAAAGGTCGCCGTCAACTTACGCCTCAGGAGGCCGTCCATGTCCCACTCGCCTGAAGGCCATATTTCCATTACTGGCGTCAGCAAGTCCTTCGGCCGCCATAAAGCGCTGGATGACGTGTCGCTGGAGATCCCGCCTGGTACGGTAACGGTTATTCTCGGGCCATCGGGTTCGGGAAAATCCACGTTACTGCGGGCCATCAACCATCTGGAGCGCGTCGATGAAGGCTTCATTCAGATCGACGGCGACTATATAGGTTATCGCCGACAGGGAGACAAGCTGTATGAACTGAAAGAGGCGGATATTCTGCGCCAGCGCATTAACGTGGGTTATGTGTTTCAGAACTTTAATCTCTTCCCACACTTAACGGTACTGGAGAACCTGATTGAAGCGCCAGTGTCTCACGGACTCGCGTCACGGAAATCCGCTACCGAGCGGGCATTAACCCTGCTGGATGCGGTAGGTTTGCGGCATAAAGCCGATGCCTGGTCACGCCATTTATCTGGCGGGCAGCAGCAGCGTATCGCCATCGCTCGCGCGCTGGCGTTGAACCCGCGTGTGATGCTGTTTGATGAACCGACATCCGCGCTTGATCCTGAACTGGTGGGCGAAGTGCTGGATGTCATTAAAGCCCTGGCAAAGTCCGGTACCACGTTAGTGGTGGTGACGCACGAGATTGGTTTTGCCCGGGAGGTGGCGGATCAGGTAGTGTTTATGGTCGATGGTAAAATCGTCGAGCAGGGCAGCAGCGAGCAGGTACTGAATCATCCGCGTCATCCGCGCACGCAGCAGTTTTTGTCGAAGGTGCTGTGAACCGGGGCACGCTATGTGCCGCGGGAAAATGGCTAAGCTCGATGCAGCGAGCGCTGAGCAAATCGTAGCCGTAAAAAAACGCTGTTCCGCAGGAGTGCAAGTCCCGGAACAGCGGGCGAAATATCGCCATACGGTTAAATCACGCGACGGACGGCGTCAGGGTAATACGATCCAACGGTCCGACGACAAACAGATACGAACACAGCCCAATCAGCCCCATCGAGCCGACGTATAAAATGGCGTAATCAAACGACTGGGTATTGGCAAGGATGACGCCGATAACCAGTGGGGTGATAATACTGGCCATGTTGCCGCACATATTGAACACGCCTCCGGCAATGCCCAACACTTCTTTTGGTGAGGTATCGCTGAGTACGCACCAGCCCAGATTGCCAAAACCTTTGGCGAAAAATGCCAGGCTCATGGCGGCAATCACCACAAATTCTGAAGAGGTGTAGTTGGCGATAACAATCACGCAGGAAAGCAGCATCCCGCAGATGACCGGCAGCTTGCGGGCAACCGTCAGGCTGTAGCCGCGTTTCAATAACCAGTCAGAGAATACGCCACCTAACAATCCACCGATAAAACCGGCAATCGCAGGAATACTGGCGACAAACCCGACCTTGAGAATCGACATTCCCTTAGCCTGGTACAGATAAGTCGGAAACCAGGTCAGGAAGAACCAGGTAATGGATGTGACACAGAACTGCCCGATATAAACACCGATCATCATCCTGTTGACGCAAACGCTTTTAATCTGCGCAAAGGTGATTTTTTGTGGTTCTTTCTTATTTCCCAACGATGGTTCGCCACCGCCATTACGAATGTAATCAAGTTCCTGCTGGTTAACTTTCGGGTGATGCATCGGATCTCTGATCTTAACCAGCCAGAATATACCCAGAATAACGCCAATTGCCCCGATATAATAAAAGACAAAATGCCAGCTCAAATTATGCAATATGAGGGTCATCAGCGGCGTAATAATGCCTAGCGAGATATATTGCGCTGCCTGATAAACCGAGGTGACAAACCCGCGCTCGTTATTAGGAAACCACTGTACACTCAGGCGACTGTTGGCGGGGAAGGCGGGGGCTTCGATAGCGCCCATCATCAGACGTAAGATAATCAATACGATCAGCGGACTGGCGTACAGATAAATGGTGCCCTGAAACATGGTCACCAGCGACCAGCCGATCAGCGCGCAGCCGTACACCAGGCGAGAGCCGTAGCGGTCCAGTAACCAGCCGCCTGGCAATTGCATAATGACGTATGAAATACCAAATGCAGAAAAGGCCAGCCCCATTGCTTCAGGGTCAAAACCCAACTCTTTACTCATAATCGGTGCGACAACGGATAACGTTGCACGATCGGCATAATTAAATACGGTGGCCAGAAACAGAAATATCAAAATACTGTAACGCACTTTAGTGCGCTTTATTATTGTGTTCATCACCCACTCCTGTTATTAGGTTTGAGAGCGTTTCTGTAGGGAAAGAGGGCGGGTATTATTCCCCGCCAGATACGTTAAGGGCGCGTGCCAAATTCACAGCTTAACTGCGTCCAGCGGCGTGCCTGTTCGCTAATACTGAATCCCAGACCATGGCGATCTGAAACCCACATCCGACCATCGCGCAGTTCCAGTTGTTCATTGAATAACGGGTTCAGCCATTCAAAATGCTCCAGCCACGGTTCAAGTGGGTAAGCGGCGGACAGATGCAGGTGCACTTCCATGGCAAAGTGTGGAGCCAGCTTGCGCCCGTGTTTTGCCGCCAGGTCCATAATTTTAAGGAATGGAGAAATACCGCCCACACGTGGGGCGTCGGGCTGCACAAAATCACTGGCGTTGCCGAGGATCAACTGCTCGTGCTCGCGGAAACTGGTCAGCATTTCGCCGGTGGCAATCGGTGTATCAAGCGCAGCAGCCAGTTGAGCGTGGCCTTCAATGTCATAGGCATCCAGCGGCTCTTCAATCCAGATCAGATTGAACTGTTCCATTTTGCGGCCCATGCGAATGGCGGTTTCCCGATCCCACTGCTGATTGGCGTCAACCATCAGCGGGAAGTCATCGCCCAGCGCTTCACGCACCGCGGTTAAGCGACGAATATCTTCGGCGCAGTTTGGCTGACCGACTTTCAGCTTGATGCCGCCAATGCCGTTTTCGCGGGAGATAACCACGTTTTTCAACACCTGATCCAGCGGCGTATGCAGGAATCCTCCGGAGGTGTTATAGCACTGAACGGAGTCGCGATGTGCGCCCAGCAGTTTTGCCATCGGCAGGCCCGCGCGCTTGGCCTTCATATCCCACAGGGCGATGTCGAGAGGGGAGATGGCCTGGACCGCCATCCCGCTGCGGCCAACGGAAGCGCCGGCCCACAGCAATTTGGTGTAGATCTTGTCTATATCGTTCGGATCTTCGCCAAGCAGATTATCGGCGATCTCTTTGGCATGCGCATAAATACCCTGACCGCCTGCGCGCTTCGAGTAGCTAAATCCCACCCCTTCAAATCCGTCACGGCTACGGATCTCAGCGATGATAATGGCGACTTCAGTTAACGGTTTCTGGCGACCGGTGAGCACTTTAGCATCGCTGACTGGCGTTGCCAGCGGCAGAAAGGCCAGAGACAGTTTTACCCACTCAATACGGTCGCCTGTTTCAGCCGCTGTTTTTGCGTTGGCCGTTTTGGCATAGGTTACGGCATCGGAATTCGCACTTAGTGACATCTTGTTCTCTCCTGATAGCTATAAAATGATTGCGCTAACATTTTTAATGGTGGCGCAATCATTACGCCAGTAAATTGCTTCCGATTTGAACAATCGATCACAAATGCGGAGATAACAGGGGCTGTTTTTATAAACAGCATCACATTCCAACGCATTGTGTGAAAATGCACAAATCATTATGATGGCGCTAACATTTTACAAGGCGTTATTTCACTAAGCTGCTGTTTTCTCTGCGTTATGCACCAGGGATGCTGGCAATGGCCGAAATCATGATGAATAATGCACAAATCCATCGGCGATTTTTACAAAGGCATCAACCGTGAAAAATTCCAGACCTCCCCGCGCACCAACGCTGGAAGATGTTGCCCGCACCGCGGGATTATCGCCAATGACCGTAAGCAGGGCGCTGAATACCCCGCAAATGGTGCGCCCGAAAACAGTAGAAAAGGTGATGCAGGCCGTTCGCGCCACCGGGTATATTCCCAACGCACTGGCGGGGGGGTTGGCCTCACGTCGCAGCAAACTGATTGCGGTAGTGGTCCCACAAATTAACAACAATATGTTTGTCGATACCATTCAGTCGTTGAGCGACGAACTGGCTGAACGTGGGTATCACATCTTGCTGTGCGTGGCTGGGTATACGCAGCAAACCGAAGCCGAGCTGGTAGCGACGCTGCTTTCTCGTCGACCGGACGGCGTGGTGCTCACGGGTATCCACCACACCGTTGAGCTGAAAAAAGTGATCCTCAACGCCGCCATTCCGGTGGTGGAAATCTGGGATTTGACGCCAACCCCCATCGATATGCTGGTGGGGTTCTCGCACGAAAAAGTCGGGCAGGCGGTGGCTGACTATCTCCTTGCAAAAGGTTATCGTCGCCCGGGCCTGTTATGGACCGCCGATCGCCGCGCCGGCCAGCGTAAACACGGGCTCTGTGATGTGTTGAGTCGCCATGGCATTACCACGGTGCCGCAGGTGGATGTGCCGCTTCCGGCTTCGCTGGCGTTGGGACGCAGTGGCTTGACGCAGCTTTTTGCCGACAGCGAATTTGATGTGATTGTCTGTAGCTCGGATACCCTCGCGCAGGGGGCAATTATGGAGGCGGAAAGCCGTGGTTTGGCGGTACCACACGATTTAGCGGTGGTGGGCTTTGGCGATCTTGATTTTGCCGCTAGCAATCGCCCGGCAATTACCACCGTCAGCGTAGACCGACGTGCCATTGGACAGCGGGCCGCCTCGCTGCTCGCCGACAGAATTGAGCACATTCCTCGTGAAGACGATATTATCGATGTCGGATTTCATCTTATCGTACGCGAGTCCGCGTAAAGACAATAATAAGGAACCTGCTATGCCGCACGTTGATATTAAATGTTTTCCCCGCGATTTGAATGACGAACAAAAATCCGCGCTGGCGGCGGAGATTACCGAGGTGATCGTTCGCCATCTGCAAAGTAAAGACAGCTCGGTGAGCGTCGCGCTCAATGAGGTTGACCCAAAAGCCTGGCAGCAGGTGTGGGATAGGGAAATCGCACCGCACATGGATACGCTGATTAAAAAACCGGGTTACAGTATGTGAGAGAAAACGGGCGGATAATCCGCCCGTTGTACGTTATGTTTAAGGGGTAACGATATTGAACCAGAACTCGAATTTATCCATGTAGCCCAGCATAGAATCAAGTTTAGCGCCGTCACCGGTCACCTTCACATCGCCACTCTGTTCAGCCTGTTTCAGCGTCACTTCCTTAAGGATGATTTTGTTCAACGTGTCACGGTTGAGCGTGATAGTTGCGTCTGCGTCTTTGGCTTCAGAATTGGCGGTGTGGTTTAGCACGCCGTTTTCCAGCTCCAGCTTGTATTTACCGCCGTCGCTACCGAGGTCGATGTTGAATACTGATTTCGCGTCGCCCGCTTTCTGCCCGTTAATATGCACGGCCAGATAGTCAAAGAACATTTCTGTCGTCATCGCGCGGACGGTATCCGGGCTGGCGGTATTCGGGGTTGGCCCTTTGATCACGCCGTTACGCAACTCTTGTGCGCCGGTGAGGTAGAAGTTACGCCACGGTCCGGATTCAGCCTGGTAGCCTAATTGTTCCAGCGCATCGGCTTCCAGATTACGCGCGGCCTGGTTGTTCGGATCGGCAAACACCACTTTGCTCACGACCTGCGCCACCCAGCGGTAGTTACCCTGGTCATAGTCGGCTTTCGCTTTTTGCAAAATAGCATCGGCACCGCCCATATAGTCGACGAATTTCTTCGCGGCTTCTTCCGGCGGCAATTCATCAAGCGTGGCCGGGTTGCCGTCAAACCAGCCGAGATACAGCACGTAGGTGGCTTTCACATCGTGGCTAACAGAGCCATAGTAGCCCCGGTTGGCCCAGGTATGGGCCAGCGAGTCCGGCAGTTTAAAGTTCGCGGCGATCTCGTCACGGGTCAGACCTTCGTTGGCCATACGTAACGTTTGATCGTTGATGTAACGGTACAAGTCACGCTGGCTTTTCAGCAGTGTCATGACCTTGTCGTTACCCCAGGTTGGCCAGTGGTGCTGCGCCATCAGGATTTCAGCTTTGTCCCCCCAGCGCACAATCGCTTCGTTGATGTATTTGGACCACGGCAGCGGTTCACGGATTTTAGCGCCGCGCAGCGAGTAGGTGTTGTGCAGGGTATGGGTGACATCTTCGGCAGATTCAATCAGCTTTTTCTCTTCGATGTACCACAGCATTTCCGACGGGGCTTCAGAGCCTGGTGCCAACATGAAATCATAGGTCAGACCGTCGATAACTTCTTTTTGCCCATCTTTCTCAATGATATTGGTGGGTGCAATCAGAGTAACCGTGCCCGCAGAGGTGGTGGTGCCGAGTCCCGCGCCGACCTGGCCTTTGGCGTCCGGTTTTAGCAGGTTACCGTACATATAGCTGGCGCGACGGCTCATGACGTTACCGGCCATGATATTTTCCGCCACTGCGGCTTCCATAAAGCCAGCTGGCGCATAAATCTTCACTTTGCCCGCTTTCACGTCGGCTTCATCAACAACGCCGCGTACGCCGCCATAATGGTCAACGTGGCTGTGGGTGTAAATTACCGCGACAACCGGTTTGTTACCCCGGTTTTTAAAGTAAAGATCCATCCCTACTTTAGCTGTTTCAGCAGAGACCAGCGGATCAACCACGGTGATGCCTTCTTTACCTTCGATAATCGTCATGTTCGACAAATCGAGGTTACGGATCTGGTAGACGCCATCCGTCACTTCAAACAATCCGCTGATGTTGATTAGCTGAGCCTGACGCCACAGGCTAGGGTTAACCGAATCCGGTGATTTATCGCCTTCTTTAATAAAGGCGTACTGTTGCGGGTTCCAGACCACGTTACCTTGCTCACCTTTAATCACCTCCTGAGGAATCGGGGCGATAAAACCTTTATGGGCGTCGGTAAAGTCGGTGTTATCAGAGAACGGCAGTTGATTGTAGAGCGCATTGTTGGCCTGTTGCGTGGCGGCAGTGGCGTCTTTTGGCGCTTCAGCAGCCATAACAGGGACGGTAAACGATGTTAATAACCCAGCCAGGAGTAAACTTTGTGCGATTCTATTAAGTTGCATCGTTAATCCTCTCAGAGACTTCAGGACGTGCGGTGTCTACGGATAGCGTTTTGGTTAAATATTTGAATTAGAGCAAACTTAACTATAATTCACATGAATGAATCAGCAAGGTCGCGGTGGCTGTTTTATCCAATTGTTTTTTTGGAAGTTTTAAGAAAAAGTAGAATAAAAAAACGTGGATGACAGGGGGGCTGTCATCCGTTCCGATCACTCACCTGCAGTAATGCGTTTTCCGCTGGTGATAAAGGTGCCCGCACCGAGATGATGCAAGGTGTTGAGTTTGTCATCATCGAACTGCCAGCGTCCGTCGACAAAGACGCGATCGTCCGCTGCAGCGGAAACAACCTGGCCGAACAGGGTGTCATACTTCTCTTGCGCAGATGTTGCAGGCAGCAGGCGACACTCCATCCACGCCAGGCATTTAGCCTCTATCAGCGGTAAGCCCAGAACCGGACCTTTGACTACCGGAATACCGTAGCAGTTAAATTTATCTTCCACGCGACCAGAAACGCTGCCCACCGCATAGGTCCAGTTAGTTGCCGCCACGCCGGGAATGACAATGCCAAACATGCCGCTACGTTCAATGAGTTCACGCGACCAGGCGGTCTTATCCACCACAATGGCAATACGCGGCGGGTCAAACTCAACGGGCATGGACCACGCCGCCGCCATCACATTTCGCCGCTGCGTATTTTCATCACGACTGGTTATCAAGACCGTTGGACCGTGATTTAACAGTCGGCTGGCATGGTGTAATTCAACCGGACGGAAATGACTCATGGTGGATCCTCAGTTGAGTGGATAGTGCACACAATTAATATAGATATTAACGGGATTAGCGATTTTGTCGCCCGGCATACGGCGGGAGCGCACAAAATCGACGGCGGAAAATGAAAAATGCGTTATAAGTACAACATTCAACGCACAGGGATCCGGTATGACGCCTTTTTTAACCGCTTATTTTTCCCGTATTGGCTGGTCAGGTACGGCTAACGTCAACATTGACACTTTGCAGACGCTGCATTTACTGCACAACGGTGCGATTCCGTTTGAAAATCTCGATGTGCTGCTGCCGCGAGAAATGCAGCTCGACGATCAGTCGCTGGAAGAGAAACTGGTGGGCGCGCGTCGCGGCGGCTATTGCTTTGAGCAGAATGGGGTATTTGAGCGCGCGCTGCGGGAGATTGGCTTTACCGTGCGCAGTTTACTTGGGCGGGTGGTGCTGGCAAATCCGCCCAGCTTGCCGCCGCGCACGCATCGACTGTTACTGGTCGAATTACAAGGTGAAGCGTGGATTGCCGATGTTGGTTTTGGCGGACAAACGCTAACCGCGCCGATTCGTCTGCAGGCCGACATTGAACAGCAGACACCGCACGGTGAATATCGGCTGATTCGGGAAGACGAAGACTGGATCCTGCAGTTCCGTCATCATGAGCACTGGCAATCGATGTACCACTTCGATCTGGTCACTCAGCATCAGAGCGATCATCTGATAGGTAACTTCTGGTCCGCGCATTGGCCACAGTCGCATTTTCGTCATCACCTGCTGATGTGTCGTCATCTGCCAGACGGCGGTAAGCTGACCCTGACCAACTTCCATTTTACGCACTATGAAGCGGGCCATGCGGTAGAGCAGATTAACTTACCTGACGTCGCGAGTCTGTATGCCCTGTTACAGGACCGCTTTGGTCTGGGAGTTGATGATGCCAAACACGGCTTTACCGAGGCGGAACTGGCAACGGTGATGGCGGCGTTTGATACGCATCCGGAGGCGGGTAAATAGGGTGATGATTTGCCGGATAGCGACGCGATGCGTCTTATCCGGCCTACCGACTCAATTAAAATCTATCGCCCATTCGGCATGAAACAGGATCACCGCCGCACCGGTAATCGTCACTTTTTGCGGCTGATTGTCCTGGATTGCCACCGTCACCTCGACAATGCCGTCGCGTCCCAGCGCTCGGCCTTGATGCCCCTGAACATGCAAGGTTTTTCCGTCATGAACCATCAGGTTGTGGTGCACCAGCCATGCGCCCATTGGACCATTGGCATTGCCGGTGACCGGATCCTCCACAATGCCAATCGCCGGTGAAAACATGCGGCCATCGGTGGCGTTTTCCCCTGGACGGATCTGAAACGGGAAGAAGCCGTTGCAGCCAATATGCTGGCTGAGTGCGGTTAATGCCGACAGGTCCGGGGACAGGGCATCGAGGTCAACCTCTGATTTCAGCGGGATCATCACTTTCGAATGCCCGGTAGAAGCAATCTGGATCGGCAGTCCCGGCAGCATATCGTCTTCGGTCAGATGCAGGGCGGCGATGATGGCTGCACGCATGGGCCCCTCCAGCGGTGGCTCAAAAGTCGGCGTACCCTGTTCCAGACTGATGCGATAGTCGTTATCTTCAGCATGAATATCAACGCGATGACGCCCGGCCAACGACGTCTGCCAGACAGTGGTGTTGCCCAGCCCAAGCACGCTGGCGCGAACATAGTGTGCGGCGACGGTGGCGTGCCCACAGATAGGTACTTCGACCGTTGGCGTGAAGTAGCGAATACGCACGTCACTGTCGTTGCTGGTGAGCAGAAAAGCGGTTTCAGAATGACGCAGTTCACGCGCAATCAGCTGCATCTGCGCCTCACTCAGTCCGTCAGCATGCAGCACAACGCCTGCGGAATTGCCGCGAAACGGGTGTGGAGTAAAGGCATCGACGTGGTAAACCTGTGGTTTCATTAGCGTTCTCCCTGAAGTGGAGAAGCATCATAACGTGCAAAATGCTGGATGGCGACGCCCTGCGTCTTATCCGGCCTACGGAATCTCCCTGTAGGCCGGATCTGGCAATACAACGCGAATTTATCGGCGAGAACGGACGATCTGGTTACGACGGGTGAAATATTCGACCGGCGCGCTCCACACGTGGACCAGACGGGTGAACGGGAACAGAAGGAAGATGGTCATCCCCAGAACCAGATGGACGCGGAAAATTAGCGCCACGCCATCCAGATGCGCAGACGCGCCGCCCTGGAAGGTCACCACCGACTGCGCCCAGCCCACCAGTTTCAGCATTTCACTGCCGTCCGGATGTTGTGCTGAGAACGGAATGGTGGTCAGACCGAGGATACACTGAACCAGCAGAACACACAGGATCAGAATATCAGCGGTAGAGGATGTCGCGCGAATTCGCGAATTCGTCAGACGACGAACCAGCAAACCCGCGCCGCCTACCAGCGTCAGCACGCCGCAAATCCCGCCCGCAATCATCGCCATTTGCTGCTTCACTGCGATAGGCAGGAACCAGGCATACATCCAGTGCGGGGTTAACATGCCAAACAGATGGCCGAAGAAAATCCCCAAAATGCCGATGTGGAACAGGTTTGACCACAGCACCATGCCGCGTTTGTCCAGCATTTGGCTGGAGGAGGCGCGCCAGGTGTACTGGCCGTAGTCGTAGCGTAGCCAGCTGCCGAGGATAAACACTGTCCCGCACAGATACGGGTAGATGTCGTAAAAAAAGACGTTCAGGTACTGTATCATTTCGGGCCTCCCGAGCTGACGTCAACATACTGTGGCGCCACGTCCTGGCTAAAGCGCCGTTGGTAGCTTTGCAATGGTGAACTGTCACAGGCGGTGGCGTTATCCTCAATGAACTTCACCTGTTCCTCTTCCCATACAGCGTCGAGCGCCTGGCGGGTATCGTCCCGGGTTTCTGCACCAACCTGTTTCGTGACACTGTCACTTGAAAGCGGACTGCCCGCCAGCATGAGAAGGGCGTCAAACAGCTGATACCATGGGGTATCACGCTGCTTCAAGCGCCCACCAAGCAGCGCTAGGATCGGCGCGACGTTTTGCAATCCCTCTTTAGCCTCTGCCTCCGGCAGCACGCTCAAATACTCCAGATACAACGGCAGGTGATCCGGCAGCTCACGACAGGCGAGCTGTAACCCGACCTTTTCGTACTGCGCCAGCAGGTCGACCATCGCCTGACCGCGGTCGCGTGATTCCGCATGAACGTGTTCAAACAACAGCAGCGAGGTGGCGCGACCGCGGTCAAACACCTCGCACCATTCGGCCTGCTTATCCAGCAGCGGGGCATTTAACAACTCACGGGTGAATTCGCTCAGCATCGGTGCATCACTGGCGACTAGCGCCAGTGCATCGTCCTTACATTCCCACAGCAATTCGTCCGGATACTCCATCAACAGCCCGATAATCTTGAGGATTTGCATTATTCACCCTCCGCTTTATCGCGCACTTCGGTGATGTCGATAGCATCAATGCGGCTGCTGTTGAACAGGTTGAATTTGGTGTCGGAACCGTGGCAGCCATCGCCGAAGGTAAAGCCGCAGCCGTTTTTCTCCGGGAAGGCATCGCGGGCCATTTCGCGGTGACTGGTTGGGATCACGAAGCGGTCTTCGTAGTTGGCAATCGCCAGATAGCGATACATCTCTTCGACCTGCTCCACGCTCAACCCGACTTCATCGATGGCGCGGGTATCGGTGACACCTTCAACGGTTTGCGAGCGCATGTAGTGACGCATCGCCATCATACGTTTCAGCGCGCGCAGCACCGGGCCGGTATCGCCCGCGCTGAGCATGTTGGCGAGGTATTGCACAGGAATACGCAGTGATTCTACCGCTGGCAGGATATTGCCATTGTGCGGCAGGCCACCGGCGTCGGCGATCGACTGAATCGGTGACAACGGCGGCACATACCAGACCATTGGCAGGGTGCGATACTCCGGATGTAGCGGCAGCGCCAGCTTCCAGTCCATTGCCATTTTGTAGACCGGCGAGCGCTGGGCGGCGTCAATCACGTTTTGCGGAATACCCTGTTTCAGCGCTTCTTCAATGACCGCTGGATCGTTCGGGTTGAGGAACACGTCGCACTGGCGCTCGTAGAGATCGGTTTCATGCTCGGTGCTGGCCGCTTCTTCAATGCGGTCGGCGTCGTACAGCAAGACGCCGAGATAGCGAATGCGCCCGACGCAGGTTTCTGAACACACCGTCGGCTGGCCGGATTCAATGCGCGGATAGCAGAAAATACATTTTTCCGACTTGCCGCTCTTCCAGTTAAAGTAGATTTTCTTATACGGGCAACCGCTGATACACAAACGCCAGCCGCGGCATTTATCCTGGTCGATCAACACAATGCCGTCTTCTTCACGCTTGTAGATGGCACCGCTCGGGCAGGTCGCCACACAGCTAGGGTTCAGGCAGTGTTCACACAGGCGCGGCAGATACATCATGAAGGTGTTTTCGAACTGGCCGTACATCTCCTTTTGCATCTTCTCGAAGTTACGATCGCGTGCGCGCTTAGAAAACTCGCCGCCGAGCAGTTCTTCCCAGTTTGGCCCCCAGATAATCTTGTCCATCCGTTTGCCATCAATCAGCGAACGCGGACGGGCGGTGGGCTGATGTTTGCCTTCCGGTGCACTATGCAGATGCTGGTAATCGTAGGTGAACGGCTCGTAGTAATCATCGATTTGCGGGATCACCGGGTTGGCAAAAATTTTGGTGATCACGCCCATTTTGCCGCCCAGGCGCGGTCTGATTTTACCGTTAACGTCGCGGATCCAGCCGCCTTGCCACTCTTCCTGATCTTCCCAGTTTTTGGGGTAACCAATCCCCGGTTTGGTTTCGACGTTGTTAAACCATGCGTATTCCATACCTTCACGTCCGGTCCAGACGTTTTTACAGGTGACGGAGCAGGTGTGGCAGCCGATGCACTTATCCAGATTAAGAACCATGCCTACCTGTGAGCGTATTTTCATTTTTTCGCCTCCTGTACCTGATCGCGACCTTCATCATCCAGCCAGTCAATATTTTTCATTTTTCTAATCATGATGAACTCATCGCGGTTAGAGCCGACGGTGCCGTAGTAGTTAAAGCTGTAGGACAGCTGCGCATAGCCGCCGATCATGTGCGTCGGTTTCGGACACACGCGGGTCACTGAGTTGTGAATACCACCGCGCATGCCGGTAACTTCAGAACCGGGGATATTCATGATTCGCTCCTGCGCGTGGTACATCATGGTCATTCCCGGCGGCACACGCTGGCTGACCACCGCACGGGCGGTCAACGCGCCGTTGGCATTGAAGGCTTCGATCCAGTCGTTATCCTCGATCCCCAACTCTTTGGCGTCGGTTTCACTGATCCAGACAATCGGCCCGCCGCGCGACAGCGTCAGCATCAGCAGGTTTTCGCTGTATGTGGAGTGAATGCCCCATTTCTGGTGCGGCGTCAGGAAGTTCAGCGCTTTTTCCGGGAAGCCGTTCGGTGGAACCTCACGCATTTCCGTCACGCTACGGGTATCGATTGGCGGTCGATAAGCCACCAGGCTTTCGCCAAAGGCACGCATCCACGCGTGATCCTGATACAACTGCTGGCGACCGGACAGGGTGCGCCATGGGATCAGTTCGTGTACGTTGGTATAGCCGGCGTTGTAGGAGACATGCTCGCTTTCAAGACCCGACCAGGTTGGGCTGGAGATGATTTTACGCGGCTGTGCCTGAATATCGCGAAAACGAATCTTCTCGTCTTCTTTGTTCAGAGCCAGATGCGTGTGATCACGCCCGGTCATCGCCCCCAGGGCTTGCCAGGCTTTCACCGCCACCTGACCGTTGGTTTCTGGCGCCAGCGCGAGGATCACTTCAGAGGCGTCCAACGCGGTGTCGATCAGCGGTCGGCCTTTCGCCGGGCCTTCACGCTTGGTGTAGTTCAGCTTACCGAGGAAATCGACTTCAGCCTGGGTGTTCCACGAAATGCCTTTCCCGCCGTTACCCAGTTTATCCATTAGCGGACCGAGCGAGGTAAAGCGTTCGTAAGTGGCGGGGTAGTCGCGTTCGACAACCGTAATATTGGGCGCCGTTTTACCGGCAATGAGGTCACATTCACCCTTGCGCCAGTCCTGAATATCAAACGGCTGCGACAGCTCTGCCGGAGAGTCATGCTGGAGCGGTTGCAACACCACATCGGTTTCCTGGCCCAGATGCCCCACGCAGACCTCGGAGAACACTTTGGCAATGCCCTTGTAAATCTCCCAGTCGCTTTTGGATTCCCAGGCAGGATCAACCGCCGCTGACAGGGGGTGAATAAACGGATGCATATCCGAGGTATTCATGTCGTCTTTTTCATACCAGGTGGCGGTCGGCAACACGATATCGGAGAACAGGCAGGTGCTGGACATACGGAAATCAAGCGTGACCAGCAAGTCAAGCTTGCCTTCGATGGCCGCCGTTTGCCATTCCACCTCTTCAGGTTTAATGCCCTCGCTTTCGCCCAGCGCTTCACCCTGAATACCACTTTCGGTACCCAGCAAATATTTGAGCATGTATTCATGCCCTTTGCCGGAGGAGCCAAGCAGGTTCGAACGCCAGACAAACAGGTTACGCGGGTGGTTACTGCCGTTGTCCGGTTGCTCACAGGCCATGCGGATATCACCGGACTTCAGCGCTTGCGCGGTGTATTCCGCTGGAGACAATCCCGCCTGTTCCGCTCGGGCTTTAACGGTTAATGGGTTCAGGTTGAGCTGTGGGGCAGAAGGCAACCAGCCCATACGCTCGGCACGGACGTTGAAATCGATCAGATGTCCGGTAAATTTCGACGCGTCGGCCAGCGGAGAGAGCAACTCCTGGGCGGTGACTTTTTCATAGCGCCACTGGCTGGAATGGTTGTAGAAAAACGAGGTGCTGTTCATCTGACGCGGAGGGCGGTTCCAGTCCAGCGCAAAGGCCAACGGTAACCAGCCGGTCTGCGGGCGCAGTTTTTCCTGTCCGACATAGTGCGCCCAGCCGCCGCCGCTTTGACCGACACAGCCACAGAACACCAGGATGTTAATCATCCCACGGTAGTTCATGTCCATGTGGTACCAGTGGTTGACGCCTGCCCCGAGGATGATCATCGAACGACCATGGGTTTTGTGCGCGGTATCGGCAAATTCACGGGCAATTTGTTCGATATGACGGCGAGGCACGCCGGTGATTTGTTCGCCCCAGGCCGGGGTGTAGGCTTTAATCTCACTGTAATCACGGGCCGCGAGGTCATCATCAAGTCCGCGATCGAGCCCGTAGTTCGCCAGGACTAAATCGTAAACGCTGACCACCGGACAACGGCGGCCATCAGCGAGGGTAAGGTGCTTAACCGGTAGTTTACGCACCAGCACCGGCTCCTGCTTCACGCTGCGAAAATGCGGATTTTCGTTACCACCAAAATAGGGGAACGCCACACCCGCCACCTCATCATGCTGGCCGAGTAACGACAGGGACAGTTCTGTTTCCGTGCCGGCAGCCAGCGACTCGAGGTTCCATTTGCCTTTTTCGCCCCAGCGAAAACCAATAGAACCATTCGGTACTACCAGTTCACCGGCGCTGTTGAAGGCCACAGTTTTCCATTCAGGATTATTGTTTTCACCCAGTCCGTCGACGAGGTCCGAGGCGCGCATCATCCGTCCAGGTACAAAGCTACCGTCTTCCCGGGCATCCAGCAGCACCAGCATCGGCATATCGGTATAACGGCGGCAATAGTTGATGAAGTAGTCGCTGGGCTTCTCAAGATGGAATTCTTTGAGGATAACGTGACCCATGGCCATCGCCAGCGCGCTGTCAGTGCCTTGCTTCGGTGCCAGCCACTGATCGCACAGCTTGGCAACTTCCGAGTAGTCCGGCGTAATGGCGATGGTCTTGGTGCCTTTATAGCGGACTTCGGTAAAGAAGTGAGCATCTGGCGTACGGGTCTGTGGAACGTTAGATCCCCAGGCAATGATATAGCTGGAGTTATACCAGTCGGCGGATTCCGGCACGTCAGTCTGCTCACCCCAGGTCATAGGCGAGGCCGGAGGCAAGTCACAGTACCAGTCATAGAAGCTCAGGCAGGTGCCGCCGAGTAGCGACAGATAGCGTGTCCCCGCTGCGTAGGAGACCATCGACATGGCAGGGATGGGGGAGAATCCGGCTACGCGATCCGGGCCGTAGGTTTTCACCGTCCAGACGTTAGCGGCGGCGATCAGTTGATTTAATTCTTTCCAGTTGGAACGGATAAATCCGCCACGTCCGCGTACCTGTTTGTAGCTCTGGCACTTTTGCGGATCGTGCATAATGGATTCCCACGCCAGTACCGGGTCGGGCTGGCGGGAAAGGGCGTCGCGCCACAGTTCGACCAGGCGTTTACGCACCAGCGGGTATTTCAGGCGGTTGGCGCTGTAAAGATACCAGGAATAGCTGGCACCGCGCGGGCATCCGCGAGGTTCATGGTTGGGCAGGTCCGGGCGGGTACGTGGATAGTCAGTTTGCTGGGTTTCCCAGGTGACCAGGCCGTTTTTAACGTAGATTTTCCAACTGCATGAGCCGGTACAGTTGACGCCGTGGGTCGAGCGGACAATTTTATCGAACTGCCAGCGCTGACGATAGCTGTCTTCCCAGTCCCGATTGGTGTGCATGACTTGCCCGTGTCCGTCGGCAAACGTATCGCCCTTTTGTTTAAAGTAACGAAAGCGATCCAACAGTTTACTCATGACATTTCTCCTGCTCCTAATGGACGCTGCCTACGATCTGCAGGCCAAATAGTTGTTATTTTTTTTGTGATTTGCGGCCATAGACCAGCCAGGTCACCAGCACGCAGACGATGTAAAACACTAAAAATATTTTCATGGCGCCCACGGGTGATCCAGTCAGCGCCAGCGAGGTGCCGAAGGCTTTCGGGATAAAGAAACCGCCCACTGCGCCAATGGCCGAGATAAACCCGAGGGCCGCTGCGGTATCGGTTACCGCTTCGCGCTGGGCCTGTTCTTCCGTACCACCGTGCAATTTCACGCGGTAAATGGTTATTTTGCGAAAGATCACCGCAATCATCTGGAAGGTTGAGCCGCTGCCCAGACCGGCGGTCAGGAACAGTCCCATAAACACCAGGTAGAAGGCGGTGAAGTTT
Organism: Citrobacter sp. wls711; assembly: GCF_005281055.1. NCBI lineage: Bacteria > Pseudomonadati > Pseudomonadota > Gammaproteobacteria > Enterobacterales > Enterobacteriaceae > Citrobacter > Citrobacter sp. wls711. The sequence goes on along the minus strand of NZ_SZXC01000027.1, from coordinate 79,493 downwards.
CCAGAACCCGAACCCGGCAAGGTGAGGAACAGCAGGCCGCTAAACAGTGCCATAAACATAAAGTTGATTAACGTCACCCGCACACCGCCAAACTTGTCCGAGATAACGCCGCCCGCTGAGCGCGCCAGTGCGCCGATAAACGGCCCAAAGAACGCCAACTGCAGAATATTCACGTCAGGAAACTGGGTTTTGGCCAGCATGGCAAACCCGGCGGAAAAACCGATAAATGAACCGAAGGTGGCGAGATACAACAGGCTTAACAGCCACAGATGAAAACGCTTAAGTACCGGCAGCTGTGAGGCGATAGAGGCTTTGGAACTGGCGATATCGTTCATGCCGATGCCCGCTGCCAGAGTGGAAAGCAGCAGCAATGGCACCCAAATCCAGGCGGCGTTGGTCAGCGACAGTAATGAACCATCAGGTTGCGGCACGCCCTGGACGCCGAGGAAGGTAAAAATAGGCAGAAAAATCACCAGTGGAGCGATCAATTGCATCACGCTGACGCCCAGATTGCCGAGACCGCCGTTAACGCCGAGTGCGCTGCCTTGCTTCGCTTTCGGGAAGAAGAAGCTGATATTGCCCATGCTGGAGGCAAAGTTGGCACCAGCAAAACCACACATCAGCGCAATAACGATAAATACGCCAAACGGAGTAGCTGTATTTTGCACCGCAAATCCGAGCCACAGGCACGGGATAACAAGAATCGCAGTGCTAAAAACTGTCCAGCGGCGGCCGCCAAATATAGGCACCATAAAGGAGTAGGGGACGCGTAATATTGCACCAGAAAGGGACGGTAATGCGGTTAATAAAAAAAGTTGATCGGTGGTGAAATTAAAACCAATTTTATTTAAGTTTACTGCTACGGCGCTAAATAGCATCCAGACACAGAACGCAAGAAGGAGACAACTGACTGATATCCAGAGGTTTCTTCGGGCAATATGCTTACCTTTATTTTCCCAAAAGGCGGCATTTTCTGGTTTCCAGTCGGTTAAAAGATAACGATTATTTTTCTCATTTGAAGGTGACATATTATCCTCACATGCGCACGTCGTTCAAGAAATAAACGCATACAGAGCCGTACTGGCCCTGATTAGAAATTATTGAAAAGCGTTAAGAATATTGAATGAAAGGATAGATAAAAAAGCGCAATAGTGCGGAGTGAGGGGAGAATTAAGCGTTGCTTATGTGTTACTAATTGTAAATATAAAAGATACATTGTTAATACATCTATAACATCAGTTTTATAACTTCAACGTCATCATATGTCCAAGGTTTTGATTTAAGACAGGGTTATCAGAAAGCTAGCGTTTGATAACGACGAAACTGATAACTATTGTCGCATCAAGCCATACTTTTTCTCCTACAGGGAGCTGTCGGGTTAGGGTCAGAGGCGAGACTCTACATGGGTGCGTGACCGCGTGACGCTCTATTGCTGACAGGAGATAGAGGTATCACAGTATCTCAAAATTAATCCAAATATTGATATATTCTGATTTTTCGCATTAGTATGATTTGAATATATTTGTAGAGTAATTAGTATGATAGGATGGTTTAAATTAAAAAATGAATTGACCGCACTTAAAAAGGGATAAAAATGATTTTTTTAAAATCTAAAAAGAATTTCTTGTTATTATCTATTCCATTGTTTTTAATTGGCTGTAAAGAAGCAGAGATTAAAGGAGAGTGGATGAACTCAAAAAATAGCTTTAATAAAAGCTATGTCGTTTCATTAATAACTGGCATCGATCAAAACCTAATTTCAAAAGACATTAATGTTTCTGAATTAAAAAATTCTGGCAATGACTATTTTTTTTATGTTACGTTAGTAGATAAGAACTATTCTCGAGAACAACTGGAATCGTTGGTATCAAACGTTGAACGACTAAAAAAATCCCAGAACACAAGCTTAACCGTCAATTTTACTAATATTGCCAATGCCCAAAATGCGAGTGAAAGAGACTTACTTAATGTAGTACAAAAAGCTGGGATGGAGAAAAATGGCAGCCAGATTACGAATATTAACTGGGAAAAAGCGAGTGTTGCTGTCTATACTCAAGAGATACGCATTATGGGGCAAACTAACCCCTATAGCGACTTAAACCAAAAGGTCTACTGTCAACTGAACGTACCATTAACCAATGAGTTAGAAGGTTTGATTATTGATAAACCGTTCAAATATATCACTTCAAGCGATGTTCCGGAACATATAGCCAGCACTATGTCACCAGCACAGTTAGATAAATATATTAAAGATGAAAATGGTCTCCGCCGTTACGTAAACATTGGTCTGGAACTTAGAGGTGTCACTTATCCTCATAAAATAGTTTTTGGAGATGCCTTTATAAAAGGATTTAAAGAAAGTGTTGGTATTTACACTCAATCCCTACCAATGACTTATAATATCGATGCACATAATATCTATTTTAATTTTGGTGGTATCCCTGGTGCTAATCCCGTTTTAGGGATGAATGATTTTGGCGGCGTAATACACGACAAATGCGCTAAGTTGATTGAAAAATCGTCCCCTGAAATCGATAAGAAATGGAGTTCTGCAGTTCAATTAGCACAGATTGGTAGATTTACAATAAATCCAGAATGGAAACCGGATAAATAATATTTCAATGCAGTTATGCCATAAGAATGTCTTGAATTGTTGATTGTAGAGACCGATAAAAAACCGCGAAGAATGATAGCCTTTTGTTCTCAGTAAGTTAAAGGAATAGAAAATGAAACATATATTCTTACTTGCCCCTCTCTTTGTCCTCGTGCATACCGCTTGGGCTGATACCCGAGATTTAAACGGTAAATTGCAGTTTGTTGAACCAAATCAGGCGTGAAATATCATGTTGATTGGCCCTTGATCTCGACAAAAGGTGGACAAAAATTCACGATTCGTTATGTTGACGGTACACCTTATCTGCAATCTTTTATTAAAGACCCGAAAAGTAATTCATTGTTTAGTAAGGATAATATGCGAGGTGGATATCGCTATTATCACCGTAACGGCAAGCTAGAGTGACAGGGTCAGTGGAGTGATGACGGGTTCCCCATTGGCAAAGAAATGAACTACAGTGAACAAGGCTTGCCTGAAGAAGAACGATACTATCCGACAGGTGGGTGGTTCGTCATTACAAAATCCTGGCATAAAAACGGTCAAATCAGCTCTGAGAATATTGGCTATGATGGTAAGAGATTTAGGGAAAGTAAAATGTATTCTGCTGATGGCAAACTTGAATCCAGGGAATATAGAAAAACACAAAATGGCATCATTAAAGAGATAATTGATTATTACGACTCACACGGTAAAGTGGATAAATACACTGAAAAATATGGTGGCGATCCTATTTTTGAAACCACCTACAATACCAGTGGCAATGTACTCATAAGAAAAATTTACATGGTTGCGGAGGGGCGGGCAAAAGAAGAACAATTTAATGACAGAGGTTAAGGACAATATTGTTACTTATCAATCTGGCATGCGAAAAGTCAAAGAGAACTTAAATGATTATACTTGGGTTTCACCTGTGGAATTTAACCGTCAGGTTCGATCGTTTCCTTTGACACTTGGGAAAACATGGAAGAATAGCTATCAGGCACAAATTAAGGTTCATGCACAGGAAGGAACAGAATGGGAATATACATATAAGGCGGAGTCTTCATCTTATATTGCAGCAGTAGAGAAAATAACCGTCGCAAGCGGTACCTTCGATACCCTGGTCATTGAACGAATTATACAGTGGACGAAGTCGAATCCGCATTATACGGGGATACCTCCGGAAAGTCCGATGGTATGCGGGGAAACATCCTGCGAACTACAGGGGATTACGTCAGAAATATTATGGTATGCGCCAAAAATTGGTCGCGATGTATTAAAATCCGTTGAAATTAGTGGTTCACCGGCGATGATTTCACGCAGTCACGAGTCTACGTTAAAAAATAGTGCGGCACTTGTTTCGGAGTTGACTGGATATGGCATGCAGGTTCGCACAGGGAAGGATTTACCTGCAGCGAAATTCGCGCACGAGATCCCGGATAATGCCTTTATCAAGGGCTTTCGGCTGATGATGAATAATTCCTGGGAATTTGCGATGAGTCGTGATCCCGTGACCGAATAGTCCGTCGCATTTGAGCGGATCATGTACTGGCGCTGCGCTCTCATGATGGGAGAAGTTCTAGCGTAATCATCCGGCTAAGATGTTTATCGAAGTCTTCCGCTGCCAGTTCTGGCAGTCTTAGTATATAGATACCATCCAGGCCGCAGACGAGGGCGATTAGCCGCCAGGCGATATTGTCCGCGCTGTCTTGCGGTTGAAATTCTCCTGCATTGGTTCCGTGCTCAATAATCTTCCGAGTTTCCTCATGCCACATGGTCATCGTTAACAAATAAGCACTTTTTATATCGCTGTCGCTTGCAGCCAGTAGCTGCGCTTCCCGCCATAGGCGCACATAAGGCTCCAGACGGCCGTCGTCGCTGCCGAGCATGGAAAACAGTCGCTCGTAACTGTTAACGTCATCAGTTACCAGTGGCATATCGAGCATTTCGCGGATCACCTGTACAAATGCGAGGGACTTCAGTTCACCAATGGAGGCAAAGTGGTGATGCAGTTGGCCGGTCGCCACTTTCGCCTCGGTTGCAATGCGTCGCACCGTCATGGCGCTAAACCCTTCTTCCAGCGCGACGCGCATTGCCGCCTGCAGGATCACTTCCCGACGTTCATCCCGATTCAAATAACTCATACATCCCCCTCTACCTACGTTGAAAGCAGTCTAACAAAAAGTTGGACATATGTTCAATTTTCCGTAGGATCGTTAAAGCTGGACATGTGTCCAGTTTAAGTTTTGTAGGGAGTTTTATGTTTCGTCAGTGGTTAACGTTAGTGATTATTGTGCTGGTCTACATCCCTGTTGCGATTGATGCAACGGTGCTGCACGTTGCCGCGCCCACGCTGAGTATGACGCTGGGTGCCAGTGGTAACGAGCTGCTGTGGATCATTGATATTTATTCCCTGGTGATGGCAGGGATGGTGCTGCCGATGGGGGCACTGGGCGATCGCATTGGCTTTAAACGCCTGCTGCTGTTGGGCGGAGGCCTGTTTGGTCTGGCCTCGCTGGCTGCAGCCTTTGCCCATACCGCCGGATGGCTTATCGCCACGCGCGCCGTGCTGGCAATTGGTGCGGCGATGATCGTCCCGGCGACGCTGGCCGGTATTCGTGCAACCTTTGCTGAACAGCGCCACCGTAATATGGCGCTTGGCGTCTGGGCGGCAGTCGGTTCCGGCGGGGCAGCATTTGGTCCGCTGGTTGGCGGTATGCTGCTGGAGCACTTCTATTGGGGTTCTGTATTCTTAATCAATGTGCCGATTGTGTTAGTGGTGATGGCACTGACCGCGCGTTACGTTCCGCGCCAAACCGGTCGTCGCGATCAGTCATTAAATTTCGGTCATGCGATTATGCTGATTGTCGCCATTCTGCTGCTGGTGTATAGCGCGAAAACGGCGCTGAAGGGACACATCGCGACGGGCGTGATTGTGCTGACGCTGTTGGTGGGCGCTTTACTGCTGGGGCAGTTCGTGCGCATCCAGCTTGCCGCATCGCGCCCGATGATCGATATGCGACTGTTTACCCATCGCATTATCCTAAGCGGCGTGGTGATGGCAATGACCGCGATGATAACCCTGGTGGGCTTTGAACTATTAATGGCCCAGGAACTGCAGTTTGTGCACGGATTAACACCGTATCAGGCGGGGCTGTTTATGCTGCCGGTGATGCTGGCCAGTGGATTCAGCGGGCCGATTGCCGGGATGCTGGTGTCGCGTCTGGGGCTACGCTGCGTGGCTACCGCGGGCATGGCGCTGAGTGCCGTCAGCTTCTATGGGCTGGCGATGACCGATTTTAGCACCCAGCAGATCCAGGCCTGGATATTAATGGCCCTGTTGGGCTTCAGTGCCGCCAGCGCGCTGTTAGCCTCCACGGCGGCCATTATGGCGGCGGCACCCGCAGAAAAAGCGGCCGCCGCCGGGGCTATCGAAACCATGGCCTACGAGCTGGGCGCGGGTCTGGGGATCGCGATTTTTGGTTTACTGCTGAGCCGCAGTTTTTCCGCGTCAATTCTGCCGCCTGCAGGACTTAACCCACAGGAGCTTGAGCGCGCCTCATCATCGATGGGCGAAGCGGTACAGCTGGCGCACTCGCTTCCGCCCTCACTCAGTGAGGCGCTGTTGACGGCCGCCAGAGACGCCTTTACCTGGTCGCATAGCGTGGCATTGAGCAGCGCGGGCAGCATGCTGATCGTCCTGGCGGTAGGAATGTGGTTCAGTCTGGCAAAAGTGAAACAGCAATAACTAGTGGGCTAAATGGCAGGGGTAATCCATCTCTTCGACTTCCTTTCCACTCAGTCGAGCATATTGCCCCGTCAGTCTCCAGAACGCAGGCTGTGTTTCAGTGTAGATCTCTGCCGCTAAAATCAGGCGGCGGCGGTCTACTTCGTTAAGTTCCAGCAAGGTCCACGGAATAAAGTAGCGTTCGCTGTCGGTCAACGTAAACCACAGTGGGCATCCGCAACCGGAACAGAAGAAACGTTCACCACGATTTGAAGAAGGGAAGTGCGAAGGTTCCGCAGATTCTGGCGACATCAGCGGATGACCGCTGGCTTCCAGATACATGGCGATGCCGCCAGACCACTTCTGGCACAGCGTGCAGTGGCAGGCATAGACATCAAGCATGTCGACGTTAACGGTAAAATGACTTTGTCCGCAAAGACAACGACCTGTGAACGTCTGCACGTCATACTCCTTATGACCGAGTCTACTTCAAGAGAAAAAGCCAGCCCGTAGAGGACTGGCTTTGTATTTCACTTACAACAAAATTAGAACTGGTAGTTCAGACCAACTGCCACGATGTTGTCAGTGCTAACGCGTGCGTCAGAAGTGAATTTGTTGTCGTCCAGCAGGTTGATTTTGTAATCAACGAAGGTGGACATGTTTTTGTTGAAGTAGTAGGTCGCACCCAGATCTACGTATTCAACCAGGTCCTGGTCGCCGTAAACACCCAGATCTTTACCTTTGGATTTCAGGTAAGCGATGGACGGACGCAGACCGAAGTCGAACTGGTACTGAGCAACTGCTTCAAAGTTCTGAGCTTTGTTAGCGATACCGTCAACTTTACCGAACTTGGTCATGTTACGGGTTTCAGAGTAGGTGGTTGCCAGGTAGATGTTGTTCGCATCATATTTCAGGCCAGCAGCCCATACTTCTGCGTTTTTACCGGAAGCGTAGAATTCGTTATTGCCATTACGCATCTGGTCATCAGTACGGTCAGATTTCGCATAGGTTGCACCGATGCCGAAGCCTTCGTATTCATAAGTAGTAGACAGACCGAAACCGTCGCCATTTGCTTCAATGTCTTTACTGCGATCGTTTTTGCCCTGGTACTGCGCGGCAAAGTTCAGACCTTCAACCAGACCGAAGAAGTCGGTGTTACGGTAAGTTGCAACACCGGTAGCACGCTGGGTCATGAACACGTCAGTCTGGGTCCAGGTATCACCGCCGAACTCAGGCAGAACGTCGGTCCATGCGCCGATGTCGTAGGCTACGCCGTAGTTACGGCCGTAGTCGAAAGAACCATATTCAGCGAATTTCAGGCCAGCGAATGCCAGACGGGTTTTGTCTGCTTCGGCACCCTGATCTTCAGAACGGTTACCTTTGAATTCATATTCCCACTGGCCATAACCAACCAGCTGGTCGTTGATCTGGGTTTCGCCTTTGAAGCCCATACGTGCGTAAGTTTTGTCGCCATCGCTGCTGGTGTCGTCAGAGAAGTGATGCTGAGCGTGAACTTTACCGTACAGATCCAGTTTGTTGCCGTCTTTGTTATATACCTCAGCTGCGTTTACCGCACCTGCTGCCAACAGGGAAGTCACTGCCACTGCAACTAATTTAAGTTTCATTCTTAATAATCCTTATAATTTTCTTCTTGGTGTGATTCCTAAACCATTGCTAAACGAAGGGGTTCGTCAATGGCGAACTATTTTTAAATGACCTTGTGGTATGAGTTCAATAATAAGTTTCATAATATTGCAGAATATTTGAAGTTGTGTGATCTAGATCTACTTAATACAACTGATTATATTAGTCATAATAGGTGACTTATCTGGAAGGGTATATTTACACCAGGAACTATTATGCTGACTATGGTTTAATTAGCGTTAGTTACGTATGTGTAATATATACATTTAGAGGGTTATAGATAACCATGCAATACTTTCATGGGTTAATTAATTACCATATATTTAACATTTAATTAAACAAAATAAAACATAAAACACAAGTGGAATGAACAATAAATACCCATTAATTTGACGATAATATAACCGGATTTCGCTTTGAGGCTCCACCCGGCATCTTTTTTCAGGCGCGGCGTGTTGCCAGCCAGCACAGCAAAGAGCCAGCACAGACCATCAGTGCACCTTGCCAGAACGAAAATGACAGCGGGGCGCTCAGCAGCACGGCGGCAAGTGCTGAAGAGAGGACCGGTGTGAAATAAGAGCCAACGGCCATAACCGTGACGTTCCCGTGCAGGATACCGATATTCCACGCCGCATAGGCAAATCCTAAGGTTAATGCGGCGGTAAACAGTTTAATGGTCACCGGCGTGCTGAACACCATCTCAGGTTGTGGCGTAATAAAATAATAAATCCACAAACTGGTGGCCGTCAGTAAAACGAACACGGTGATGCCGTTAAAGCCTTTTGCATATTTATTGGTCACAGTGCAATAGGTTGCCCAGATAAATGCGCCAAGAAAAGCGAGAAAATAACTGAGCGGGCTACTGGCGACGTTGCTGACAATTTCACCTAAGTTAAGTCCATTATCTCCACCTAATACCCAGCAAACGCCGGTCAATGCCACGATTAATCCGGGGATGACCAGCCAGGTTGTTTTTTGACCATTAAATAATATCGCAAACAATATGGTCAGGCTGGGCCAGAGATAATTAACCATACCGACCTCAATCGCCTGGTGGCGGGTGGCGGCATAGCCCAGCGCTAACGCTAAACATATTTCATAGCTAACGAACAGTATGCTGCCGGCGATTAAATAGCGAACAGGAAACTGACGGATATTCGGGAAGCCAACGGTGAATATTAGCAGCAGACCGCTTAAAGAAAAGATCATGGCAGCGCCGCCAGCGGGCCCCAGTCCCTCGCTAACGCCACGGATCAGCCCAACCATGGTGCTCCAGAGGATGATGGCGATAAGCCCAATCAACGTTGCTTTTTGTTTTGTCATTCGGTTTGTCTGTCCATAGTACTGGCAAAAAAATGGAGCTGAAATGTATAGCACTTTTAGGTCGTAGCACGCTAACGAATTAGCTTTTGGCTAACCCCTTATGGGTATGAGGGTAAAACAAACTGCACTATTTAGTAGCGGAACCGTTTCGTTATTGATTTGACGCAAAAAATTTATGGATATAGCTGTTAGTTTCGTCGCGAAGTTGTACACATCACCTTTCAAGCTGCCGCTTTAGTGCAACGAGAAAGTGCCAGTGTACGCATCCCTGCAAAAAAGAGGAAAGCAATGGACGTCAGCCGCAGACAATTCTTTAAAATCTGCGCGGGCGGTATGGCGGGAACAACAGTAGCCGCACTGGGTTTTGCACCCAAGATGGCTCTGGCTCAGGCGCGAAATTACAAGCTGATACGCGCGAAAGAGATCCGAAACACCTGCACATACTGTTCCGTAGGTTGCGGGCTATTAATGTATAGCCTGGGTGATGGAGCAAAAAATGCCAAAGAATCGATTTACCATATCGAGGGGGATCCGGATCATCCGGTGAGCCGTGGGGCATTATGTCCGAAGGGCGCAGGATTGCTGGACTACGTACACAGTGAAAACCGTTTACGTTATCCTGAATATCGCGCACCGGGTTCCGATAAATGGCAGCGCATTAGCTGGGATGAAGCATTCACCCGCATTGCAAAATTAATGAAAGCTGACCGTGACGCCAACTTCATTGAGAAGAATGAGCAGGGCGTAACGGTAAACCGCTGGCTTTCAACCGGGATGCTGTGCGCATCTGCGGCAAGTAATGAAACCGGCATGCTGACGCAAAAATTTGTGCGCTCACTCGGCATGCTGGCGGTAGATAACCAGGCGCGCGTCTGACACGGACCAACGGTAGCAAGTCTTGCTCCAACATTTGGTCGCGGTGCGATGACCAACCACTGGGTTGATATCAAAAACGCTAACGTCGTGATGGTGATGGGCGGTAACGCCGCTGAAGCACATCCGGTGGGATTCCGCTGGGCGATGGAAGCCAAGAACAACAATGATGCCACGCTGATTGTTGTCGATCCCCGTTTTACACGTACAGCCTCCGTCGCGGATATTTACGCGCCGATTCGTTCCGGTACGGACATTACGTTCCTTTCCGGTGTGTTGCTGTACCTGATTGAAAACAACAAAATTAACGCTGAATACGTTAAGCACTATACCAACGCCAGCCTGCTGGTGCGGGATGACTTTGCTTTCGAAGAGGGTCTGTTCAGCGGCTACGACGCAGAAAAACGTCAATACGATAAATCGTCGTGGAACTACCAGTTCGATGAAAACGGCTACGCCAAACGCGATGAAACGCTGTCCCATCCGCGCTGTGTCTGGAACTTGCTGAAACAGCACGTTTCCCGCTATACGCCGGACGTGGTGGAAAACATCTGCGGTACGCCAAAAGCCGACTTCCTGAAAGTGTGTGAAGTGCTGGCCTCTACCAGCGCGGCCGATCGTACCACCACCTTCCTGTACGCACTGGGCTGGACTCAGCATACCGTGGGCGCGCAGAACATCCGCACCATGGCGATGATCCAGTTGCTGTTGGGTAACATGGGGATGGCCGGTGGCGGCGTCAACGCTTTGCGCGGTCACTCCAATATTCAGGGGTTAACCGACTTAGGTCTGCTGTCTACCAGCCTGCCGGGCTATCTGACGCTGCCGTCTGAGAAACAGACCGATCTGCAAACGTATCTGACGGCGAATACGCCAAAAGCCACGCTGGCCGATCAGGTGAACTACTGGGGTAACTATCCTAAGTTCTTCGTTAGCCTGATGAAATCTTTCTACGGCGATGCGGCGCAGAAAGACAATGACTGGGGCTTTAACTGGCTGCCGAAGTGGGATCAGTCCTACGACGTCATTAAATACTTCAACATGATGGATAGCGGGAAAGTCACCGGCTACATCTGTCAGGGCTTTAACCCGGTTGCGTCCTTCCCGGACAAAAACAAAGTGGTGCAGTCGCTGAGCAAACTGAAGTATCTGGTGGTTATCGATCCGCTGGTGACAGAAACCTCAACGTTCTGGCAAAACCATGGCGAATCGAACGATGTCGATCCGTCGACTATCCAGACCGAAGTGTTCCGTCTGCCATCAACCTGCTTTGCGGAAGAAGACGGCTCAATTGCCAACTCCGGACGCTGGCTGCAGTGGCACTGGAAAGGTCAGGATGCACCGGGCGAAGCGCGCAATGACGGTGAAATTCTGGCCGGTATTTACCATCGTCTGCGCAATATGTATCGCACTGAAGGTGGTAAAGGCGTAGAGCCAGTACTGAAAATGAGCTGGAGCTACAAGCAGCCGGACGAACCGCATTCAGAAGAAGTGGCGAAAGAGAACAACGGCTATGCACTGGAAGATCTCTATGATGCCAACGGCGTGCTGGTTGCGAAGAAAGGTCAGTTGCTGAACAGCTTTGCGCTGCTGCGTGATGACGGTACTACGGCATCCTCCTGCTGGATTTACACCGGTAGCTGGACCGAGCAGGGCAACCAGATGGCTAACCGCGATAACTCTGACCCGTCGGGGCTGGGGAATACGCTGGGTTGGGCATGGGCATGGCCACTGAACCGCCGCGTGCTGTATAACCGCGCATCGGTCGATCCGCAGGGTAAACCGTGGGATCCGAAGCGCATGCTGATCAAGTGGAACGGAACGAAGTGGACGGGTAACGATATCCCGGACTTCAACAACGCACCGCCAGGTAGCGCGACCAATCCGTTTATCATGCAACCGGAAGGTCTGGGTCGTCTGTTCGCCATCGACAAGCTGGCGGAAGGGCCGTTCCCGGAACACTACGAGCCGATGGAAACGCCGCTGGGTACCAACCCGCTGCACCCGAACGTCATCTCTAACCCGGCAGCACGTCTGTACGAAGCGGATGCGTTACGTATGGGGAATAAGAATGACTTCCCATATGTTGGTACGACCTATCGTCTGACCGAACATTTCCACACCTGGACCAAGCACGCGTTGTTGAATGCGATTGCCCAGCCAGAGCAGTTTGTGGAAATCAGCGAAACGCTGGCGGCGGCGAAAGGGATTGCCAACGGCGATCACGTGAAAGTCAGCAGCAAGCGCGGGTTCATTCGTGCGGTTGCGGTGGTGACGCGTCGTCTGCGCTCGCTGAACGTCAACGGTCAGCAGGTAGAGACGGTGGGGATCCCGATTCACTGGGGCTTTGAAGGAGTCGCGCGTAAAGGCTTTATCGCCAACACCCTGACACCAAATGTCGGTGATGCAAACTCGCAAACGCCGGAATACAAAGCGTTTTTAGTTAACATCGAGAAGGCGTAAGGGAGGCGATCATATGTCTATGGAAACGCAGGACATCATCAAAAGGTCCGCTACCAACTCCATCACGCCGCCTCCTCAGGCACGTGATTACAAAGCAGAAGTCGCGAAGCTGATTGACGTTTCCACCTGTATTGGTTGTAAAGCCTGTCAGGTGGCATGTTCAGAGTGGAACGATATCCGTGATGAAGTCGGCCATTGCGTCGGGGTGTACGACAACCCTGCCGATCTCAGCGCCAAATCCTGGACGGTGATGCGTTTTACCGAAACCGAACAGAATGGCAAGCTGGAATGGCTGATTCGTAAAGACGGCTGTATGCACTGTGAAGATCCGGGCTGCCTGAAGGCGTGCCCGTCTGCCGGAGCCATCATCCAGTACGCCAACGGGATTGTTGATTTCCAGTCAGAGCATTGCATTGGCTGCGGTTACTGTATTGCCGGGTGTCCATTTAATATTCCGCGCCTCAATAAAGAGGATAACCGCGTGTATAAGTGTACGCTGTGTGTGGATCGCGTGAGCGTCGGGCAGGAACCTGCCTGCGTGAAAACGTGTCCGACCGGGGCGATACATTTCGGCACCAAGCAAGAGATGCTGGAAATGGCCGAGCAGCGCGTGGAAAAACTGAAATCGCGCGGCTACGAACATGCCGGTGTCTACAACCCGGAGGGTGTGGGTGGGACGCACGTTATGTACGTCCTGCATCATGCCAACCAGCCGGAGTTGTACCACGGTTTGCCAAAAGATCCGCAGATAGATACTTCTATCAATCTGTGGAAAGGGGCACTGAAACCGCTGGCCGCCGCCGGATTTATCGCCACCTTCGCCGGGCTGATTTATCACTACATCGGTATTGGCCCGAACAAGGAAGTGGACGACGACGAGGAGGATCATCATGAGTAAGTCGAAAATGATTGTGCGCACGAAGTTTATCGACCGCGCCTGTCACTGGACAGTGGTGATCTGCTTCTTTCTGGTGTCGCTGTCGGGGATTTCGTTTTTCTTCCCGACGCTGCAGTGGCTGACGCAGACCTTCGGTACACCGCAAATGGGCCGCATTTTGCACCCATTCTTCGGTCTGCTGATTTTCGTCGCGCTGATGTTCATGTTTGTGCGCTTTGTGCACCACAACATCCCGGATAAGAAAGATATTCCGTGGCTGAAAAACATTGTGGAAGTGCTGAAGGGCAATGAACACAAGGTGGCGGACGTCGGTAAGTACAACGCCGGACAAAAAATGATGTTCTGGTCGATCATGAGCATGATTTTTGTGCTGTTGATTACCGGCGTGATTATCTGGCGTCCGTACTTTGCGCAGTTCTTCCCAATGCAGGTTGTGCGTTACAGCCTGCTGATCCACGCTGCGGCGGGTATTATTTTGATGCACGCCATCCTCATCCATATGTACATGGCATTTTGGGTGAAAGGATCGATTAAAGGCATGGTCGAAGGGAAGGTCAGCCGCCGCTGGGCGAAGAAGCATCACCCTCGCTGGTATCGCGAAGTCGAAAAAGCCGAAGCCAAAAAAGAGAACGAGCAAGGGCTGCAATAACCCATTGACGTTCTGCTGATAAAAATGGCGCTACCGATGTAGCGCCATTTTTTTGTCCATTAAGACCTGCCGGATAACGCAGGTTTATCCAGCCTACAATACCGTTACTGTGCTACCAGTTTGCGCAGACGTGAGATATCCACGCTTTTTTGCGCTTCAGCCAGACTCCAGGCATTCTGCAGATTCAACCACATTTCGGGCGAACTGCCGATCACCACTGAAAGTTTGATCGCCATTTCCGGGGTTAATGCTGCCTTGCCCGTTAACAGTCGGCTCGCGGTTGAGGGGGCAATCTCCATTGCTCTGGCAAATTCGCGCAGGCTGACGTTTAACTCATCCAGCGCTTCCTGAATAATATCCCCCGGACGGGGATGATTAGCCATTTTCATCAATGATAGTCCTCGTAATCCAGTATATATGCATCGCCATTGACGAATTCAAACGTAATACGCCAGTTGCCTGAAACAGAAATCGACCAAACGCCGTCGCGATCGCCAGTTAACGCATGCAGTTTATAACCAGGCATATTGATATCTGTTACATGGCTCGCTGCATCAATAACGGCAAGTCGGTGCCGCAATCGCCGGACATGCTTCGCCGTCACGCCTGATGTTCGCCCCTGAAGAAACAAGTCGCGCAATCCTTTGTGTCTGAAGTTCATGATCATCCATACCGTCCTTGTTCCCTCAAAAGGAACACTATCATTAATGTTCCTCTGAACGCAACATTAATCGCCGAGTTTTGCCAAAGTGTGCAGCGAGTACGTTAAAAGGAAAAGCGGGCAGGAGGATAAATGGAAAGCGGCGCGCAAGATTCGCCAGACGGCGACATAATGCCGCCATCCGGCAACCGTTTTACTCCAGTAGTGAATTCAGATGCTCAATCTCCTTGCGCCATTGTGCCTGCAACTGCGGTTTTTGATGTTTGGTTTTACGTGACAGGTCATCAGACAGCCGCTGCTCCAGCTCGAGAAGTTTCTCCAGTATTTCGTCGCCATGATGATGCGGATCAGAAACAACCTCTGCCACCTTTTTGCTCGCCGCTAGCTCACTGGCGGTTTCCTGAATGCGGGCGTTAATCGCTTCCAGGTCGTGCCATTCGCTAAGTTCACCCTCATCAATAAACCAGAAGCGGTTGCAGCTTTGGCGGATAAGCTGACGGTCGTGACTGACCAGCAGCACGCCGCCGCTGAAGTGTTGCAGCGTGTGCGCCAGCGCTTCTTTGCCTTCCATATCCAGATGGTTGGTCGGCTCGTCGAGCATCAACAGGCTATAGCGGGCAAGCGTCAGCCCGATAAACAGCAGGCGCGAACGTTCGCCGCCGCTTAAGGTGCTGACCCGTTGAGCGTGGCGGATCCACGGGAACCCCGCGCTAATCAGTGCCATTTTGCGCACATCCGGCTGCGGGGCAAACGGCTCGAGAGCCTCGAACAACGAATCATCATCCGCAAGCTGGTTGAGCGACTGGTCGTAATACCCCAGCGTCACCCGCGGGTGCAGCACCAGCGATGTCGTGGTCATTTGCGCCTGATATTGCTGCCAGATAAGCTTTAATAGCGACGATTTTCCACAGCCGTTACGCCCGACAATCGCCACGCGATCGCCGCTTTTGATGCGAATACCGGCAATGGAAAACAGCGTTGCCGCATCCGCTGCCGGAGAGACGGGGAGGTCTGTCATTTCCAGCAAGCGGTCGGCACGCAGGGCATCGCCATGCAATGTTAGTGACCACTGACTTCCGGCGGTGACATCCGTCTGGTCATCCTTCAGGCGCTGCACTTGTTTTTCCATCTGTTTGGCTTTGCGAGACAAATCTTCGTTGTCGTAGACCCGTCCCCAGGTGGCCAGACGTTTGGCGCTGGCAGTAACGCGATCGATTTCCTTTTGTTCTGCCTTATGGCGCAGGGCATCGCTGGCATCTCTGTCCACCAACGCCTGGCGCGCCGCACTACAGGGGAGATCGAACGCATGCAGGGAATGATCCCGGAGGATCCACGTTCCGTGCGTCACTGCATCCAGCAATTGTGGATCGTGAGACACCACCACAAAACTGCCGGACCAGCGCTGTAAAAACTGCTCCAGCCACAGCAATGTGGGCAAATCCAGATGGTTACCCGGTTCATCCAGCAACAGCAGGTCGGGATTGCGCATCAGCGCGCGGGCCAGCAGCAGGCGCGTGTGCTGGCCGCCGCTCAGCGTTTGTGCGGTGAGGTGCAAATTCTCAGGCGTAAAGCCCATCTCTGCGAGTAGTGACTCAACCCGCCATTGCTGACCCGCGTGTTCATGCTCGGGAAGTTGTGCCAGTACGGCTTCCTGGAGTGTTAGCGGCAGGATCTCATCCGGCAAATGCTGTTCTACGCGCGCAAGATGACAGTGATGTGCCTGGGCAAGGGATCCGCTGGTGGGAGAAATCGTGCCATCCAGCAGTTTTAACAGCGTGCTTTTGCCGCAGCCGTTGTAGCCGATAAGCCCAATGCGGTCGCCTTTTTTCAGGGTAAAAGTGAGATCGTCGAATAGCGTGCCAAATGCCGTATCAACGTGTAAGGATTGTGCGGTAAGTAATGTGCTCATTGTTGCTTACTCAAGAGTTACAGACGTAAAAACGCCTCGTCAAACATCGCTGACGATAACCCGGTAAGCCCGAGAGAAGGGGATTTAGACGTTAGCTTCGCTCAAGCAGAAGTTATCGCAGCACGATACCGATAACGCTTGAGCACTGGCGATCGCCAAAAGCATGTGAAACGATCAAACGTTCACAGTACAGCATAAGTATCCTCCTTAGTTTTTTCCCGAATGTTAATCGATGGTGAAAGTGTAATCGCAAGTCGCTGAATTGTGCAAGTGTTGAACACCCGGCGGCAGGGCGCCGCCGGGTAAACCGTCAGATAGAGGTACGACGGTAGTCGCGATATTCTGCTTGCCAGAAATTCTCGTCAATCGCCTGCTGCAGGGCTTCAGCCGATGTTTTCACTGCCATGCCTTGCTGCTGGGCCATTTTACCGACGGCAAAGGCTATGGCGCGGGAAACGGTCTGAATATCCTTCAGTTCCGGTAATACCAGCCCTTCGCCGTTCAACACCAGCGGTGAATACTGTGCCAGCGTTTCGCTGGCCGACATCAGCATTTCATCAGTGATGCGCCTGGCGCCAGAGGCGATCACGCCAAGGCCGATACCCGGGAAGATATAGGCGTTGTTACACTGGGCAATCGGGTAGATTTTATCTTTCCAGGCGACGGGAGCAAACGGGCTACCGGTAGCCACCAGCGCATTGCCTTCGGTCCAGGCAATAATATCCTGCGGCGTGGCTTCCACGCGCGACGTCGGGTTAGACAGCGGCATGACGATTGGGCGCGGACAGTGCTTGTGCATCTCACGAATAATTTCTTCGGTAAACAAACCCGTCTGACCGGAGACACCGATCAGAATGTCCGGCTTCACGTTGCGAACCACGTCGAGCAGAGACAGCACATCTTCTTTCGTATCCCAGTGCTGCAGGTTTTCGCGCTTTTGCACCAGTTTGGTCTGGAACGAGAGCAGGTTCGGCATTTTGTCGGTTAACAGACCAAAGCGGTCAACCATAAACACACGCTGACGTGCGGCTTCTTCACTTAATCCTTCACGCTGGATCTGCGCGATGATCTGCTCGGCAATCCCGCAACCGGCGGAACCCGCACCAAGGAAGACAATATTTTGTTCGCTCAACTGGCTGCCCGCCGCGCGGCTGGCTGCAATCAGCGTCCCGACGGTAACCGCCGCCGTGCCCTGAATATCGTCATTAAACGAGCAAATCTCATCACGATAGCGGGTCAGCAACGGCATGGCGTTTTTCTGCGCGAAGTCTTCAAACTGCAGCAGCACTTCTGGCCAGCGATGTTTCACCGCCTGAATGAACTCATCAACAAATTCGTAGTACTCATTGTCGGTTATGCGCGGATTACGCCAGCCCATATACAGCGGGTCGTTCAGCAACTGCTGATTGTTGGTACCGACATCCAGCACCACCGGCAGGGTGTAAGCCGGGCTGATGCCGCCACAGGCGGTGTACAGCGACAGTTTGCCGATAGGAATGCCCATCCCGCCGATCCCCTGGTCACCAAGACCCAGAATACGTTCACCGTCGGTCACGACGATAACTTTGATATTGTGGTTCGGGACGTTTTGCAGGATATCGTCCATGTTATGGCGGTTCTGGTAGGAGATAAACACGCCGCGCGCGCGACGATAAATCTCGGAGAAACGCTCACAGGCGGCACCCACCGTCGGGGTATAGATAACCGGCATCATCTCATCAAGATGGTTTTGTACCAGTCGGTAAAACAGGGTTTCGTTGGTATCCTGAATGTTGCGCAGGTAGATATGTTTGTCGATTTCCGTTTTGAATCCCTGATATTGGATCCAGGCGCGTTCGGCCTGCTCTTCAATCGTCTCGACCACTTCCGGCAGTAACCCCAGCAGGTTGAAGTTACGGCGTTCTTCCACACTGAAAGCACTCCCTTTGTTCAGTAAGGGAAATTCCAGCAGTACCGGGCCAGCGTAAGGGATGTAAAGGGAACGCAGTTTGTTAGTTTCGTTTTCCATGTCACTCACTCTTTTTTGAATAACCCTCCCTGGCACTGTTTATGATCGTAGGTTGCCTTCCGCCAGGGAAACGGCCGAAGTATAAAGCATTGTGAATGGGTTAAGGGGTTTTATAAGCAAAAACACCACTGCGGTTGCAATGGTGTATATCATCATTATTCAGTATAACGTGCGGGGTATTACTTGGCGTCAGCGCGGCGTTTTCTTCCGGTAGGGTTGTTGACCACGCTGGTTTTGTCGCCTTCGGTCACGGTTTTACGTTGATTGGAGATTTTGTGGTCCAGTCCAAGAACATGACGGGCCTGACGGTTCGATTTCATTCTAACTCCTTAATCCTGTTACTGGTTTCAAGGGCGAGCCCGCGTAAGCGCGGACGAAATACAACCTGATTAACAGCCGGTGTCTAAAATAACGGCTTTCTGGATGGTCGGTCATTTCATCTGAAAGGTCAATGCTTAAGCAGTTAATACAGAACTATCCAATATGCGTCATGTGTTTCCCTCAGCGTCCTATACTTGTTACTCCGACGACAACACAGGAGAGCGGTAATGACTATCCATAAGAAAGGTCAGGCACACTGGGAAGGCGACATTAAACGCGGTAAAGGGACCGTGTCGACCGAAAGTGGCGTGTTGAACCAGCAGCCGTATGGGTTTAATACGCGATTTGAAGGTGCGAAAGGCACCAATCCTGAAGAGTTGATTGGCGCGGCTCATGCGGCCTGCTTCTCGATGGCTCTTTCGTTAATGCTGGGTGAGGCGGGCTTCACGCCAGACGCCATTGATACCACTGCCGATGTTTCTCTGGATAAGGTGGATGCGGGTTTTGCCATCACCAAAGTGGCGCTGCACAGTGACGTTTCCGTCCCCGGCATTGATGCCGCAACCTTCGACGGAATTATCCAGAAAGCGAAAGCCGGATGTCCGGTATCACAGGTTCTGAACGCGGAAATTACGCTGGATTACCAGCTGAAGTCTTAACGATGATGTGCCGGATGCGAGAGCGCATCCGGCTGACATAACTTACTGCGCCACCCAACCGCCGTCCATATTCCACGCCACACCGCGCACCTGCGCCGCACCGTCTGAACATAAGAACAGCGCCAGCTCTCCCAGTTGTTCCGGGGTGACAAACTCGCGTGACGGTTGCTTCTCCGCGAGCAGAGCATCGCGCGCAACATCCGGCGCGGTGCCCTCGGCAATGCGCTTGTCGATCTGCTGTTGTACCAGCGGCGTCAGCACCCAGCCGGGACACAGTGCGTTACAGGTTATGCCGGTCTGCGCTGTCTCAAGTGCGGTGGTCTTGGTTAGCCCCACCACGCCGTGTTTAGCCGCGACATAGGCCGATTTTTCTTTTGACGCCACCAGCCCGTGCACAGAGGCGATATTAATGATGCGGCCCCAGTTGCGTTGACGCATGCCGGGCAGCGCCAGACGGGTAGTGTGAAAAACGGAGGACAGATTAATCGCGATGATCGCATTCCATTTATCGACCGGGAACGTCTCCAGCGGTGAAACATGCTGGATCCCGGCGTTGTTGACCAGAATATCCACGCCGCCGAACTCGCTGTCGGCGTAGCGCATCATCTCGGTAATTTGCGCTGCATCGCTGAGATCCGCCCCGTGATACCCCGGTGTTTTGCCATACTTCGCCACGGCATCTTTTGCCGCCTCAGCATCACCAAAGCCGTTAAGAATCAGTGTGGCGCCAGCTTTCGCCAGCACCTGCGCAATGCCTAATCCAATACCGCTGGTGGAGCCGGTAACCAGGGCCACTTTTCCCGTTAAGTTCATGATGATTCTCCTTAAACAATGCCGGTGGTGTAGAAGACGCCGATCACAAACAGAACGGCCAGACTTTTGATTATGGTGATGGCGAAGATCCCACCATATGCCTGACGGTGGCTGAGACCGGTGATGGCCAGCAGCGTGATTACCGCCCCGTTATGCGGCAGAGTATCCATGCCACCACTGGCCATAGAGGCCACGCGGTGAAAGACTTCCAGTGGAATGTTGGCGGCATGTGCGGCGGCGATAAAGGTGTCTGACATTGCCGCGAGCGCAATACTCATCCCGCCGGATGCTGAACCGGTGATCCCGGCCAGAGTGGTGATGCTGATGGCTTCGTTGAGCAACGGGTCGGGAATGGCCGCCAGCGCTTTTGACAGTACCAGGAAGCCCGGCAACGCGGCGATCACTGCGCCAAAACCGTATTCTGAAGCGGTATTCATTGCCGCGAGGATCGCACCTCCCACCGCCGTTCGGCTGCCTTCCGCCAGGCGACCTTTGATATTACGAAAACCAAAAATCACGACCAGCAGGATCCCGGCAATCAGCGCGGCTTCCACCGCCCAGATAGCGGTAATTTTGCCGACTTCAGTGGTAATCGGTTTGGCAAGACCCGGCAGCTCAAGTTGATGCGTTGAACCATAAAATACCGGGATCCAGCGGGTGAACAACAGGTTAAACACTCCCACCAGAATCAGCGGCGAAATCGCAATAATCGGGTTTGGCAGATTAATATTATCCGGCGTTTCCGGTTCGTTAAGCAGTTCAGTGCCATAGCCTTCGTTCTTTGCCTGCGCTTTGCGGCGCTGACGCTCAAGGTAAATCAGGCCGACAAAGATAATAAACAGCGAACCTATCAACCCCAGCCAGGGCGCGGCCCAGGCGTTGGTACCAAAGAAGCTGGTCGGGATAATGTTCTGGATCTGCGGTGTACCGGGCAGCGCATCCATGGTGAAAGAGAAGGCGCCCAGCGCCACAGTTGCCGGGATCAGTCGCTTAGGAATGTTGCTTTGACGGAACAGCTCGGCGGCAAACGGATACACTGCAAACGCCACCACGAACAACGAGACACCGCCGTAAGTCAGCAGCGCACACACCAGTACGATGACAGGAATGGCGTGTCGCCGACCGAGAATATTGATGGCGGCGGCGACGATTGAACGGGAAAAACCGGATAATTCGATTAACTTGCCAAACACCGCGCCCAGTAAGAACACCGGGAAGTACAGCTTCACAAAACCGACCATTTTTTCCATAAACAGGCCGGTAAAGGCAGGGCCGACGGCGCTGGGTTCAGTCAGCAAAACAGCACCTAATGCCGCGATGGGGGCAAACAGGATGACGCTGTATCCGCGATAGGCTGCCAGCATCAGCAGGCCCAGCGCGGCCAGGGCGATTAATACACTCATCTTGACTCCTTATTATTATAGTTGGGTGCAGAAAGTGACATTATGGTTTCAGGGCAAAGCGCAGCTGATGTTCCCGGCGTTGCTGGATGTATTCCTTGCGCGAATCATCCCAGTGATAGAACCCCTGACCGCTGCGTAAACCGGTTTCACCGCGAGCAACCTTGTCAGCGACCAGCGACATCATGTCGCTGCCGGTGGCAAGTGTTGGAAGCAGATGGCGACAAATATCCTGCACGGTGGCAAGCCCGGTCATGTCCGCCGCTTCCAGCGGGCCGACCATCGCGTAACGGCGGCCCAGCGACGCACGCATCACCTGGTCTACCACCTCGGCGCTGGCAATACCGCTTTTGACGATATGCAGCGCTTCACGCAGCAGGGCAAACTGCAGGCGGTTGCCGACAAAGCCCGGCGCAGCACGGTCGAGCACCACCGCCTCAAGCTGCATCGCGACCAGCCATTGCTGCAATTCACTGAGATATTCAGGTTTGGTTGCTGTGCCCGGCACGATTTCAACCAGCGGAATAAAGTGCGGTGGATTCCAGAAATGTGCGATCAGCAACCGCTCCGGGTGCGCGAGTCTTTCCGCCAGCGCATCCGGCGGCAGGCCGCTGGTGTTGCTGGCGATAATCGCTTCCGGTGAGATAACGGCTTCCAGCTGTGCGTACAGCGCGTGCTTCAGCTCTAGCCGCTCCGGGATCGCTTCAATCAATAATCCTGACGCAGCGATATCCGCCAGAGAGGTTGTGCCGTGCAGTCGCGCGAGAACGGGGGCTTTTTCTGTGGCGGCAAACTGGTCGGTGGCAATCAGCTCGTCCAGAATGCTGCTGGCAACAGCCGTTATCTCGGCAATGCGGTTGCTGTCGGTATCAAACAGCCAGATAGGATGACCAAAACGGGCAAAGTGGGTGGCGATACCAACGCCCATTAGCCCGGCTCCCAGGACGCTAATGTGATTAGTCTGCATGGTGTGCTCCTGTTGGACGTTCTACCGTCAGCGCCACGCCATGGCCGCCACCGACGCACAGCGTCGCCAGACCTTTGGCGACGTTGCGCCGCGCCATTTCATGTAGCAGGGTGACCAGAATGCGGCAGCCTGAGGCTCCGATAGGGTGACCGAGCGCAATTGCCCCACCGTTTACGTTAACCTTGCTGCTGTCCCAGTTCAGCGATTCGCCGACCGCCAGCGCCTGGGCGGCAAAAGCTTCGTTGGCTTCAATCAAATCAATCTCATCCAGCGTCCAGCCCGCACGCTTCAGGCACTTCAGCGAGGCGTCTACCGGGCCGATCCCCATAATGGCCGGATCGACGCCCGAGACGGCGTAGCCGGTGATTTTTGCCAGTACCGGAAGGTTTAATTCAGCGGCTTTAGCGGCACTCATTACCATTACCGCTGCCGCGCCGTCGTTTAGGGAAGACGCATTGCCCGCCGTCACCGTGCCGTTGCCAGGACGAAATGCCGGTTTCAACTGCGCCAGTTTTTCTGCCTGAGTCTCCGGGCGAGGTTGCTCATCACGCTCCACCACGCGCGGTGCTTTTTTCCCTTGCGGGACGCTAACCGGGGTGATTTCTGCGTTAAACCGACCGGCTTCGAGGGCGGCGGCCGCTTTTTGCTGGGAGTGCAGGGCGAAGGCATCCTGTTGATCGCGGCTGATGGCAAATTTATCCGCCAGATTCTCGGCGGTAATGCCCATATGGTAGTCGTTGAACGCATCCCACAGCCCGTCATGTACCACGCTGTCCTTCAGGCTGGTATGCCCCAGACGTAATCCTGCGCGGGCACCGTCGAGAAAATAGGGTGCATTGCTCATGCTTTCCTGGCCGCCGGCAATCACGATGTCCGCATCACCGCAGCGAATGGCCTGTACCGCATGATGGACCGCTTTTAGCCCCGAGCCGCACAGTAAATTGAGGGTTATCGCCGGAGTAGTTACCGGCAAACCGGCACGAATTGCGGTCTGTCTGGCCGGATTCTGACCACAGCCGGTCGTCAGGACCTGGCCCAGGATCACTTCGTCTATTTGTTCTGGCACAACACCGGTCTTTTCCAGCAGGGCACGGATAACCGTTGTCCCTAACTCAACGGCAGAGAGCGGGGCAAGGGCACCATGAAAACTGCCAATTGGCGTGCGCGTTGCCGCAACAATAACAACATCCATCATGGTCAGATCCTCAGTTGAAGTGCATTTCGGGGACATGATCGGGAACGATCAGCTTGCCGGCGGTTCTGGCAACAATCTCGTCCACGCTGACGCCTGGTGCCCGTTCGCGCAGAATGAACGCGCCGTCGGCAATTTCCAGCAGCGCCAGGTCGGTCAGCACGCGCTTGATACAGGCCACGCCGGTCAAGGGCAGAGTGCAACTGGGAAGCAGCTTGGATTCGCCGCTTTTCGAGGCGTGTGTCATCACCACGATGATGTTTTCAGCGCCAGCGACCAGATCCATCGCGCCGCCCATGCCTTTCACCATTTTTCCGGGGATCATCCACGAGGCGATGTTGCCATGGGTATCCACTTCAAATGCGCCAAGAACCGTCAGGTCGACGTGGCCGCCGCGGATCATGGCGAAGGATTGAGCGGAGTCGAAAATTGCCGCGCCTTTACGCGCCGTCACGGTTTGCTTACCGGCGTTGATCATGTCGGCATCAATATCGTCCTCAGTAGGGAACGGCCCCATACCAAGTAAGCCGTTCTCTGATTGCAGCATCACGTCCATGCCGTCGGGGATATAATTGGCCACCAGGGTCGGGATACCGATACCGAGGTTGACGTAATAACCGTCGCGCAGCTCGCGAGCGACACGCATCGCCATTTGTTCACGCGTTAACATGGTCAGGCTCCTTGATGGCGTAGGGTACGTTGTTCAATACGTTTTTCGAACTGACCCTGAATAATGCGATTGACGAAAATTCCGGGGGTGTGAATAGCGGCGGGATCCAGCTCGCCGGGAGGGACAATTTCTTCCACTTCGACTACCGTGATGCGTCCGGCTGCTGCCATCAGTGGGTTAAAGTTTTGTGCGGTATGGCGGTAGATGACGTTGCCGTACCAGTCGGCTTTCCAGCCTTTGACCAGCGCGAAATCACCGGTAATCGCCTGCTCCATGATGTAAGGCCGGCCGGCAAACTCGCGCACCTCTTTGCCTTCGGCGACGGGGGTACCGTACCCGGTGGCGGTGAAGAAGGCGGGAATGCCCGCACCACCGGCTCGTAGCTGCTCCGCCAGCGTGCCCTGTGGTGTCAGAATGGCTTCCAGCTCTCCGCTCAGCACCTGCTTTTCGAACAGGGCATTTTCACCGACATAGGACGCCACCACTTTGCGTACCTGGCGTGCTTCCAGCAGCACGCCGAGGCCAAACCCGTCCACACCGCAGTTGTTCGACACCACGGTCAGTCCCTGAACGTTCCGACGGCGCACTTCTGCAATCAAATTCTCAGGAATACCGCATAAGCCAAAACCGCCTGCCAGCAGCGTCATGTTGTCAGTCAGCCCTTCCAGCGCCTGTTGATACGTGGCGACCCGTTTATCCAGTCCAGCCATACACTTGCCCCTCCAGTTGTTCCTGGCGACATCATTAGGGGTGAAAAATGATTTGTTAATTTTAAATTTGTGACTCACTCATTGGGTTTTTTTATCAATTTAATGTTAATTAAAGGTATTCAACAAGTTAAAGGAATGAGTAATGAGAATGAGCATCAAACAGTTACGCGCGTTTTTAGCGGTAGCTCACACTCTGAATTTTGCTCATGCCAGTGAACGGCTGAATATGTCGCAACCCGCGTTAAGCCTGGCGATCAAAGGACTGGAAGAGTCGTTAGGGGGCGCTTTACTGTTAAGAACCACCCGCAAGGTGACCCTGACGCAGGAGGGCGAAACGCTGCTGACCATGGGGCGACAGCTGCTTGCCGACTGGGAAAATACCGAAGAAGCCATGCGCCAGCGCTTTACACTGCAACGTGGCAAAATTTCGATTGCTGCGATGCCGTCATTTGCCGCGAATGTGCTGCCGCCGGTGCTCAAGACCTTTCGCGACAGCTATGCCGGTGTCAATGTCACGGTGCACGACGTAATTAACGAGCAGGTGATTGAAATGGTCAGCGAAGGGCGGGTCGAGATGGGGATTGCCTTTGAACCGGACTACTCCGGACACCTGCATTTTACCCCGCTCGGGATGGATCGTTTTATCGCCATCGTCCCTCCGACCAGTCGTCTGGCTGGCCGGGAACGCATCGCATGGAAGGACTTGCTGACGCTGGATTTTATTACCTTGCAACGTCCCTCTGCCGTACGTCTGATGCTGGAAGAACAACTGGTACAAAGCGGCCATGCGCTGGAAGTGGCGCTGGAGAGTCACCAGTTGGTGACCATTGGACGCCTGGTGGCGAATGGTTTAGGCGGCAGTGCCGTGCCTGCATTGTGCCGCACACAGATGACCGAACTTGGCGCAACCTGTATTGAGCTGGACGGCCCGGTTATCCAGCGTCGTATTGGGATCCTGCGTTCCTCGCATCATAAGTTGTCGACTGCATCCGAAATGTTGGTGGATGCGCTGAAAAAGGCATATTGCGCCTGATACACCAGGCACACTATGCCCGTGCGGTCAGATTTCGCTAACTGCCCGCCAGCAGCGGACTTCACTCCCGGTCTCGTTTTTCAATAATGCCTGTTTCTTCTCACATCCCTGAGTCGCCAGCGGGCAGCGATCGCGGAAATAACATCCCTGCGGTAGGGTTCGATTCCCCGGCAACTCGGTTTTACGTAACACCAGATCTTCCGCCAGCGGTGCACCGGTTTTAGGGACCGAGTCCAGCAACAGACGTGTATAGGGGTGCGCGGGAGAGGTTAATACCTGCTGCGTGTCACCCAGCTCGACGATTTGCCCGAGGTACATTACCGCCACCCGGTCGCTCATATGCCGCACGACCGACACGTTATGCGAGATCAGCACATAGGTCAGATTTCTGCGTGCCTGTAGCGCCACCAGCAGGTTGAGAATTTGCGCCTGTACGGAAATATCCAGCGCCGAGGTGGGTTCATCGAGCACAATCACATCCGGCTCAGAGGACAATGCGCGGGCAATGGCAATGCGCTGGCGCTGCCCGCCGGAAAACGCGTGCGGCAGGCGGTCAAGGTATTCCGGGCGAATCCCCACGTGTAACGCCAGCTCTTCCGCAAGGGCGCGACGGTGACGTTCGGCGCTGCGCTGTTGGATCCACACCGGTTCGGTAATGATCCGCCACACCGGCAAGCGCGGATCCAACGACGAGAGTGGGTCCTGAAAGACCATTTGCATGCCGCTGTGTTTTTCTGTGCCGCGAGCGTATTGCCCCTGACTCGGCCTGAGCATCCCCATGAGCAGTTGAGCCAGCGTACTTTTGCCACAGCCAGACTCACCAACGATACCCAATGTTTCCCCCTGGCGAATCTGTAAATCTAACCCGTTGAGCGCATGCACGCGCTCGGTGACCTTGCCAAGCCAGTTTTTTCGGGCCGGAAAGTTGACATGTATATCCTGAAGCGACAGCAAAATGTCAGTCATGACGAGTCTCCAGTTGGGGATACCAGCAGGCGGACTGCTGATCCGCATGCCCCTGACTGCGTAATGCCGGGACCGCGTCACACCGTGTCCCGGCCGCATAACAGCGTTCGCGGAATGCACATCCGGCAGGCAATTGGGTTAAGTTCGGCACGGTACCCGGGATTGCGGGCAGCGGCGCGCGGGGCTCTCCGTGTTCTGGCGCGCATTTCAGCAAACCAATGGAGTAGGGATGCGTCGGGTGCTGAATCACCGTCTGCGTTGGTCCGCTTTCTATCACGCTTCCGGCGTACATGACATATACCCTGTCGCACAGTTGCGAAACCACCGCCATATCATGGCTGATAAACAGCACCGCCGTGCCGCTGGCCCGCGCTTTATGCTTCAGCAAGCGCAGCACCTGCAGTTGCACCGTCACATCCAGCGCGGTCGTCGGTTCATCAGCAATAATCAGCTCCGGCTCGCAGGAAAAAGCCAGCGCGATCATCACCCGCTGGCGCATACCGCCGGAAAGCTCAAACGGGAAGCGCGACATGACTTCGGCGGCGTCCGGGATTTGCATCTCCTCCAGTAAGGCGATGGCTTTTTGTCGCGCATCCGTGCGGCTGAGTAATTGATGATGGCGGATCACCTCTACCATTTGCTGGCCAATGCGCCGGGTCGGGTTTAGGGCCGTCATCGGCTCCTGAAAAATCATTGCCACGCGCGCCCCGCGCCATTTGCGCATTTGCTTCTCGCTGGCGTTCAGCACATCTTCACCGAGCAGCGACACGCGCCCCTGGTGAATGCGATAACAGCCCTCCGGCAACAGGCGCATGGCAAGCATGGCGGTAACGGATTTCCCGGAGCCAGACTCGCCGACCACGCCGACAATCTCACCCCGGTTAATGTGCAACGAGACATGGTTCAACGCATGCACGTCAGCTTTATAGCCGGGGAAGCTCAGGTGCAAATTTTCAATTTCCAGTACGGGTTGGCTCATGACTGTTTTCCTCCGGCTTTCGGGTCCAGCAGGTCACGAATACCGTCTCCAAAGAGATTGAAACCCACGGCGGTGATCAGAATGGCAGCACCGGGAAACGCGCAGTACCACCACTGGTCGAGCACGTAGTTGCGGCCAATTGCCACCATGGCTCCCCATTCCGCGCTCGGTTGCTGTGCACCCAGCCCGATAAACCCCAGCGTGGCGGCCATCAGGATCGCACTGCCGATGTCCAGCGAGGCCTGCACGATCAGCGGCGGCAGCGAATTACGTAAGATATGCCAGCTAATCAGATGCCAGCGGGATGCGCCGTACGTACGGGCTGCCTGTACGTAGGTAAACTGACGGACGACCAGGGTTTGTCCCCGGGCCAGGCGTACGTAGAAAGGAATGCGCACAATCGCAATGGCCAGCATGGCGTTAAACAGGCTGGGCCCCAGCGCGGCGGCCAGCGCCATGGTCAGCACCAGCGAGGGGATCGACAGCATCACGTCCATCACGCGCATAATAATCGCGTCCGCACGTCCGCCCATCACGCCGGACAGGCAGCCCAACAGTGAACCAATCCCACCGGCGATACCCACTACCACCAGTCCTGCTACGATCGACTGCTGGCTGCCGACCAGTACACGGCTAAACAGATCGCGTCCCACTTCATCAGTACCAAACCAGTGAGTAGCTGACGGGGGGAGCAGACGTGCGGTGAGGTCGATCGCATTGGGATCGTAAGGCGTTATCCACGGTGACAGCACCATCATCAACAGCATCAACACGATGATCGCTCCGCCAATCAGCGTCAGCGGGCTGCTTTTCATCATCCAGAACAGTTTGGCCCAGTCGCGGCGACGGTGAGCGCTCGGCGAGGTGGCGGGCGTTTCTTGTGAGAGCATCATTGTGTACCTCCGCGTCCGATGCGCGGGTCAATCCACAGGTAGAGTAAATCCACCACCAGGTTGACCAGCACATAGGCAAATGACACCACCACGGCAAATCCCATGACGGCCGGGAAGTCGAGCGCCTGTATGGAGGTGACGACCCAGGCGCCCATGCCTGGCCACGCGAATACCGTTTCGGTAAGTACCGCGCCGTAGAGCAGATCGCCCAGCGCCAGCCCAAGGACGGTGATGGACGGAATGAGCGCGTTGGGCAGCGCATAACACAAAATGATGTACCAGCCCGGTAAACCGCTGGCGCGGGCGGTGCGGATGTAATCCTCGCTAAGCTGTTCGAGCATAGCGGAGCGGATCTGGCGGGCGACAATACCAAGATGTACAAAGGCCAGCGTCAGGGACGGTAAGATCAGATGCTGGAGCGCATTGAAAAACACTTCGCCATTGCCTTCCAGCAGCGCATCTATCAGGTAAAACCCGGTAACGTGCGTCGGGGGATCCAGCCAGTCATCCAGGCGTCCACCGCCGGGTAATATTTGCAGATGACCGTAAAACAGTACGATAACCCCGAGACCAAGCCAGAACGCCGGCGTCGAAATCCCGGTGATTGCCATCAAACGCACAAGGTGGTCGAGCCAGCGGTTACGCCAGACTGCGGATAAAATCCCCAGCGGGATCCCGATAATCAGCGCCAGCAGCAGGGAGCAAAAGGCCAGCTCAAGCGTTGCGGGGAAGAACACGCGCAGCTCATCCATCACCGGACGTCCGGTACGAATCGAGGTGCCTAAATCGCCCTGAAACACATCGCTGACGTAGCGAAAAAATTGCACGTACAGCGGCTGATTAAGACCCAGCTGTTGGCGAATATTCTCAACAATTTCATCACTGGCGCGATCGCCCGCCAGCAGCCGCGCGGGGTCGCCCGGGATCAGGTGCGAAATAATAAAGGTGATGACGCAAACACCGGCCACCACCAGGATAAGTCCCCAGCAGCGCTGGCGTAAAATGCTCCAAAAGGTCATTGGCTTCCCCTTGCGGAGCCAATGCGGCTCCGCATAAACGTGGTGAGATTATTTACTCATGGTGGAGATGTTGAAGACCTGTTCCAGCATTGGGTTAAATACAAATCCTTTGACGTCTTTGTTCATCGCCAGCTGGTAGTTTTTCTGGAATAAATAGACGTAGGCCGCTTCATCAATCACGATGGTTTGCGCCTGCTGGTAATCGTTGGTTCTGGCCACCTGGTCGGTCGTTGACAACGCGCTGCGCAGCAGCTTATCGACCTCACTGTTTTCATAGAATGAACGGTTGCCTGGTAAGCCTTTTTTATCCGACTCAAACCAGTAGTTCATAAACATGTACGGGTCGGCGAAGTCCGGGCTCCAGTTGCCGATGGCGATGTCGTAATCACCTTTACCAACGCGGTCACGCATGGTGGCGTTGGCCAGTTTTTCCAGCTTGACCTTGATCCCCAGCTTGCCAAGACTGGCCTGGGTGGCGAGGGCAATCGGCTCCCAGTTCGGGTCGTTATCCGAGTACAGGAAGCTCAGGCTGTCTGGTTTGTTTGCGACTTTGTCCCACTCGGCTTTGGCTTTCGCTTCATCAAAGCTGTATTGCATGGCTTTTTCATCAAAGCCCCACATGCCTTCGGGGATCGGGCCGCGCATTTGCTTACCGTTGCCGCTGAGGATCCCGTTCACCATGCCCTTATAATCCGTTGACCACGAAATAGCGCGGCGTAAATCCACCTGATTGAGCGGTGCTTTACTGTTGTTCAAGTACAGGTAGGTCACGCGCAGTGACGGGTAATCCGCTACTTTGACTTTGCCTTCCTGCTTTAAGGCGGCAAGCTGATCGACGGGCAGCGCATCAGCAATATCGATATCGCCGCGCGACAGCTGCAGACGGCGGGAGGCGCTTTCACCGATGATTTTCACCGATACCCGCTTAAACACCGGCTTGGTGCCCGCCCAATGCGGGTTCGGCACCAGAACCAGCTGCTGTCCTTTTTGCCAGCTCTTTAACATAAAGGGACCCGAGCCCGCCGTATTCTGGGCAAGGAAACCGCGCGCATCGTCGGCGGCATGTTCTTTTAACACCGCCGGGTTGATTATCGACGCGCCGTCATTCGCCAGCGTGTACAGGAAAGGCGCGAACGGCTGGCTGAGGGTAAATTTCACCGTACTGGCATCAATGGCCTCTACCTTCAAATCTTTCGGGAACGCTTCGGCAGGTCCCTGACCAATTTTGATCAGGCGTTCAAAAGATTGCTTCACGGCCTCAGCCGTTACCGGCGTGCCATCGGCAAATTTGGCCTCGCTTTTCAGGGTGAAGGTCCACTCTTTTTGATCGTCCGACGCCTTCCAGCCGCTGGCTAAATCGCCTTCTACTTCCGTGGAACCTTTATCACCTTCAGTTTTGTACTGCACCAGACGCTGATAAGACGGATAGGTTACCGTCCAGTCGTTGTTATCAATCGTGACGGCAGGATCGAGCGTTTGTGGATCGGCGGCTTTACCGATCACCAGCATATCCTTAGGCACCGCGGCTTGTGCAGCGGGCAGGGCTGCCGCTAATGCTAAAGCAATCAGCGCGGGGCGAAACAGCGATGTTAAGGCGTGTGTTGTCTTCATAACCAGGCTCCAGAAATTAAAGGGGGTGTGGTGTTGTTATTTGGGGGGCAGGGAAACACGCAATACAGTCATCAAGCAGGGGGTAACGAGCTGCGTCTGGTAATTCAAAATGCCACCATTCGCTGCTGATCCCGACAAAACCGCCACCGGACATAATGGCATTCAGCATCAGTCGATTACGCTGTGCGGGTGGCGCAACGGAAGGATGCCAGGCGTGGGAACGATCGTGCATTTCATCAAAATCGGCCCCCATATCGAGGACATTGCCACGTTCGTCCATCAGCGTGACGTCAATGGCCGTGCCGCGGCTGTGATTGGAGCCAATCGCTACATCGACAACGTACTGCGGATCCGGGCAGGCATTCCATAGCATCGCCTGCGCCTGCTGCGGACGATAAGCGTCGTACACCACCAGATTCAGGCCCGCCAGTTTCGCAATGCTGATGCTTTTGGCCAGTCCCGTGACCGCATCGGTGTGTAACAGGCAGCGCGCTTCCCGGTAGACGGGTGCGCCGGTAATGTTATCGCGGGTAGCGTATTTGAGATCGATATGCAGTGACGGAAAGATCACCGACAGATCGACCAGAACAGAGGTTTCTGGCATAGCACGATTCCTGTTTATTGTTCGAATTGACCAAACTGCTGTTGGAGTTGGCGATTGGTTTGCAGGCGCCCGGCGAGAGCGTCGCCCAGTTGCGCCACCACCGCGGAGAGTAATAAGTTGAACAGACAGCTGACGGGGGCAAGGGAGTCCCAGAAATGCCCGGTGTCGGTTTTCACCTGGAGTAAATCAATACCGTAGTCTCTGGCCCACGGACACCAGACATCGGTTATCAGCGCCAGCGGAATGTGGCGGTCGCGGGCGACCCGGCAATATTGTCGTGATGTTGCCGAGTAGGCGCGCATATCGGTTATCACCACATACGGCTGGTCAAACCCTGAATTCAGTGACTCAACCCAGCTTCCGGACAAGCCCTCGGAGTAACTGACTTTGGGTCGCAGGTATTCCAGATGGCTGAAAAAGGCGTTGGCAATCCCGCGGGTCGACTGAATGCCGAGGATATACACGGCCTCGGCGTGTGCCAGCTGTTGCGCAATGCGTAAAAATGTCTCGCTTTGCGCCAGTTGATAAACATGGGTAATGGCATCAATTTCCAGCAGCAGCGACTGATGTGCCCGGTCCGGCAGACGTTGCTGCTGGTGCCAGGAATCAAGCCGTTCATTCATTCCCCACGGCTGATAGGGGATAACAGGCAGTTCGCGCAGGCTGGCTTTGGCGTCTTCCAGATTGCGGAAACCCAGTTTGCGCAGATAGCGTCCAACGGTAATGCCACTGGTTCCCGTGGCCTTAGCAATGCCGTCTGCAGTTTCAAACGGGATCTGCGCAGCGTGTGCTAACAGCCAACCGGCAACACGCTTTTCACTCGGTGTAAGCTGGCTGAAGGTATGTTCTACGCGGGCGAATAATTCTGGTTTTGATGTCATTACCGTCTCGCTGTTAGTTGCCTGTCAGATGCCGTGTCGTTGTTACTGGATTAACAATGCAGGACGCGTGCCATGTCTGCGCCCCCGGTTTACTGGCGTCATTTGTTAAATGATGCGTGATTTTATTAACCAATGATCAACATTTGTGCAGCGTAGTTCAGTTTTGGTGCAACGGTAGGGGAAGCGGGGTATGAATCGGTGGATTTCGTCGGGACGATCACATTGTGAGCGATATTTTCCCCACTGACATCAGAATTGGTAACCCGAAATATAAATTTCAGCCATATCAACGACCATCATCTTTATTCTTTTAATAGTAGGGGTATTATTTTTCCCGAGCTACATTAACGGTTTAAAGCGCAAGTGTAGATATTATCTAGATTATAAATGGAGTACTACAATGAATAAATTCTCCCTTTCTACTGCAGGTATTCTGGTTGCCGCGTTGTTAACCAGTGTCAGCGTCAATGCAGCAACTGAGACCACAAAAACGGAAGTGACACCTAAAGGGATGAGCTGCCAGGAATTTATTGATTTGAACCCGCAAACTATGGCCCCGGTTGCCTTCTGGGTGCTGAACGAGGATGAAGACTTCAAAGGCGGTGACTTCGTAGACTATAACGAAACGATCACCACTGCGGTTCCCCTGACTATTGAAATGTGCAAAAAAAATCCGCAGAGTGAATTAAGCAAAATAAAAGCCGAGATCAAAAAAGAATTATCTAAATAAGATTAAACACTTATTAAAACCCAGCACTGTAGCTGGGTTTTGCTATACGTGACAGTGTCACATATATATTTTCAAATCATCTGAAAAATAATCATAAAGATATTAACGCCAGTGCCGATACTGCTTAAAAGTTAGCCTTTTGCAGAAGGAGTTTGTATGGCCTGGTATCCTACTCGTATTTCCACGCGTCTCACCATTGGCGGCATTCTGCTGCTTGCGGTCACCACCCTGGTGATTGTCGCGATTATGCTCTGGCGCGGTCAGCCTCGGGTCGTTGAGATCAATACCGCCCTGATAGAAGAGACGGGGCAAGGGTTAACCCGCCAACTGAGTACCGTGTTATCGCGTATTGAAGGCGAGACCGTCAGCCTGTCACGTCTGGCTGAAGTATTACCTAACGATGAATCTCTGTACCAAAGCGTAGTGCCGCATCTGATTGGCGAGGATAAGAATTCGATTATTACCGGCGGCGGGATCTGGCCGGAGCCAAATGCCTTCACTCCGGGCGTGGAGAAGCGCAGCTTTTTCTGGGCGCGTAACGCGGAGGGAAAACTGGATTTTTCCAACGATTATAACGCCGATGGTTCAAATGGTTATCACAATGAAAGCTGGTATCAGCATGCCAAAGGGCATTCGCAGAACAGCTGTTTGTGGTCAGATGTTTATCAGGATGCCAGTTCCGGCGTCAATATGGTGACCTGCAGCATCCCATACCTGCACTCGGGCTCGTTCGCCGGGGTAGCAACCACCGATATTCGTCTGGATAACGTCGCCACCTTTATGCAGCAGCAGGGTAACAGCACCGGTGGCTATGCGTTTGTGGTCGATAAACAGGGACAAATCCTGTACTTCCCGCAGGCCGATAACGCAAAACAGAAAACATTTAGCGATCTGTCCCGCAGTGCGCAATGGCTGGCTCCGGTCGAAAATGGCCTGAAGTCGCTTCGCGTTGCCGACGGGGTGAAAACCATCACGCTGGAAAACGATGGCGTGCTGAATGCGCCGTCGCGAGTGATGCTGTTCCCGATGGCGGACACCGGCTGGGTGGTGGGCCTGGTCACGCCAGAATCACGCATTGTTGGCCTTGCAAAAGTGATGATGCAGGACGTCCTGGAAGTGTTGATCCCGATTATGACGGTTCTGCTGGTGGGCTCCTGGCTGGTAGTGCGCAGACTGATCTCGCGTCTGGACGATACACGTCGCGCTCTGGATGATATTGCGCAGGGCGAAGGTGATTTGACCCGTCGTCTCGATGTCCGCGGCAAAGATGAGATTTCAGCCATCGCGGAGGCGTTCAATCTGTTTGTCGATAAAATCGCGGCCATCCTGATTACCGTCAGAAGCAGCAGCGTGGTGGTCGCCAATAACGCGGTCAGCCTGGCTGACAGCAATATGGAGCTCTCTTCACGGGTGACGCAGCAGGCAGCGGCGCTGGAAGAAAGTTCAGCGGCAATGGAACAGTTAAATGCGACCGTTCATCAAAATGCGAGCAATACACAGCTGGCAGATGAGTTATCCGACAATACCGCGCAAACGGCCAACCGCTGCGGCGATGTGATGCAGGGCGTGATCTCCACCATGGATAACGTCAGCGGCTCATCCGGCAGAATGGTAGAAATTGTCGCGGTGATCGACAGCATTGCCTTCCAGACCAATATTCTGGCCCTGAACGCTGCCGTTGAGGCCGCCCGCGCGGGCGATGCGGGGAGAGGATTTGCCGTTGTCGCCTCTGAAGTTCGTACGCTGGCACAGCGCAGTGCTACGGCCGCTCAGGAAATCAAAGCGTTGATTGATGAGTCGGTGTCTCATGTTGGCAGCAGCAGTCAGCAAATTCACACTGCCGGCGAACGGCTGGAAGAACTGGTCGGTAATGTGCGCCAGGTACGCCAGTTGATGGGTGAAATTCGCGTAGCGGGGGAAGAACAACGCAAAGGTGTTTCAGAAGTCACGCTGGCGGTAACTGAAATGGACAGCACCGTGCAGCAGAATGCGTCGTTAATCGATGACGCTGCCGCACGTACCCAGGTGCTTAAAGAAGAGGCCGAGCAGTTAGCGCTGCTGGTTTCGACGTTCAAATTGCCTGAACCAGCCGCGGCCTGATTCCGCAAAACCGGTATCCGGGCGTAACGTCTGCGCCCGGATACGTCATTAGTGATCCAGATACAGGTAGTGCATCCAACTGGTCATACGCAACAGTATTTTTCGCAGCAACGACAAGGCTTCAAAATGGTGTGTGGAATAGACCGCAACCTGCGCGGCCACGCCATCTGGCAACTGCTGTTCCGCCTGATTCTCACCGACATCAATGCTCACAAGCACTTTGTTGCTTCCTGACGCCATATTCAGTGATTGTAACGTGCCCTGGGCGTAATAGGCCCCGGTAGGGATTACCGGAGCCACGTTCACCACTTTTCCTTCGATTACCTGTCCCGGCAACCCGTTAAAAACAATCTCTGCGTCGTCGCCTACATTAAGACGTAAAATAGCATTCTGACGGAAAGCCGCCACAATTTGATTCTTGTGGGCAGGAATAAATACCATCACGGGTTTAAAAGGGAGCCTCGAGGCATAGGTTCCGGGCCGCACCAGGAGTTGGCTGATATAACCGTCGCCTGGAGCACGAACAATCGTTTGTTCATAATTGAATTGCGCCTCATCAATTTGTGCCTGTAAACTGGCAATCTGTGAATTTTGACCATTAATACTGCTGTCGAGTTCTTTTTGAATGCTGTTCAATTCAGCATGGGCGGCATCCATCGCCGCATCCTGCGCCAGATAATCCTGACGCGCGGTATCAATATCATTGGCAGTAAAGGGATTAACCTTAGCCCGACTTCCTTGCTGGTAGCGCTGATAATTTTTGTAATACTTATCACGCTCTGCTTTCGCCTGCTCAAACTGAAGACGCGCGCTGTTGCGTTTTTCTTCCAGCGCCATAACGTCATGTTTTTCCGTGACAATGTCCGCTTCCAGTTTTTCCAGTTTGGCTTTGTAGCGGGTAGGGTCAATTTTAAACAGAACCTCACCTTTTTTGATCGGTGTATTAATTTTATCCGTGACTTCAGACACCACGCCCGTAACCTGTGGGACAACAGGAATACCCACTACCAGTTTTTGCGCATCCTCGGTATAGGGATGGTTGTAATTCATGGTGAGAATTAACGCGCCCAGCATAACTATCCCACCAAGAACCGCTGTAGGGACTGTCCATTTATTTAACGGCACTTTAAATATCTTGAAAATGGCATAAACAATAGCGGCGTAACTTAATACTAATAATGTTTCCACGATCAATTCACCTTCGATTCCTGCACATTACCGGGTGCTATTTTTTCGAGTGTTTTCTCCAGTGATGCGATCCGCGCGGTAAGTTCCTGCGTGTCATTACGCGAGACATGACCATGCCAACCCTGTTTGTCACTGTATAACGTTGCCCATATCCACAAAAATGGCCAGAGCGCATGTAGCGTAAACAGGCTTACCCAACCGGCTACATGGATCGCATCCAGATGTGGGTGATTTCTCTTTTTGGCAATTTCATAGGGAATGTCATGCAAAATCAGTACGCCATAAAAAATAACTAAGAACACGAAAATGAGCATCGCTAATGCAATATAATTGAGTACCATAAAAACTCCCGTTGTTAGCGATACATTATCACCATATTTATAATGGCAAAGCGTGTTAATATGTTAAAAGTATAAAATAAGACTTTCTCGAAAATTATCCGATATAAGCTAATCCAAATTTGGATTTTCCTCATTTGCTTTTTTTGCTCAGAAGGATAATTATTAAAGAAAGACAATATAAATAACTTTGAGAACGCTATGACCAATCTCTCCGAACAATCTGGCCGCAGTGACGAACTTCTGGCGATAAATATTTCCAGACTTTTCAACGCATTATTACCACTCTCCGAGCCACAATCCTTATATCGCAGTGGGTCTTTTATTATGGACTCCCAGGGAGAGAATGGGATTTGGCTACTGACAGAGGGGAGAATCGTGATAAGACGTCGCGTTGATGGTCTTATTCTGGCAAGCCAGCAGGCGCCGATAATGCTGGGAATGGCAGAGTTTTTTCTTCCTACCGGGCAAAATTTTTATGATATTGAGGCCGTCAGTCCTTGTACGACACACGTTATCAAGAAAACAGATTTTATGACGGTCGTGAATCGCGATCGGTTATGGGAGTCGGTAGCAGTCGTTGAAGCCTATATTATCCAGGTGATGAGCCAGCGCGATCGCCTTATCACCAGTCGGAGTGCCACAGATATGGTCTGGGGACACCTCGAACTGCTGCAACAAGAACCTGAGGAGATCAGACAAAGGATCTCTGCAGCACAATATATTCGGGATCGTACCGGACTTTCGCGTAGCACGGTTATGGATACCCTTGCCAGACTCAAACGGCAGGGGGCAATCCAGCTTCAGCGCGGTCATCTGGTGTGTATCTGTATCGACTAACGCCCCTCATTGCCGTTTACCTTGTACGTAAATCCAATATAGAGCGTCTTATATTCGTTTAATGATGTTAACTCCCTTTTAACGTGTCTTATGTAATTTTGTATCCCGCCTTATTTAACTCTATAATATTGGGAGTAAAGGTCAAATTACCCTGATAAGGCCCAACATTATGGATTTATCCCTTCATACACCCGCCGATATCGTCAAACTACTCTGCGATCGATTACGTAAAGAGAGACTGGCAAAACAGATGACGCAAGCCGATGTGGCCGCCCGTGCCGGGATTGGAGTCAACACGGTATCTAATCTGGAAGCGGGTAAAAACGTAGGATTCGAGAACCTGGTAAAAGTAGCCATGGTGTTAGGGTATGGCGATGCTCTTGTGGAGCTGTTCAAACCTAAAATTGACAGTCTGGATGACATTTTGCGTTACGAGCGCAGCGCCGCGCGTCAGCGTGTGAAGCGGAAAAATTCTGATGCCTGAACAAGTCGATATTTTTTATGCAGGATGGGGTGAAAGCTGGTTGTGGGGAAGACTGGTTTCGTCTACCGCACTAACCGGGCGGCCGTTGATCGCATTTGAATACAGCGAAGAAGCCATACGCAAAGGGCTGGAACTGTCCCGATTAACGTTACCGTTGAACGGCCCACGTTTACGCAGAGATTTTCCCTCCCATC
This sequence comes from Citrobacter sp. wls711, assembly GCF_005281055.1. Taxonomy (NCBI): domain Bacteria; kingdom Pseudomonadati; phylum Pseudomonadota; class Gammaproteobacteria; order Enterobacterales; family Enterobacteriaceae; genus Citrobacter; species Citrobacter sp. wls711. Next base: position 40,153 of record NZ_SZXC01000027.1, on the reverse strand, counting down.
AACTGGGGTTACCCGGTCCGATTTATGATGCATTACCGGATGGTTGGGGAATGCTACTGATGGACCGCTTGTTTAAACGTCGCGGCGTAAATCCGGCACGTATTGGTCCTTTGGAACGGTTAACCTGGGTGGGTAACAGCGCAATGGGCGCCATGACGTTCCAGCCGGTACAACCTGATGCACAGCAAAACGTAAAAGAAGACGTTCCTCTCGAGAAACTGGCCGCTGAAGTTCAGGAAGTGCTCAGCGGCGAAGGCGGGGCATTTTTGCAAAAACTGCTGCAGATGGGCGGTTCACCTCAGGGGGCGAGGCCAAAGGCGTTATTATATCGTGACACTGTCACTAAATGTTTTACCACATCACCGTTCCCTGGGGCAGAGAGTTGGCTGATTAAATTTCCGGCCAGATATGAACACGCTGAAGTGTGCGCAATCGAAGCCGTTTATGCCGAGTGCTTACGCCAGTGCGTAATCAGCACGCCGGATACGGCCTATTTTAGCCTGCCAGGTGGACAGGCCGCCTTTGCGTCCCGCAGGTTCGATCGTTCGCATGAGATGCGTATTCCCATGCAAAGTCTGGCGGCACTCACCGGTGCCAATTATCAGGTGCCGGGCGCGCTGGATTACCGGGACTTTTTGCGTGCGACGCAAATTTGCACCAATGATGTCAGAGAAAAAGCGAAGGCATTTGAGCGTGTTGTTTTTAATGTGGCCTTCAATAACCGGGATGACCATCCGAAAAATTTCGCCTACCTAATGTCGGCAGAAGGTCACTGGACCCTCGCGCCAGCTTACGATGTTACCTACTGCGACGGGCCTGGCGGGTATCATCAAATGGATGTGCTGGGAGAAGCGTTGGATATTGAAAGAAAACATCTTGCCGGACTGGGTGAGCTGGAAGCTGAATTATCTGCGGCTCATGTCGCAGAGATAATCGAGAGAGTGTGTACCGTTGCGGCGAAATTTAGCCAGATAGCCCAAGACCGGTATCCTGAGCAAATTACGTCTGCCACGCTGAACGCGATACAGAAACAACTGAATGAAAATGTCCGCCGCTTGATGCCGTAGCGGCGGACAGTGGCAACATTACTGCCCCCAACGGTTGCGGATATAGGTTACCGCATCCTGGGTTTGGGGTTGATTAAGGTAATCCTCTCTGAACAGGATCGTACCGTTGATGTGCGGTTCAGTCTCGTTCATATCGAGCTGTTTTTTCAGTTCCGGAACACCACCGTTAACCGCCCAGTCGGGCTCTTTTCTTGACGGCTCACCAACCTTATACAGCGCAACCCCGATATACAGGCGCGTGTTGGTTGACTTGACCACGTTCGCCCACCATTTTGCCAACACATCGTAACGCGCGGCATCCCGGGCAAAAGGCCAGTAAAGCTGTGGGGCGATGTAATCCAGCAGGCCCAGTTGAACCCAGCGGCGTGTGTCTGCATAGGATTCATCATAGGCCGCCGCACCGCGCGTGTCGGAACCCGCCGGGTCGTGCGAACGGTTACGCCATACGCCTGCCGGGCTGACGCCGAACTCCACTTCAGGATTCAGTTTCTTGATAGTCTGCGAGACCTGCGCAATGAGCTTTTCTGTGTTATGGCGTCGCCAGTCCGCTTTCGAGGCAAATCCTTGACCATATTTTCTGAAGGTCTGACTGTCGTTAAGCGCAGAACCGGGTGATTCGGTATAGAAGTAGTCATCAAACTGCACGCCGTCGACGGGATAATTCTCAACCACTTCCGCCACAATGCTGGTTACCCAGTCCCTGACTTCAGGAATGCCCGGGTCGAGGACGAAACGCTCACCCGCCGTGCGGATCCAGTCCCGATGCAGAACAAAGACGCTGGATGGATTCTGGGACAAGGTATTATTTAATTCCGTTACCGTTCCGGGTTTGGTGTTGACAGAAACGCGATACGGATTAAACCAGGCATGGACTCTCATCCCACGCTTATGGGCTTCGTCGAGCATAAACTGCAGCGGATCGTAACCCGGATCTTCACCAATTTTGCCCGTCAGGGTATCTGACCACGGCAAAATTTTGGATTGCCATAGCGCGGTGGCATCTGGCTTGACTTGAAAAAACACGGTGTTGATCCCGAGACGCTTCAGATTATCCAGCTTGTCCGTCAGCGCTTTTTTCTGCTGGCTAATGCGGATGGCGGACGAACTGCCGTTAACCGAGGAGATCGGCGGCCAGTCCAGGCGCGAAACCGTTGCCAGCCAGACACCACGCATCGGCTCCTGACTACGCTGCGGTTTGGTTAACGGCGGCTGTGGCGAGGTTTTCGGCACCGGCGGCTCGGAAGAGCAACTGCCGAGTAAGAGCATGCTGCCGACGAGCACGGCGAACCATTTCACGTTGGTTATTGGCAGTATGTTGCGAGAACGGGCGACGAGATTCGCCAGCTTTTTCTGGTAATGACCTGAAATAAAACCGGGTGCAGACATCTGAAAGGGCTCTTATTTCTTATTAGCGCGACTATTAGCCCAGGGATCGAAGTCCGGTGACTCGGTGTTTTCCGGGGCGTCATCATTCAGGGAATCAAGATACAACGCTTCTACTTCAGCGCGCGCCCAGGGCGTGCGGCGCAGAAATTTTAAACTGGATTTAACGCTGGGATCGTTTTTAAAACAGTTGATGTTGATGAGTTGACTCAGCTCAGCCCAACCAAAGCGGTCAACCAGCGCAGTGACCTGCATTTCAAGCGTTACGCCGTGTAAAGGGTCTTTCGAAGTATGAGCATTCATATGAAGTCCAGTTCAGGGGTGCAAATTAATCATTCACGCACGCAGTAGGCTTGCGAAGGGGAAGGTTACAAGAAAGCAGGGCGACCAGCAATGGCATAAACAGGCCTGATGCTCGCGAATGAGCACCAGGGTTCCTGTCAGGGTAATGAATTGGCGATCAGTATTCTTTAAACGCCAGTTCCAGACGGGCGAGTAAGGGTTTAAACAGGTAGCTTAAAAATGTCCGCTCGCCGGTTTTTATCGTTACGCTGGCGGGCATCCCGGCTTTAATCTTGTAATCACCCAGCAAGCGCGCACCTTCAGAGGAAACCTGCACTTCGGCGAGATAATAGGGCTGTTGGGTGGCTTCATCAATTAACCGGTCAGCGGAGACGGTTAATACATGCGCAGGTACTGACGGCAGCAACGCGTGGTTAAGGGCCGGGAACAGGACGTCCACAGTTAACCCTGGCGCCAGTTTATCAATGGCATGTACCGGTATTTTGGCATCGATTTGCATCGGTTGTCCGGCGGCAACAATATCCATCAGATGTTCGCCCGGCTGAATTACACCGCCAACGGTACTGACCTTAACGTCCAGTACCACACCGTTAATGGGGGAGCGAATTTCTGTGTTATCCAGCTCATGACGGGTAGATACCAGTTCATCTTCCAGCATGGCGACTTCTTTTTGGTTTTCGGTCAGTTCAGACTCTACCTCACGCAAGTATTGATGACGCGCCTGATATGCTTTGATTTTCAACTCATTTTGCTGAGATTTGAGTTTGGCAATGTTCAGAATATCTTCGGATACACTGCTGGAGATTTCAGCGGCCTCACGTTCAAGCACCAGTAATTGCGCTTTCGGGTAGTAGTTTTTTTCACTCAATGCACGAATTGCGCCGAGCTCGCGGTTAATCAGCGTGAACTGATGATCGCGATAACCTTTTATTTTGTTGAGATTTTCCGTCTGCCCGATCAGGCCATCAAGCGTTTCCTGAATCATCGACAATTCATCCTGAATCGTTTTACGCCGGGTATCAAAGAGTTTGGCCTGCAAATTTCTGACTTCTGTCAGACGCTTATTCCCGGAAAATTGCTGAGTCAGCGCGCTATTGAAGGCAATCTCCTCCAGGCCGTCTCGCTCTGCCATCAGCCGGTCTTCAATACTTTTTGCTGAAATATACTGCGCGTTTAAGGCACTGAAACGCATATCGAGCTGCATTTTATCCAGACGGATGAGGACCTGATTTTTTTTGACCAGGTCACCTTCTTTAACGAAGATATCCGTTACCCGTCCGCCGCTCAGATGTTGAATTGTTTTCCGGTTGCTTGATACCGTCACCGTGCCATCCGCGACCACCCCGGCATCCAACGGCGCTTGTACCGCCCAGAGCAGAAAGCCGCCAACGCCGAGCACGATGACGACGATTCCCCGAACAATCGGCGCCCAGATATTGGTATCCACACCTGAAGACCCCGGATTTCCAGAACCTTTTGTATTCTTTTTCATCTTCATGCCTCGCGTTTTTGTTCATTGTTGGATGAAGACGCTGTCGCCACTGGTTTTAATACATTGGCCTGGCGTAACGTGGTAAAGACCTGATCACGGGTACCAAACTCCTGGATAGCCCCTTCATTGAGCAGTAAAACCTTGTTCACCACACCGAGCAGCGTGGGGCGATGGGAAATGATTACGGTGGTTTGCCCCTGGGTTCTGAGGGTATTAATCGCCTTGATGAGGGCAAATTCACCGGCATCATCCAGGTTAGCATTTGGCTCATCAAGGACCAGAAAAGCAGGGTTGTTATACACTGCGCGCGCCAGCCCGATACGCTGACGCTGACCACCTGATAATTGATATCCACCTGAACCCAGTAAAGTGTCATACCCCTGCGGCAGGCGCAGGATCATCTCGTGCACACCCGCAAGCAGCGCGGCCGCCACGATAAGTTCACTGTCATTTTTCGTAAAACGGGAGATGTTTTGCGCGATTGTGCCATCAAACAGTTCGACATCCTGCGGTAGGTAGCCGATGGACGGACCCAGCAGTTCTTTATCCCACTGACAAATATCCGCGCCGTCGAGCCTGACTTTACCCGATAACGGTTTCCACACCCCGACCAGCACTTTAGCCAGCGACGTTTTGCCTGAGGCTGACGGGCCAATAATCCCCAGTACTTCGCCTTGTTCAAGCTGAAATGAAATATTGCGTAGCAGCGGAGTATGCTGACCGGGGGCGGCCGCAAAGACGGCTTCGACGCTGATATTGCCTTTGGGTTTCGGCAGGGTCAGGACATCTTTCGGTGCCGGGTACTCCTTCAGCAGGTTTGATAACTGGTGCCACGCGCTGCGAAATTGCACAAACTGCTTCCAGCTGCCGATCACCTGTTCAACCGGGTTCAGAACGCGCCCCAGAATAATCGAGGCGGCAATCATCAGGCCGGGGGTAATTTGTCCCCCGATCACCAGTAACGCACCGGCGCCCAGCGCGATGGACTGCAATAACACTCGCACGAAGCGGCTAAGGCTGCTTAATCCTGCCGTTTTGTCGGCGATCTGCGTTTGTAATACCAGCACCTTGTCATGCTGGGTTTGCCAGTTGGACTTGAGGGTAGAGAGCATCCCCATCGCTTCAATGGCATCGGAGTTTTGCAACTGCTTATTGAGTTTGGTGGCATTGTTGATGGTCAACGCATGGGCTTGTTGAATAGGTCGCTTCGTCGATAATTCAGACACTATGGTGAGAATAAACAGTATGGATATCCCGCCGAGGGAGAGATATCCCAATAAAGGGTGGACAAGAAAGGCGATGAATAAATAAATGGGGGTCCACGGAATATCCAGCAGAGCAAACAGGCTATTGCCTGAAAGAAACTGACGAACCTGGTCAAGTTCTGCTATTGACTGCGCGGGGTTGTTCTCACCGGTGGCAATCTTTCTTTTAAACGCTGAGTTAAAAATCAGCTGGCTTAACTTCACATCCAGCCGATTTCCCAGACGAACCATGACCTTAGCACGGGCTGATTCAATCATGGCAATGACAGTATATAAACCGACAATAAGTAAGGTTAACATTAACAGCGTGGTGGTGTTTTTACTCACCAGAACGCGGTCATAAACCTGTAGCATATAAATTGCCGGCGCCAGCATAAGCATATTAATCACACAACTAAAAAATAACAGGATAAGAAATGTAGGTTTCGTTCCTTTTAATGCATCATTCAGTTCTGTTGGCGTATGCTGGCGCGACATAGTCTTCTCCTTATACGATCAATGAACCGTTGCCGTTATTACTGGCAAGGGTGTTTGGCGTTTCCAGATAAAAATCACCTATCGTGACGGTGCTTGAATTGACGCCGACCAACGTGATGTTGTCAGCCCCGATAGTGACGATGGTATTGCCGTTGCTGCCGGTGATGGACACGCTGCTGGCAAAATTCCCCGCATTAATGCCCAACTGAACCAGGTCAAGATAGTCCTGACCACCATTAGGATTACTGTCAAAACCGGTGATGCGGTCTCGCCCAAAGTTGGCGGCAAAGGCGAAGATGTCATTCCCGGTACCGCCATCCAGATTGTCATTGCCTTCCTGACCATTGAGGATGTCGTCACCGTTACCGCCGGTGAGGGTATCGACGCCCGCGCCGCCAATCATGACGTCGTTACCGTTTCCACCTTGCAGGTTATCATTGCCGTCTCCGCCATCCAGGAAGTCATTCCCGATCCCACCGAACAGCTGATCGTTGCCTCCCATACCAAATAGCTGATCGTTGCCCGCACCACCGGTAATGATGTTGGCGAGCCCATTACCGGTACCGATAAAGCTGCCGCTGCCGGTGAACACCAGTTCTTCAACGTTACCGGTCATGTCGTAGCTGCTGAGGCTGGTGCGAACCACGTCCGTCCCGCCGTTCAGACCTTCGATCACCACATCACCAACGTCATTTACGATGTAGGTGTCATTACCGGCACCCCCGGTCATGCTATCTGCCCCCAAACCACCATCGAGGAGGTCATCTCCGGCATCGCCTTGCAGCGTGTCTTGTCCCGCGTCACCAGACAGGCTGTCGTTTCCGGCCCCTCCGACCAGCAGGTCATCACCCGCACCACCAAACAAATTGTCATTGCCGTTTTCACCGCGCAGAATGTCACTCCATGCGGTACCATTCAGCGTGTTGTTTCCGTTATTACCAACAATCAGATCCCCCACCGCTTGAGTGGTGGTTGATGTCAGAACAACAGGGGGGTTGCCTTCGTCATCAACGACGGTGACCACTACCTGCAACGTGCGTCCCACAGCGGCCTGACCTGGGGTATAGGTTGCCGATGTTGCACCAACAATGTTGATGAACCCTGTCGGGGAACTCATTCGCCATTGGTAGCTGAAGTTGCCGCCACTCAGACCGTCAGCATCAGCAATGCCGGAGACCACTGCGGTCAACGTCAGGCTTTCAGTCGGCGTCAGGTCGTTAATCACCGGTGCGCCGGTGGTCGCCTGATTGCGTGGCATAATGGCCTGGGTTTGTGCTGAGACTAAGGTTTCCGCATCGCCCATCTGGTCGTTAAAACTGGCGACCACGCGCAGCGGAGCGCCCTGAATAGAGCCCGGTACTCTGAACTCTACGCCGGTTGCCTGATCGCGCCATTGTCCGTTGACCAGAGCCTGCCAGGTCATGGTGATCACCGTATTTGCCGCGAGTCCGTTACCATCCAGCAAGTTGGCCACGTTAACGCGCAGCAAGTCACCGACCGAAGGTGTCGCGCTGCTAATGTTGACGTTACCTGTCGCTTTTTGTGCGGTGACCCACAGCTGTTGACCGTCGCCAAACTCCAGTTTTTCAATGTTCAGCAGGCGGTCAGTGCCGTCATCCAGGTTGAGGGCGGCATTCGGCGTTGCGTGGTCGACCCGAAGGCTACCGTCCGCCATACGGGTAAAGGCATAGTTAGTACTGATGTCGCGATACACCGCAACGTCAGTTTCGGTGCCGTCACCTTCACGCAAGATCTCACGCACGATCGACAGCTGGTTCGGTTTCAGGGTGCCGGCCAGCATGTACGACTTCAGCTCAGCCATGCTTTCTGCGCTGGTGAGTCCGGCCATGCCGGTGACGGCAATCCGCACGTTCAGCCAGGCATCGCCATCAATGATGTCGTTACCCGCTTTACCCATAATACGGTCGCTGCCGCCACCGCCGAGGATGATGTCGCTGCCGTCATCCGGATTCAGCAACACTGCATTCGGATTAGAGGAACGCTCGACGCCGAGAATGGACTGTAGGCCGTTGATCCTGTCCGCACCTTCCTGCGTCAGGTTATTGGAGAGCGGGGTGCCCTGAACCGGCGCGGTGCCGATCGGCTGTTCCGTGCCGGTCAAAATGTCGTTGTGCTTCCATCCTGAAAGCCCTTCGACCAGGTCAAAGCGGTCACGCAGAATGAATTCCTGCTGATTAACGAAAATCGGGATCCCGAGATCGGAGTTCGCGCCGTTCGGGTCGCCTTTATGGATTGCCCAGTCGAAACCGGCCATACCATTGTTGCGTTGAATACCCGCGCCCTGAACCATAATATCGTCGCCAGCTTCACCATCGTAGTCGGTATCGTTGCCCTGACCGTTCAGCACATCATGACCAATAATGGTACTGTTGAAGAACAGCTCAGAGTTATCACCGGCAAGCGTGTCGAAGCCGTCGCCGCCTTCCAGCCAGTCGTCACCTTCGTTACCCATCAGGGTATCAGCACCCGAACCGCCCAACGCAAAGTCGTTATCCAGACCGCCGAAGACCTCCTGTGCATCTTCGCCAACCACCACGAAGTCGCTACCGCTGCCGCCAAAGACCAGGTCGTTACCGTTACCGGAGAAGATGACATCATGCCCGGCATCGCCGTGCAGGAAGTCGGCATCGCCAACAGGTGTTCCGGTGTCGGTAATAATGTCATTGCCGTCACCACCGTGGACCACATCGGCTTCGTCGCCACCGTCCAGACGATCATCACCGCCGTCGCCCCACAGGCTATCAATACCTTTACCGCCAATTAACGTGTCGTTTCCGGCAGTGCCGCCGAGTACCACGTGTCCATCGCCGATGTATTTCAGGTAGCCGCCGTCGGCATGGTTATCACCATCAACATCATTCCCCGGTGCGCGACGCACCAGCAAAGGTGTCAGCAGGTCTTTCAGCGGATTCCCCCATGTTGGATCACTTTCCATTTGCAACACGGTGTTGACTTCGAAGATATGATCCGGCGTCTGGAACAGGTTAGCGGGCAGGTGAGAGGAATTCGCTTCGCCAAGGTCGCTGTTACGCATCACCAGTGCGGAGAACGAGTTTGCCTCCAGTTCGTTGAGTAAGTTCAGCCCCTGAACACGGCTCAGGTAGTAGAACCGGTCGCCGTCCTGCAGCATTTCCATCTGCGTTTCAAACACAAAGTTGAAGGTCGAACCCAGCATGCCGCCAAATTCGTTTTTGCGCTCGGCCAGGCCGCCGATCCAGAAATCGACCATATTCAGGCCGGTTTCTTTGGTAGCCCATGCGCCGGTACTGTTGAAGAAATCGAGCGCATCTGCTGGTGGGGCATTGTTTTTATCGCCAAACAACAGGAAGTTAACCGCTGCGCGTTTACCTTCAAGCGTGGTGGCGTTAAGGATCAGCTCATGCTGACCGTAGGCGGCCATAAAGTTAATAATGGACGCCGGGTTTTTCAGGTAGGTGGTGAAATCGGCCCAACTGGTATAGGGGCGCAACTGCGAGTCACCGCTGAGTTCAAAGAACTGCTCGCGAGCCTGGTTCAGCGTCGGCATTGCGGTATCGCGACCGCGCGCAATGTTGAGTGCACCTAAGTCCAGCGGTAACCCGATGAGGTTATTGCGCAAGGCATCGGTAATAAACTCATCAATCTCGTTGCCCACCTGACGCGTCATGCCGCGAACAATCGCACCGATGGCCACATCATCAGAAACACCGACACCGTTAATTTGATTAAATGCCACAGGGTTGAGGAACGCAGTAATCAAATCGAGATCGCCGTTTTGCATATCGATGTCAGTACGCGCCACGGTTTCTGTAAGCATCGAGTGGCCAAAGCGGTAAACCACATGCGCAAACTCGGCAAAGATCAGCGGGTTAATATCCGCCGTGTTAGAGAAGACAAACGGGTCGACGGCAGGTTGCACTGTACGGGCAAATTCCTCGAACACCAGGTGCTGGTACTGCATTTCCGTAGAGAAACGTCCTGCCTGGAATAAGTACTCCCCATTCCAGACCAGGGTGCTGGTATCTGCGGGTAGTTCAGTTATCTGATGGTTCGGCATCAGCCACTGGTTGATGAGGTCAATATCGCCGGTTTCCAGCAGGGTGGTTTTATATTGTTCCACCAGGCGGTTATGTTCGCTGTGGAACACCGCATGGACGGCAGTCAGGCCAATGTTTTCATTACCACGCCCGTCGCCGGTGATAAAGTGGCGATCGAGAAGCTCATCATCATATGTTCCGGGAGCTTGTTCGCCGCCAATGACATCATCATCATCTGCGACCAGACCCGCTTTTGGTGCAGCCGTGTGGGCAATATCATCGAGGAACGCATGCCCTGTCCGGAACGTATCTGCGGGTAACACGCCACCGTTAGCCTCAACCAGGCCACCTTTAGTGACAATTTGTACTTTACCGCTGTCACTTAAAATCAAATTACCGTAACGGTCGGTCGCCAGCAGTGGAACACTAAAGACATCCTGGTCGGTAAGTGTAATACCGAGTAAGGTCTCAGCCTGCTGTTTGACGTCAGCCCAGGTCGCCAGACCACCGTTAGCACCGCCCAACAAATTACCGGTAGGTTCAGGTTTACCGTCAATTAATACGTATTCACGGATGAAAATCTGATGCGAAGGGTGAGAGGTGTAGGTTTGGTTTTGATCAATGAAAGGCGTCGTCGTGTTGACCGTTTCACGGTTTTCATCAACCGTGGCCCGGGTTAGGATCATAAAGTTAGTTTGTGAACCTTCCACGTACAACGGGTCATCGGGTTGCAACGGAATGAAAACAATCCCGTTGCCACCTTTGGGGATCAGATCCAGGCCGTGGTCAAAAAATTGACCAAAGAACGTCATCCAGCCGTTAAAAGCAGGGGAGAGCCCAACATCCGGAGACTGGTTAGGGATGGTTAAGGTGTTGCCTTCCCCGGTGATGGTCCCACCACCAGGCACACCCTTTAATGCGTCAAACACCTCCTGAGCGGCAGGGTTAGAGGCCGTTTGATCAGATATTAAATTACTGATAGTACGGGGGTCTGCATCAACAACCGTACCGCCGATTTGGAAGTAGCTGGTGCCTAGATCGGCATCCTGCCAATTCAATGCAGTTAACCTCGGCATTGTCTGGTCGGCAGAGCCGTATAATTCCTGGCCGGGCAAAAGGCTATTCCACGAACCGTCTACCGTGCGCAGTCCATAGGGTAATAGCGGGCTGGATACTGACTCTCGAAGGGCATCGCCATTGATCGAACCATCCGGATTAGTTGCTGCTTCAGATATTTTGATCTGCTTAAGAATAAAAGCGAGATCGTGGAGTGTGACAGTAAAGTCATATTGTGAGGCCATAAATAATTACCCCTATCTTTACTTTGGATTAGCTATCATCTGTCATCTCTGTTGCTAACTAAAACAGATATGAGAATGAGTCTTATTTGATTCTCGTGTGCTATTACGTGTACAGATTCCATTCTTCAAATAGTTAAAATACTGGCGTCATTATTAAAGTTATTCTCCTGGTTTGCGTGCTAATATATTCACCTCACTTATTGATTAGATTTGAAAAAATGGAAGTATGTTTAACCCATTGAATCTAATCACATACTCAGGGCACACAGTTTTGCGAAGACGATGTCTTCGCAAGGGTTAAAAGTAGCGTTTTTATCTCACATGACATTTTTGTTATGATCATAACTATGGATTTTCCTGTGGCGACTTCACTCATACTTTATAATGAAAGTATTAAATTTTCATTTCTTTACACTTTAGTTAATTATCACCACGCGGTGCTGACGCCCACCATTAAATAATGCTTCAAAGACCAATATGTATTGAGGAGTGGTAAGGTATGAGGACCTATGATTCTTTAAGAATTTTGGTCATTATTTAACAAACTAAGCCACTGAGGGTAAGCAAACCCTGTGACGATCGTCAATGTAGTCTTATTCTTAATACTCTACGTAAAACAGATGATTTAAATGTGTTTTGTAATAGTGAAGTCGTAGTACTGAATTTGAAAATTTAATATTGGATCGATTTTGTCACGACACCACGCCAGTCCCCTGATTATGATGTTACCGAAAACAATAAGACAATCTTTGCGAAACAGTGGGGTAACTCTATAGTTTTTAGAGAGACAGGCACGTTGTTAGCCATACTCCTTACACAAAAAGATTATCCATCAATGCAGGTAACCAAATGAAGAAAAAAATCATTCTCATCTCCGGGATGCTATTTTCAACGCTCAGTCATGCAAGTGCGCTCTATTTTTACGAAATAGGCAGGTAATGCCATGAGTCGCCGCGCCAGTTATATGTATGGCAACTTATTACAGCCCGATGCGAAAGGACAGGTTGGAGAGGGGCTTGGGACGACAACCGCTGATTGAACCTACCAACTACATCACCCACACCGGGCAGAAAGAAGCTATCGACGGGCTGACCTACGATTTTATGATGGCTCCAGGTTCGGAAGCGCCATCAGAAATGCTGTGGTATGTAGAAGCGAAGGGCATGATTGAAGCGGCAGAAGATGTGACTCACACGCTGCACAATACCTATTCGTTACGCGGTGCGAAAATTCGCGATCCGTTGGCCTGGTCAAAATATATCAACGACGTGATTGGTCGCTGGGGCGGTAAAGCAAACATTATTATTGCTCAACACCACTGGCCAACATGGGGCAATGAAAATGTCGTGACGCTAATGAAGAGCCAGCGCGATATGTATCGCTACATTAATGATCAGACTTTACGCATGGCTAACCAGGGACTGACCCGTGATGAAATCGCGGCGAACTTCACGTTGCCGCCCGGTCTGGCAAAATCATGGGCCAGCCGCGGTTATTACGGTTCTGTCAGCCATGACGTGAAAGCAACCTATGTTTTTTACCTCGGCTGGTTCAACGGCAACCCGGCAACCCTCGATGAATTGCCACCCGTCGAAGCGGCAAAGAAATATGTTGATTACATGGGCGGCCCTGATGTCATTATGCAAAAAGCAAAAGCAGATTATGCCCAGGGCAATTGGAGCTGGAAAATGGCGTGCTTAATCATAGTGCTAACGTGCAGGCCAGTAACGCTGATGCCTCAATTGTATTGAACCGCGCGACCCTGAACAAAATCATCCTCAAAGAGGAGTCGCTAAACATCACCAGAGGGCGCAAGACAATCCAACTGTTATGCGAACTAACTACTGCACCAATCTGGCTACAATCCTCGTTACCTGACGTTAGTGCGCATAATGTATATTATGTTAAATATGGTGGGTTTATTCTTAGGTTCATGAGTTCCTCTCTTTCAGGAACTTACCGATGAATCAGTCAGTTGCCAAAGTTTAGTTGTGGACTTACGATGACTTCATAACGCAAAAATTACGGGGCATCCGCTAAGTTCATGGCATATTCCATCTTACATTTATCGAGGAACAACCAGAGAACTCATCTCATAGTTGATGATGTGACTACCCTACCGGTCATGTTCGCCACAATTTATGGAATGAATGAACTGAGCAAGAAACATCTGGGGACTCAAGAAAACATTCTGTGTTCGCTGCGCTTCTTTTACGTCTATTACTTTAAGAAGCACAAACGAACATTTGACTACGATTTCTATCGGTCTGTCTACAATATCTCCTGTTTTATCAGGGAGCTTGATGGCTTCTTTACTTACCTGCTCGGGAAGCAGCACCTGAGTGACGAGACCGACATAATCTCTACCGGGTTTTTACATTCTGCACTCTCCAGAACCAACAAGTCCACCTATGGTAACCACGTCAGAAACGTTGGCCGATTCCTTAAGTATCTCAACTATAGATATATGAATCTGGCATACCAGGATATGTCACCTGTTGAAGCTCACCAGATTAACCAGGCGAACCACAGAGATCTCGCTGACAGAATTAAGGTCTTCAACAGAGTTGATGTATCCAGGAACGAACCCGCACACCGATACAAAAGTATCACCAGTCAGCAAAGTGTCGAACTAACGAACATGTTAATCCCCTCCACTCCTGAATTTTCAGATATCGAGACCGGCGAATTATTCACGGCTGTGGTTAATCCCCAAAACCCATTCGATTCAGGATTTCAACAATACCGTAACTACCTTATCCACCGGTTAATGTTTAACTATGGCTTACGTGTTGGTGAAGTTCAATTGTTGTTGAAGGATTGCGTGGGGCCAACCCTTCCAGACTCACGAGGTAACATTCGTTTCATCCTGATTGTACAAAATCTACCAGATGATGTAGTTGATCCAAGGAAACAACAACCTTCACTCAAGACTGAGCATTCACAGCGACAAATCGAACTGACCGAAGATGACTTCATTATTTTTACCATTTATATGGAGCAATATCGGTCCCCATTATTTGAAGAGAAAAAAATTGATGACCATGAATTTGTTTTTATTAAAGGCTCAGGTAGGTTAACTCCATTAACTTACGATGCAATTCGAACATTTTATAAGGAAAAAATTGATCCGGCATTCATTGCCCTATTCCCTCATTATCGTACGAAAAGTAATAAAATTATTAATAATATGGTTAACATAACACCACACGTTGGGCGGCATACTTGGGCTAATATTACTCTTGAGTTTATTTACAATAGTCTCCTGAGTGAATCACTTATACTGGCGCAAGACTATGGTATTCGAGCAAGGATGAATGGAGTACTTGAACCAGCTATTGAACAACTTCGTGCTTTAGGCGGCTGGTCACTGACCAGTAAAGTTCCATTAAGATATGCCAAGCGGTTTATTGAAGTGGTGAGTAACCAGAGCAACTATAAGCGTACGAAACATTCAGATATGCATTTAGCTTCCCCAGAAACAAACATTTCGCAAAGAAAAACCTACAACTTGCTAGAAGATAATATTTATGACGAAGACTTCTCATTCAAAGATCTATTCAACTGAGAGCGGTATCACCGGGGGTGGTTTATTTAACCCCCCCCCCCTTCACTTTACAAAAGAACAGCTTGAATGGATTGAAAATATTCAGATCCCTAAACGATTGTTTTTAATAAGTGCAACAGAATTTGATGACCGATATTTATATCTACATGATGATTGGCGATACAGATTCTCAGGTAATAATGTGGCTATATTATTCTCTAATGGTAAATACTTTTGTGATTTATCACCAGTTTCACTCAAGCTCTTGAAATACTTAACAATCGCGTACATTAATGAGAACTCGGCAAGTGTTGCTGATAAATTTGCTCAGTTTGTTGCAACAACTTTGAAACAAATTGAGGTTATCACTCGCGAAAGCCTTATTGAAAAAATGCAAATGCTGGTTGCGAAGACTGAGCGAAATCACTCAGACTGCAGTCAGTTCTATTACACCCTCTATGCGTTACGAAAACTTGATCGTAGTGGATTCTTCGAAAGTAAGGATGACAGTAATGAGCTGGAAGATCTATTGCTGGAAGTGCCACGCCCTAGGAACAATAACTGGGCTCGCTACCAAAACCTAGACCTCGTTATACCAGAAGAAGTATGCCTAATGATAGAAAATGGCATTCAACGTTGGGCATCTAAGCTATGTCCAAAAATTGATGTTGAAGAAAATAAAAACATTCATCTGGAAACTGTAAAGAAAACCATTAAAATTGATACATTACGGGACTGCATTATTATTGGCATAGTTTATTACATTGGGGCCAGACCTGTACAGATCGGTAAACTTTCCGGAGGCGATTTTATCGTTGATACCGAGAATAAGTACGGGATGCGTTATTCAGTACTTGTGCCATATGCCAAAAAGTCAAAACTAACTATCGATCGAGTTCGAGTCGCAATTCCGGAAGAACTTGGAAAGTTAATCTTACTGTATAAGTACCTAGTTGGAATTGGTGATACCGACCCAATGTTTTCCATCACAGTATCTTCAATGAAGATGGTGGAAGCGTCATTAAAGAAAATGCTTTTCAGATTTTCACCACAGGAGATTCAGGAGGCAGTAAAAAACGATGATTATCAACTACCTGTATATACCGCAAGCCTCTTTCGTCACAACGTTGGTCACTCAATGGCAATGAGTGGTGCCAGTGCTCCTGAGATAGCTTATATATTGGGTCAATCCTCTTATGTTGTTGCAGATCGATACATTGCAGCCACTCCTGAGCTGGCTGATATTCGTGAGGCAGCTTTGGGTCGCAACCCTGTGTTTAAGAACATGATGGCACTCATGTTGACTGGGAATTTGGTTCACAGCAGCGAATGGGAAGGCCGCAGTGTTGCAGGGTCAATTGGTGGGCAACTTCACTACCATCTCGGTGGATGTAATTATGAAGAAGACATGTGCCCCTTTGCACAGGGTCGTGGATGTTACGGTTGCCTGTATTTCAAACCATTTATAGATGGAGACCACAAAAAAGTATTTCTTTCGCTGAATGATGAAATCAAAAATGTCCGTGATGTTGCCGATGATGCTGGCGTTTTAAATCATCCACTTCTCAAGGAATTAGTACGGCGGAAACAGCATGTAAATCAGGTTATGGCTCGCATTGAAATAGCAAACTTACGGAGGGCTATCTAAACGATGACTACGCAAATAACAATACTTAATAAACAGGCGGATAATCTTCTTATTTATATAGAGAAATATAAAGCAAAATTTGAAGAGCGTCTTGTTGCCTACAATGCTGTTGGACAACTGGAGTGGAATGCCGGCTCCTGGCATTTTGGTGAGAAAGGTGTTGCATGGCTTAAAGAAACAAAAGATCGCGGCTTTAAGTGGGACGAAGTTTCTAGTCGTGTTAAGGGGCTCTCACAAATGAATATTTCTTCGGAATTTCAGGATTTTATGCGAGCTTATCACATGCATCTGGTGTGTATCACTGGCGGATTACCATCAGGTTCTACACTAGACAAACCATTACAGGTGATGAAGCGCTGGTATTGGGAAATGGTAAATAAAACAAGTCAAACGCACCCAATGTATCTGACTTCCGATATTATTCATGCAGCGATGGAGCGGCATCATGAGAATTCTGACAGTCCTGATAATGTCAGCGACTATTGCGATATTGCAGTAAAGGCCATTGATTTACTACGTCAATATGATCTTTTCTTAGTTAATATTGAAGTAAAAAATAAGTTTCCTTATCGAAATGGTTCTAACAGCACTAAAGAAAGGAAGAAAGCGCAAGAAGCCACCCCTGATCAAACTGATGATGAAAGACTCATATCAATCCGTGCATTTATGTGTGTTATTGAGTTGATCGCTTTAGCTGAGAATAGTTATCAGCGTATCTTTTACAATATGTTGTTACTCACAATTATTTGCGGTTTCCGTTTCCAGGAAATAATGTTGCTGAAAATGACTTCTTTGGTTAAGCGAGAAATTACGGATAAAGAAAAACGTCAGCACGCAATAGATCAAGACTGGCCTACTTACAGGTTGGGTATTGAGTATCTTGGTGCAAAAAAGGCTGGATGGCGGATCCATTGGCTGGCGCCAAGCACTTATTCTGTCGTTGAGATGATTTATAAATCTGTGCAAGAATTGACCTCTGGGTTCCGTAAAACGATTCAGGGCTTCAGAGATTCTAATTTCACTAACATGCTCCCAGGTAAGATCGCTGATTTTCCTGATGAATGGATTGAGCAAAATTATCTTGAAGACATCATGTTTAGTGGTTCTGGTGGCTCCAGGAACGATCTTGGAAAGAGTATTCGGAATTCCATTGCGAACTTTAGCGGACATAAACCTAAGGTAATACCCGTTCATAAACAGAAGAACAGCTGGTACTTCACTAAAGAACAGTTGAATGATTATGTCTATCAGCGTTACGCTCAAGCAAAAAACTTTGAGCCTGGGCACCAGTGCATAATTTCAGCCAAAAACAATGGTGACTGGGTACACTTCAATTATGAAGACCTGATGTTCATCATGCCGGAAGGTGCATTTGGAATTGGTAAAGATTTTGTTTCATTGCAACATATTTTTCCACTTGATGAAAACTCAATAGAAGCATGGTTAGGCGGAACACAAAACCGAAAATCTATCTTTGATCACTTTAATCTTTTTGAAGATGATGGATCCCGTGTCATTATCAAAAAGCATGTACCGAGACATAATATAAATACATTCTTGGCAATCGCTGGAGTGACGGATCATATTCAGGCCATCCTAATGGGGCGTGTTGATATCACCCAGAATAAACACTATCAGCATCAGGCCGAATCACAGTCCTATCAGACCGCTTCTCTAGCAATCAATATGCTGGAAAAGGCTTATGATGAGAACAATCAAGCTCTCACGAAGAGTTTCCAGCTTTCACTCTTTACTACGCAGCAGAAGCCCTGCATTCCGGTCAACCTACCCTCCCCCAGAACTGAGGTTAGCCGCAGAATGGCAGCTCTATCACGGTCTTCCAAGACGGTAAAAAATACAGGTGTTGCAAACGTTAAATTAACAACCTCACTAATGATAAATCCTGAGCTCAATACCGAGCATAATCTGAAGCAGAACATGCAGACTTTTGGTGAAACAACTGCTGAGGTTGTTGACTATATAACTGGCACAATGTCTGATAACTTTCTGCCTGAACTAAAACGTGCACATGACAAGTTAGTACAACAAAATTTGGCTGATAAGGCGAAATCACTGCTTCAACGCCATGCAAAACTGCATCCTCTTGGATTTGGAGCCTGTACGAGAGATGTAGCTCGGTGGGGTTGTCCTCATGCGCTTAAGTGTCAGTCTGGTCTACCTTGTGGCTACTTCACTCTTACAGGTCGTCTTGGCGAAGCGGAAGAAGCATCACGACGTTTATCAAACAAGCGAAAAGAAATCATTCAACTCCGTAAGTTGACTATAGTGAATCCAGGCTTCATGCTGGCTTTAAAAGAACAGGAAGAAGCTCTCATCGTGCTCGAGGCTCTTGAAGCTGATGCTATAAAGGTTCAAGGCGAGAAAAAATTGGTTTCCCTGTTTTCTGATGATCTGAACAACCCATTATATAAAGTTATTGAGCGAATTAATAAACAAATGCTAATTGGCAAAACCCCAAAAACCCTAGCTGATCTTTTCTTTATTGAACAGAAACGTATAGAGAGAAATAATAATGGCTAAGACCCCGCGCAGTCGCAATGCAGACGATAAAGTCATTCAGGGTAAGGAACTTGATGCTTACATCAAAGCCGAGCTACAAGCCATGGTGCAAGAGGGACTGGAAAAATCCCCAATTCAACCATCCACGTTACATGCCCGTCTTAAAGCCAAAGGAATAGTTAAAGGTGGCATTAGTACCCTCACCTCTCGAAAAATTATCATCAATAATTACAGGCTTCGCCAGCATAACAACTACGAAGATGGTAAACGAGAGTTGACTACAGATGAAAAGGCTAAATTGGCTATGGGGCGAACCGGCGCTGCTTATATAAGTAAGGCAAATCGTCTTGATGCTGAAATTATAGCATTGAAAGCTAAATATGAACGAAATGTACTGGCGCTCGCCGACATCATTGAGTATATCGACAACGCAACTCCTATCAAAGTAGAGGACATGCTTGCAGACGATCTCATTCGAGAACTTGCTGAGCGCAAAAGAAATTCAAGAATGAGCTAATGAGTAAACGGCCTACTCTATTCGTAAAATTAGCGCACTAATTATCAATACTCCCTCTTCTATGTCCTTTATGTCGAAGGGAGTCTTCCATTCTAATGGCGATTTGGCTCTTTACACCAGTTTAATGCTGCACTTTCGTTACCTTCTAAAAGATCAATAGCCTTTTGTAGAACATCAGTTGTTACCACCATGTTTTACACCTGAAGACGTTTTGAGTGCTTCGATAAGATTACTTCGCTCTTCTTCTGTCATCCGGGATATGAGTAATGCAAGTTCTGCTGTGGTCTGATCATCACAAAAAAAGTAGTTTAACGGCACGTTTAACTCTGACGCCATCCGTCGGAGCGTATCAATATCGGGGACATGCCGCCCTTTCTCATAATGATTCATACGACTGCTAGCCGAAGCGGGATCAAACCCAACAAGGAGGCCCAGTGAGCGCTGTGATAAACCCGCCCTGCATCTCGCTTCCTTAAGTCGTTCTGGTATCGGATTTTTTTCAGACACTGATTCATCTTCATTGGCCTCGAATGCTTAGATTGTCTAAGTATCTGTCATTGTTGTATACTTAGCAATCCTAAGTTAACTGCATTGTTTTAGTCATATGAATAGTCGAGTATCCAACCCTGAGTCGTACATATTTTCTGCAATAATCCACATTTGCAAGGATAACTTCACCAGTAATGATGTAGCAAAAATTCTTGTCGAGCGATTCTCACTCCCGAAAACTTATCGAAAGGCAAAAGCTTTTTCTTATAACCAAATTCAATATCTAGTTAAAAAAGGATTATTAAATAAAGTAAGAAAATCAGGCGTGTATCAATATTTATACTCAATCACATCAGAATTCAATATAGCAAAAGAAAATGTGCAATTAATTGAGGTAAGCCAAAAAACCTCCCTTCAATTTTCAAGTGCTACCAGCCATGAACACAGTGATGTAAACATTCAAATAAGATCTCTCATTGAAAAATACAGCAGTGAATTGGAAAAAGTGTCAGGAGCAAAAGAAATTTATGAAGAATTGATAATTGCCGTGCCGAGCAGGGAAAATGAATTCAGAAAACTTTCTCTTGAGCAAGATAGAAGACATATTAAGATAAATGAAAAAATAAACACACTGATTGGGATTGTTAATAAAAATATCGCAATAAGGCAATGAGTTTTAAAAAGAATTTGAAGTTTAATGCAGTCATGAAAAAGAGAGGGCAAAGCCTACCCTGCCCTCTCCCTTCATGCACTGATAAGCCTCACTAATATGAGTGTTAGCAGCGCGTACCACTATATGCTAGTCCTGAAAAATATAATCTTAGTCAGTCCCAGATGCAACCTTTAACACTTTAATGCAACAAATTAAACAACGAGTTCATCCTTACACCTTAAAAGCTGTAAAGTAAAAAAACACCCTGAAGGCTGTTATTTTTACGCAAAGTGGACTTATTTTAAATAATCGACATGGTCACCTACTTATGGATAATGTTTTCCCGGTCAGACTTCTTAGCCAGTTACGGCCACTTTTAATTGGTTTTCGTAAATCAAAAGGATTAACTCAAAGAGAATTATCCGCCAGGTTGGGTGTCACTCAGCAGACTTATGCTGGGGTCAGTTTGGATATCGAAAATTATTGTACGTTAAGGCTAAAAATTAATCTCAAAACCCTCGATTAAATATTGGAACTCCAGACGTTATCTCCTCCCCCCTCAGATATGATGTGTTCCCACCCCAGCGGAAACAGATAAGAAGTCAATACCAGTCTCTGGTGTTCAATCTTGCATCTGACCTCCGAGTTAGCGCACCAACCTTAAGGTAATAGTGAGATTTATCACATATGTTTTTGGTTATGTGTTGTTTGACTTAATATCAGAGTAGAGGGATACTTGTTTTCTACAAAGGAGAGGGAAATGTTGCAACTAACACCACTTCAGTTATTTAAAAACCTGTCCGATGAAACCCGTTTGGGTATCGTGTTGCTGCTCAGGGAGATGGGAGAGTTGTGCGTGTGTGATCTTTGCATGACACTGGATCAATCGCAGCCCAAAATCTCCCGTCATCTTGCAATGCTGCGGGAAAGTGGAATTCTTCTGGATCGTAAACAAGGAAAATGGGTTCACTACCGCTTATCACCACATATTCCTTCATGGGCTGCTCAGATTATTGAGCAGGCCTGGTTAAGCCAACAGGACGACGTTCAGGCCATCGCCCGCAAGCTGGCTTCAGTTAACTGCTCCGGTAGCAGTAAGGCTGTCTGCATCTAAAAAATTTGCCTTAACATATATGCTTTATCAAATATGAGGTATTGAAATGAAAACGTTAACGGTATTTGACCCGGCGATGTGCTGCAGCACCGGCGTCTGCGGTACAGATGTTGATCAGGCTCTGGTCGATTTTTCTGCGGATGTGCAATGGCTCAAACAACGTGGTGTACAAATTGAGCGTTTCAATCTCGCACAACAGCCGATGAGCTTTGTACAGAACGAGAAGGTCAAAGCGTTTATTGAGGCTTCCGGGGCAGAAGGTTTGCCATTGTTGTTACTGGATGGCGAAACAGTGATGGCCGGGCGTTACCCGAAACGCGCTGAGCTGGCTCGCTGGTTTAGCATTCCACTGGAGAAAGTGGGATTAGCGCCAACAAGCTGCTGTGGTGGTAATACTTCTTGTTGTTAAGTATGTCAGGAGGACATATGAAATTCTTACAGAATATCCCCCCTTATCTGTTTTTTACTGGTAAAGGAGGCGTTGGTAAAACCTCTATTTCCTGCGCCACGGCGATCCGTCTGGCAGAACAGGGGAAACGGGTGCTGCTGGTCAGTACCGATCCGGCCTCAAACGTAGGCCAGGTGTTTAGCCAGACGATTGGCAATACCATTCAGCCAATAGCCTCTGTTCCTGGATTGTCGGCTCTTGAGATTGATCCTCAGGCCGCTGCACAACAGTACCGGGCCAGAATCGTTGACCCTATTAAAGGCGTCCTGCCTGATGACGTTGTTTCCAGCATCAACGAACAACTGTCAGGTGCATGCACAACAGAGATTGCGGCTTTTGATGAATTTACCGGATTACTGACAGATGCCTCTCTGCTGACGCGGTTTGACCATATCATTTTTGATACCGCGCCGACGGGTCACACCATTCGCCTTCTTCAGTTGCCGGGCGCCTGGAGTAGCTTTATTGACAGCAATCCCGAGGGCGCGTCCTGTCTCGGCCCAATGGCGGGGCTGGAAAAGCAGCGTGAACAGTATGCCCATGCCGTTGAAGCGTTGTCTGATCCAAAGCGTACCCGACTGGTATTAGTTGCTCGTCTGCAAAAATCCACGTTGCAGGAAATCGCCCGGACTCATCTGGAACTTGCCGCAATCGGCCTTAAAAATCAGTACCTGGTTATTAATGGCGTTCTGCCTAAAACTGAAGCGGCAAACGATACACTGGCTGCTGCAATATGGGACCGTGAACAGGAGGCGCTGGCCAATCTTCCCTCTGAACTTTCCGGTCTGCCCACTGACACGTTATTCCTCCAGCCGGTCAATATGGTCGGCGTGTCTGCACTCAGCGGGCTTCTCTCTACTCAGCCTGTAGCGGCGTCATCACCTGAAGAATACGTTCAACAGCGCCCTGACATTCCGTCACTTTCTGCGTTGGTCGATGATATTGCCCGTAATGAGCATGGCCTGATCATGCTGATGGGTAAAGGTGGCGTGGGGAAAACCACGATGGCTGCAGCCATTGCCGTCAGGCTGGCCGAAATGGGATTTGATGTCCATCTGACAACATCTGACCCTGCGGCGCATCTCAGCACAACCCTGAACGGTAGCCTTAACAACCTGCAGGTCAGCAGGATCGATCCTCAAGAGGAAACGGAACGCTATCGTCAGCATGTTCTTGAAACAAAGGGAAAAGAACTGGACGAAGCGGGGAAACTCCTGCTGGAAGAAGACTTACGCTCACCCTGCACCGAGGAAATTGCCGTTTTCCAGGCCTTTTCACGGGTGATTCGTGAAGCGGGTAAGCGCTTCGTGGTGATGGATACGGCACCGACCGGGCACACTCTATTGCTGCTGGATGCTACAGGCGCGTATCACCGCGAGATTGCGAAGAAAATGGGCGATAAGGGGGATTTCACCACACCGATGATGCAACTTCAGGACCCGGAGCGAACCAAAGTGTTACTGGTGACGCTGCCGGAAACCACGCCCGTGCTTGAGGCGGCAAATTTACAGGCCGATCTTGAGCGTGCAGGCATTCACCCTTGGGGCTGGATTATCAATAACAGCCTTTCCATCGCGGATACCCGTTCGCCGCTGCTTCGTCTGCGAGCACAACAAGAACGTCCGCAGATCGAGAGCGTTAAACTCCGGCACGCCAGCCGTGTCGCACTTGTTCCTGTACTGGCGTCAGAGCCGACCGGCATCGACAAACTCAAACAACTCGCTGGTTAATTTATTGTCATCACGCAGGGCAGCATTGCTGCCCTGTCAGGAGGTTTTATGTTACTGGCAGGAGCCATTTTTATCCTGACCATCGTGTTGGTTATCTGGCAGCCGAAAGGATTAGGGATTGGCTGGAGCGCAACGCTGGGTGCCGTACTGGCTCTGGCGTCGGGTGTGATACACATTGCTGATATTCCGGTGGTGTGGAATATCGTCTGGAACGCGACGGCAACGTTTATCGCCGTCATTATCATCAGTCTGTTGCTGGATGAGTCCGGCTTTTTCGAATGGGCGGCACTGCACGTTTCCCGCTGGGGGAATGGTCGTGGTCGCCTGCTGTTTACGTATATCGTATTGCTTGGGGCGGCGGTGGCGGCGTTGTTCGCCAACGATGGCGCGGCGCTTATTCTGACACCTATCGTTATCGCCATGCTGCTGGCGCTGGGTTTCAGTAAAAGCACCACACTGGCGTTCGTGATGGCGGCTGGCTTCATTGCTGATACCGCCAGTTTGCCGCTTATCGTCTCGAACCTGGTCAACATCGTTTCGGCGGATTTCTTCCATCTGGGATTCACTGAATATGCCTCGGTAATGGTGCCAGTAGATATTGCTGCGATTATTGCCACACTGGTGATGCTGCATCTGTTTTTCCGCAAGGATATCCCGCCTACTTATGATCTGGCGCGACTGAAAGAACCGGCAAAAGCCATTAAAGACCCGGCGACGTTCAGAACCGGCTGGATAGTCTTAATCCTTCTGTTAGTCGGTTTTTTTGTCCTCGAGCCACTCGGTATTCCTGTGAGCGCGATTGCAGCAGTGGGTGCAGTCATTTTGTTTGCGGTGGCTAAAAAAGGTCATGCGATTAATACCGGTAAAGTGCTGCACGGCGCGCCCTGGCAGATTGTGATCTTCTCGCTGGGGATGTATCTGGTGGTCTATGGGTTGCGCAACGCCGGTCTGACGGATTATCTCTCCGACGTGCTGAACGTACTGGCGGATAAGGGACTGTGGGCTGCGACATTTGGCACCGGATTCCTGACCGCATTCCTGTCTTCCATTATGAACAATATGCCTACCGTACTGGTTGGCGCATTGTCGATTGATGGCAGCGCCGCGACCGGTGTTATCAAAGAGGCGATGATTTATGCCAACGTCATTGGCTGCGATCTGGGACCGAAAATTACCCCTATTGGTAGCCTGGCAACGCTGCTCTGGCTGCACGTACTTTCACAGAAGAATATGACAATCACGTGGGGATATTACTTCCGCACCGGGATTATCATGACCCTGCCTGTGCTGTTTGTAACGCTGGCTGCGCTGGCGCTACGTCTCTCTGTCACTTTGTAATGAGAAACTGATATGAGCAACATCACCATTTATCACAACCCGGCCTGCGGCACCTCGCGTAACACGCTGGAGATGATCCGTAACAGCGGTACTGAACCGACCGTGATTCTCTACCTTGAGACCCCACCTTCACGCGATGAACTGGTCAAACTCATCGCTGATATGGGGATCACGGTACGATCATTGCTGCGCAAAAACGTTGAACCTTATGAAGAACTGGGGCTCTCGGAAGATAAATTTACTGACGATCAGCTCATCGACTTTATGCTGCAACATCCCATTCTGATTAACCGCCCGATTGTGGTGACGCCGCTGGGTACCCGCCTGTGCCGCCCGTCTGAAGTGGTGCTGGATATCCTGACAGATGCGCAAAAAGGGGCATTCGCCAAGGAAGATGGTGAAAAAGTTGTTGATGAAACAGGTAAACGACTGAAATAAACATTAAGGGGGCATTTGCCCCCTTAATCATTAAGTTGCCATTTCTTCCTGCAGATGGACCCGCTCGCCATCAGGAATGTTGAGAATGACCTGGCTGATGCTAATGCTGTCATTGTTCGCCATACCAACTTCAAATCTTGCTCTGATTTACTCGCCTGGAAAGTGCTTCTGCTGATTCTTTTCGTTCACTATAACGATCAACAAGATAGGCTGCATTTCCCCGGGTCAGCAAGGTAAACTTCATCAGCTCTTCCATCACATCCACGATGCGGTCGTAATATGATGATGGTTTCATTCGTCCACCTTCATCAAATTCCTGCCAGGCTTTTGCCACCGAGGATTGGTTCGGAATAGTGATCATTCTCATCCAGCGACCAAGAACACGCATCTGATTGACGGTGTTGAATGACTGGGAACCTCCACATACCTGCATGACAGCCACCGTTTTCCCCTGAGATGGTCGAACCGCACCTTCCGATAACGGTATCCAGTCAATTTGTGCCTTCATAATACCGGTCATCGCTCCGTGCCGTTCCGGAGAACACCACTCCATCCCTTCAGACCAGCGAACCAGTTCACGTAACTCCATGACTTTTGGATGTGACTCCGGAGCATCATCAGGAAGGGGAAGGCCTGATGGATTGAAGATGCGAACTTCTGCACCCATAGCAGTTAACAAACGAGCTGCTTCCTCGGTGGCCAGGCGACTGTAGGAACGCTCACGAACAGAGCCATACAGCATGAGTATACGAGGGGGGTGAGATACTGCCGGTACCCCCAGTTTTTCCTCTGTGACCGCAGCATCGAATAAATCTGGAACTATATTATTTAATGTATTCATTTTTTAATTTTCCATATAGATTCATGAAATTAGCATGATTAGATTCATGCGAGCCGATGCAGCACGCGTCAATCATGACGGTATGAGCGCTTAACTACTTAGCTATTTACTCCAGCGGAGTCTTGTTTCATCAGTTTTTGCTGTTTACGCAACACTCTTCACGCAAGAATTCAATGATCGCTTCCAGAATTTCGTATTGAGAGACGCACATAAGCGTGCGACTTTCCCGATTCTGTTTGACGAGTCCTACCGATACCAGTGCTGAGATATGGTGGCTTAACGTTGATGCAGGAATGCCAAGCTGTTTTTGTAAATCACCCACGGGCAGACCTTGTTCTCCGGCTTTGACAAGATGCTTAAATATGAACAAACGGGTCGGATGACCTAACTCTTTCAATGCCTTGGCGACTTCTTCCAGTTGCATGTTACATCCCTCTGATGAATTGATATTTCGATATTACCAGAAATATCTTGACTAGAAACATAATTCGATTATTCTGGAAATATAGATTTTGTCAAGGAGGTTTATCATGAATAGTTGGTTGTCTATGCTGCAAGATGCCGCAGGGATGTTTCTGTTCCTGGCCGTCGAGCTATCAGTGCTGTTTATTGTCATCAGTGCCGGTGTGAGTCTGATTCGACAAAAGATCCCGGACCATAAAATCCAGCAGATGATGGGGGCGCGAAAAGGTAAAGGTTACCTGCTGGCCTCACTGCTGGGCGCAGTTACCCCTTTCTGTAGTTGCTCAACCATCCCGATGTTACGCGGGTTGTTGTCGGCAAAAGCAGGGTTCGGTCCGACACTCACTTTTTTGTTTGTCTCACCGCTACTTAATCCCATTATCGTGGGTTTGATGTGGGTGACCTTCGGCTGGAAGGTGACATTGCTGTACGCCTTCATCGCTGCCGCAGTCTCAGTCCTTGCCAGTATCGTATTGGATTCTTTGGGATTTGAACGCCATATTGTTGATCATAAAAACTCAACATCAAGTAGTTGTGCCACTAAATGCGATGATTCCGAAGTTTCGGCAAAAACTTCGGCAAGTTCCAGTTGTTGCAGCACTAATTCGACACAATCGCCTGCAAAAACGAGCTGCTGTACTTCATCAGCAAAACCCATAATTAATTTAAAGACGGTAAAGAACGCGCAAAGCGTAGCAGCGTGTTGCACATCAATATCATCTGAACAACCGGTTGTTAGCTGTTGCAGTGGCGAGACTGTGGGGAGTGTAAATTTCACAAAGAATACTTCCTCCGCACCAATAAAGTTAGCAATGAAAGATGCCATACAGCAGTTTAAGGATGTTCTGCCATATCTTTTACTGGGTGTTTTCATTGGTTCATTTATTTATGGCTTTATCCCCTCAGAGTGGATTGCCGCTCATGCGGGTACGGATAATCCGTTAGCCATTCCTCTCAGCGCTGTTGTGGGTATTCCTCTGTATATTCGGGCAGAAGCAGTGATACCGCTTGCATCGGTACTGATGGCAAAAGGAATGGGACTCGGGGCGTTAATGGCACTGATCATCGGTAGTGCAGGAGCCAGTTTAACAGAGGTGATCCTGCTTAAATCCATGTTCAGAATGCCCATGATAGTGGCGTTTCTGACGGTTATCCTGGGTATGGCCATACTTATGGGTTATCTGACTCAATTGCTTTTTTAATAAATATAATAAGGGTCTTCTGCTTTCATGTTGAAAAAAGAAGACCTTTTAGCTTCTGTAATCCATTTAATCACTCTGAATGAAATAGATTATAAATTCTGCTCTGCATACCTGCGTAACCAAAATCTCACGATTCTGACTGTCGGTGCAGTGCCTGAATGCGGCATATCTGGGAGGGGCTGTACCCTGTTGCATCTGCCGTTTCACGGATACTCAGTTTCTTGACCTGCCGGTAGTACAGGACTTTTTGATGCCGTTCCTGATCGGCCTGTTTTCCCCGGTATTTACCCAGCGTATGTGCGCGTTCAATTCCTTGTTTTTGCCGCTGGCGGCGGCTCAGCCAGTCTTTATGCGACATCGCGGCCATCAGATCGATAAGCATGTTATTAATGGCAGTTATCACGGCGTGGGTGATTGGGTCTGCCTGTGAAGGGTCTTTATCTGACAGCGCCTGCCATGAGGTGGGGACATCCAGGCTGACAATCCGCAGTTCGTGTTGTTCTATCTGCTTTTTCAACGTTATCCAGTCGCTGTTACTCAGTCGGGTCAGGCGGTCTATCTGCTCGACCAGCAAAATATCATTACGGTGACTGTCCATCAGTAAGCGTTTCAGTTCCGGGCGGTCAAGTTTTGTACCGCTGATATTCTCCCGGTAGTAGCTGGCAATTTTATGCCCCCGTTCCTGAACGAACTGCTCCAGCATCTCTTTTGCCCGATCGGCGAACTGATCTTCCGTCGATGCCCTCAAATAAGCTCTGATGAACATTTTTCCACCGCATTATCGCATTTAGATTATTGCATTTACTCTATCGCATATAGGTTATGTCATTCATTGTGTGCCGTCACGTTTTGGTTGTAGCGTCAGGGTGTACCCTTATGCGATAACCATTTTTGTTAAAAATACCGCATCAAATAATTTACGAGGGAAACTATATGGCAAGGAGGCAGATTCTTTCGCTGTCGGAAAGAGAATCATTACTGGCATTACCGGATGATGAGTTAACGCTGACCCGGATGGCGTATTTCAGTGAACATGATTTGGCACTTATCAGTGCCCACCGTAAACCTGCCAGCCGTTTTGGTTTTGCCGTCCTTCTTTGCTATCTGAAAAATGTCGGCTTTGCCCCGGATAAAAAAATCCCACCCTCTGATGCGCTGCTGAAGCATATCGCCAGCAGGCTAAAGCTTACCGGGGATCTCTGGCCTGCTTACCTTTCCGGCAGGGATACGACACGGCGTGAGCATTTAACCGAACTGTACCGCTATCTTGGCGTAAAGGCGTTCACCGGTAAAATACAGCAGGACTGTATTACACACCTGTTGCCGATGGCGACGCGCACCGATAAAGGTATTCTCCTGGCCGAAGAGTTACTGGTCTGGCTCCGGCAGAACAACGTGATAATCCCCGCGATTGATGTCGTGGAACGTACCTGTGCGGAGGCCATGGCTGGCGGCGATAAAATCGTATTTCAGACCCTGAATGCCCCGTTAACTCCGGCTCACAGG
The DNA here is from genome assembly GCF_005281055.1 of Citrobacter sp. wls711. NCBI lineage: Bacteria > Pseudomonadati > Pseudomonadota > Gammaproteobacteria > Enterobacterales > Enterobacteriaceae > Citrobacter > Citrobacter sp. wls711. Next base: position 10,376 of record NZ_SZXC01000027.1, on the reverse strand, counting down.
GATGCCCTGGATCGTTTACTTGAGTCATCAGATAATCAGCCTTCCAGGCTGACATGGCTTCTGCAACCGCCGGGTAAAATCAATGGTAAGAACGTGCTGCAACACCTCGATCGGCTCAGCAGCATTGAATCGCTGGCACTACCTGAAGGTATAGATCGTACCATTCACCAGAACCGGTTGCTGAAACTGGCGCGGGAAGGCCGAAAGATGAGTAGCCGGGATTTGACCCGATTTTCAGCAGCCCGCCGTCATGCGATCCTGGTGTGCGTGCTGGAAGAAGCCAGAGCCACACTGACAGACGAAGTGATTGAGCTGCATGAGCGAATGCTGAACAGCCTTTTCAGCAAAGCCAAAAGAACACAGGCTGAGCGCCTTCAGCAGACCGGAAAGCTGATCCAGTCCAAACTGAGGCAGTACATCGATGTCGGTCAGGCACTGTCTGATGCCCGCGATTCCGGTGGCGATCCATGGCTCGCAATAGAAAACATACTCCCGTGGCCTGAATTTGTCGCCAGTCTGGAGGAAACACGCCATCTCGCCAGAAAAAATAATTTTGACCCGCTGCATATTATTACTGAGAAATACAGCACATTACGGAAATATGCCCCGCGCATGTTGTCCGCTTTACAGTTAGTCGCCACCCCGGCAGCGCAACCTCTGGCTGATGCGCTGGTTGTGATCAAGGATATGTACCGGAAGCAGTCACGTAAAGTTCCGGCGACAGCGCCGCTTGAGTTTGTCCCTGAAAGCTGGCGCAAGGTGGTTATTACACCTGCGGGTATTGACCGGCAGTACTATGAATTTTGTGCGCTCAGCGAGCTTAAGGGGGCGTTGCGCTCCGGGGATATCTGGGTTAAAGGCTCGCGCCGCTACAAAAATTTTGATGATTACCTCATACCCGAAAAGGACTTTGACAAACTCACTCCGGCGCTGCCGCTGCCCGTATCTGCTGATTATCATGAGTACATTACCAGCCGTATGACCCTGCTTCAGTCCAGACTTGAAGAGGTCAATGCCATGGCTGCCCTTGGTGAACTGCCCGATGTGGAAATATCCGACAAAGGCGTAAAAATCTCTCCGCTGGATAACTGTGTTCCGGTGCAGGTTTCACCGCTGGCAGAACTGGTTTACAGCATGCTACCGCGTCCTAAAATCACGGAAATCCTCGATGAGGTAAACAGCTGGACGACGTTTACCCGACATTTTTCGCATATAAAAAATGATATTACCCGTCCCGATACCTGCCTGCTCCTCACCACCATTCTTGCGGATGGCATCAATCTTGGCCTGACCAAAATGGCAGAAGCCTGCCCCGGGAGCACCAAATCATCACTCGAAGATATTCAGGCATGGTACATCCGCGATGAAACCTATTCAGCCGCTCTTGCAGAGCTGGTAAATGCGCAGGGGAAAAGACCACTGGCGGCATTCTGGGGAGACGGGACAACGTCATCATCAGATGGACAGAATTTCAGAACAGGCAGCTCAGGCCGCTACGCAGGGCAGGTTAACCCGAAATATGGGCAGGAGCCTGGACGTCAGTTTTATACCCATATTTCGGATCAATACAGCCCGTTTTACACCTGCATAATCAGTCGGGTCAGGGATTCAACCCATGTTCTCGATGGTTTGCTGTACCACGAAAGCGACCTGGAAATCAGGGAGCATTACACCGATACCGCGGGTTTCACAGATCATGCCTTTGCCCTGATGCATCTGCTGGGCTTTGCGTTCTGTCCGCGAATCAGGGATCTCCACGACAAGAAACTGTTTATCAAAGGGAAAGCAGACCAGTACCCGGCACTTCAGTCACTGATATCAACGACCAGCCTGAATTTGAAAGAGATCGAAATTCACTGGCGTGAAGTGTTGCGGTTGGCAACCTCGATAAAGCAGGGAACCGTGACAGCATCCCTGATGCTGAAAAAGCTAGCCAGCTACCCCAAGCAAAACGGACTTGCCAAAGCACTGAGAGAAATCGGCCGTATTGAACGAACGCTGTTTATGCTCGACTGGTTCCGCGATCCGGCACTTCGTCGGCGGGTACAGGCGGGACTGAATAAAGGAGAAGCCCGTAACGCGCTGGCGCGTGCGGTATTCCTGCATCGGCTGGGTGAAATCAGGGACCGAAAACCGGAAAATCAGAGTTACCGCGCCAGTGGACTGACGCTGCTGACGGCAGCTATCTCGCTGTGGAATACCGTCTATATGGAAAGAGCGGTCGATGCCCTGAAGCGTAAAGGGGTGAAGATCAACGAGCAACTGCTGTCGCATTTGTCCCCGCTAGGCTGGGAACACATCAATCTGACAGGCGATTATATCTGGAAGAGTAACCGGATACCGGCTTCCGGCAAGTTTCGTCGGCTGAGGCCAGCTAAAGTAGGAAGGTCAAAAAATAACCTTAACGTACAATAATTTTCGATATCCAAACTGACCCCATGCTCGACTTGAGGCAAACCCTTCAAAAGCAAGTTTTCAGCGTCTATACAACGTGTTAAATACTTTAGGAGTGGAGATTTCGCTTAGTTCTGGACCTATTTCAACTTATACAAAGGCTTCAAATTTGGTTGAAAAGGAGTTTGATTCACCGGCAAGGCGTGAAGAATGGTGATAGAAGCCAGGCTATTTGATAGGGCTGTACGTCAGGCACTGCCCCTAAGGAAGGTGCGATTTGCGAGCAAGGGCGCTTTGCATCGGAGTTAGCGGGCCGCCAATATGGGAGTTAGCGAGCACACAACCAGCCGCGAAGATCCCCGCGTCATAGCGACATAGAGGTGTCGTGCATCCATCTCTTCCGGGGATGTGATGACTGCCACCTCCCCTTCCAGCCCCTTTAGCAACAATGTGCTGCCGATTACACGCCGGGCCAGGGGTCGACTCTCGTGGCGATTGCGTTCGCGCTCGTTTACCGTGGCGTCTGCAAAAGTGCAGCCTCCAGCAGCAGCCGACTGCAGGGCGCGCAAACAACAGCGCAAAACCTCTGGCCGATAGACCCGCGCATTGTCCTGACGGGTCAAAAGGCGCAGCGCCTCTGCGGCCAGCATAAAACCTGGTCTCTCCGCAAATGCCACTAACGCCGCTTCGGCAACCGTCGGCGGGTTGCGGGCTCGCCCTCTTCGTAGCGTTTCCAGGCGGGGCAGCAATGCTGCGGGGCCAACCTGGGTCATGACGTCTGCGGCAAACTGCACCGGGCGCGTCAACGCATCAGCAGCTTCCAGGTTAAACGCTGCACCAAAGTCGGTAAGGTCGACCAAATCTACGGCTTCGACGGTCGTTGCCCCCGGGATCTGGCTGGCCATCTGCTGACGCCCGCGTGTGTCGTAGCTGTTTCCAATCACCAGTACCTGCCCGTTCGCGGTGACCGCGCGCGTCAGGGCGGCAGTAAGACGCTGCTGAACAGCGGTTTCTGCCTGTAACGGTACCCAGGTCACCCCGGCAGGCACCTGGCGAAGGTCAATGGCGTTACCATTCAGCAACATCCGCCGGCAGTCCAGAAGCCAGCGACCGAGCTCCGGCGACCCTGCGTTAGCCCAGCGCCATGGATGATTGAGCTCACCAATCAGTGGAAAGTGAGCGAGTACATGTGTATCCCAGTCCACGAGCTGGTTACCCCTAAAGCCAAAAATGGCCTGCATGGGGTCACCCAGTACACAGGCGGGCAGCACCGTTGATAACGCGGTTACCAGTGCATGTTGCACCAGGTTGCAGTCCTGGTATTCATCCACGATGAGGTGAGCGTAACTGGCCGCCAGAACATCATCGAGATGCCCTCCCTGCAGCAGCTGGCAGGCAGCCAGCCGTATAGCGGGATAGTCAGCCCCGCGATTGCGCAGTTGAAGAACCTCAACGTTGAGCCCACTGCGCGCCGGAAACATCGCAACCAGACGCATGGCAAATCCATCAATGGTGGCGATACGGTAGGTCGCAGCAGTAACACCGGCGCGTTGCATACGCAGACGCAGTGTTGTCACACCCGCGTTGGTGTGCGTGAGAATAAGTACCGGCCTGGCCCCCGTATACAGGGTCAGGGTATCCGCGATGATTTGTGTTTTACCGCACCCGGCCGGGGCCGTAATCGCCCCCCGATGATATTCCAGCAGGTTGTAGTCAGGCGGCATGGGCCCACCCGTAAAGCCGGTTAATCAGCGCCTGGAACCCGGCATCGGAGGCGGGAAGATGAGGGCCAAGGATATCGTGCGCCACATCCTCATACCGGGTCACCGATTTAAACCACCCATTTCGTCGATGACGAGAAGCGATCCCCAATAATTGTCGTATTTCTAGGGAATAAGGGGTGCCATTCAACCGGCGCTGCTGCCGGATCTGAGCAAGCGTTACCTGACCGTTGGACTGCGTCTGGATATGTGCCGCCACCAGTTCCTCCTCCATAAGCTCAATGCCTCGCTGAAGCAGCGCGTCGACGCCTGCATCCGGCAGGCTCATAAACAGCTCATCCTCCAGCGCGCGACCGGCTCGCCAGGTGATATGTTCTCCACCCGCGGCCTGGAAGGCCTCGACCGTCGCCGGGGTGGGCGGCTTATCCGCATCCACCAGAACTAGCACACGGTAGCCAAGCCGACGCAGTGCCAGCCCACGCACAAAACATCGGTCAGGCTCTCCTCCACCAACATTCACGAATGCGGTTCCTGCACTCAGCATGGAATTACCGTTGAGGGCGGTCCAGTAATGATCCAGCCCGCGGATCAGCCCCACCTCGCTAGCCCCTTCACAGACGATCACGCTACGCGCCAGAAAGGCTTCGGGGTCGGCCCGGACCGTACTTTGAATATCATCGGCAATGCCCACCGGCAGCACCAGGTGGGGAGCTGTCGGATGGCCCCGCACAACGAAGAGCTGGTTGCCATTAAGCTCACGCACGGCCACGGGAGAGTGTGTGGTCAGAAAAACCTGAAGTGGCGGCGGTGTTTCCCTGGCCCCCAGAGAGTTCAGTAACCGGGTAAGCCGATGCGGCTCCAGTCCGTATTCCACTTCATCGACCAGAGCCACGGAGGCCCGCTGCGCGGCAGCACGCTGCATTCCTGCCACCAGAAGACGGGACGACCCCGTACCAAGAGAACGCAGCGGCACACCGGCTGAGTTGTGCAGCGCAATTGCACCATCGCCGATGGAAACCGCGTGAGCGTCCAGTAAGGCTTGAGTCCGACCACCGACCGGCACACCCAGCTCATTGGCCTTCTGAGTAACCACGTCCAGCGTTGCCGCGAGTTGTACCGCAGCCTGACCACCGAAACTGGTTCGGGCCTGGCGCGCAGCGTTTGACAGCTCAGCCCCCAGATTAGGGCGCTCCTCCGTGAGCCGATTGAGCACCGATCCGCGTGCCCAGGACAAATTTGAGCTTGCATAGGTGCCAAGTCTCGCCGGTGCGATGAGCAGCCGATCCTTCCAGGCAAGATTGCGTTCCTGACCCAGGGCCTCGCCACGCAGAGATACCAGCGTCCAGTTGGGCTCAAGCTCACTGTCTACACGCAGACGCAGACAGAGAACCGTTTCCAGTCCGAACTGGGGCTCTTCCTGAACCAGCCCCGTCACGCTGTTGAACGCCTGCAAATAATTACCGTAGGCATCCATTGCCCTAAGAGGATCCGGCAACGAACCCAGTGTCAGGGTAATACTGATAGGCTGAGTCACATCGAGACCAAAAAAATCGGTATCGCTGAAACTGACGTTACGCCGTGCTCCCAGGCACAAATCGATAGCGTCAAGAATGGTGGTCTTGCCACTGTCCCCAGGACCGATGAGGCAGTTAAGCCCTGGCGAAGGCTGCCAGGTCAGTAAACGAATAGAGCGGAAGTTCTGGATTTCAACTTTACAAACTCTGACCACGGCACTCTCCCTCTTTTATTATTTTTATCCACACGCTTTTCGTAAAGATAGCCACAAACGTGTAGATAGTGCACTGATACGGATAAAAGTAACGCCCCTGAATTGCCCAATCAATGATATATAACCTGTTTTACTGACATATCTGACAGCGGGTGAATTTTCTTTAATTATTGATGTAACACCATACGCACTACATCTGTCTCCACCAGAATATGAGGTGAAATTGTTGCGCACCGATTAATCCGGGTGTACTGGTCAAACTGTTGGTAGCCATGCTTAAGTTCTATTACGCAGGCTGATATGCAAATCTGGGATATTTCTGACAAGTAACATAAGGACCAAAAATGAAGGGGAGCGAAGAAAAATCTACGCCGGATGTTCTGGACTCTGCCCAGTTGGTACGTATTGAAGCCGTACACCGGGGATTCCTTTATCAGCACTTGTATGCCGTTGGCTGCTTGCTGCTGGCACAGAAAGTCAGCGTGGAGACAGTAACCGTTGAGCTGGATGAGGATATTGAGCTCAACTCCATACAGGAGCGCATTTACGTTCAGGTTAAAACCCGCCAGAAACCCATCATTCCCAGCGATGTGTCTGGCGCGCTCGCGAGGTTTGCGGAGATGCGTAACGAGCACATTGTTGGGCGCCGCCAGGGAAGCGCTTCTTTCGTTATCGTCGCCAACCAGGCACCAGGTCCACACCTGCAGAAGATGATTGAGGATAAGACGCTTCCTGCGGATGTCCGTTTTATCTGGCCCCAGTCAACCGCTGAGCGCCATCCCGCACTTCCCCCTGCCTGGGACACCGTGGCTAATGCGGCCGCGTGGTGCATCTCGCAAGCAGAGCAGCTGAAGTTTTCGCTATTGTCGCCAGAATCCCTGATCTGGAAGCTGGCCGGTCTGGTCCAGCTCGCTGCCACCGGAGGTGATGCCGACGGACAGCATGCGTTTTATACCCGGGATCTTCCTGCCCTGTTCGAACAGCTCATCGTTCAGTTACAGGACTTCCCTGCACCGCCGACACTCTACCGGCCACAAAGAGAGGAACCCTCTTTTGTGTCGGATGAGCGGATACGCATCATTTGCGGCTTGTCCGGTGCAGGTAAATCAGCATGGGCAGCACAGGCCGCCCAGCACAGTACCCAGGTGTGTGCGTATTACGATGCTGGCGACCTTCCAGGCCCTGCACTTGCCAGTACGCTGGTTCGTGAGCTGGCAGCCCGGTTTGCGACTCAGGAGCAAGGTGGCCTGCGAAGAATACTGCTCCCTGGTGCCAGTGGCGTTGAAGCGCTGAGAACGTTCGACACCTTCTTGCAGCAACGGAACGACAACCTGCTGCTGGTTCTGGATAACGCGCATCGTATCCCTGTGGAGAACCTGCGGGATGTTCTGCACGCCACAACCCGTATCCATTTTGTGCTGCTGTGCCAGCCCCATGACAATGTCCGTCAACTGGAGGCGATGACTGGACTTCAGCGTGAATCGTTACAGGGATGGGATATCGACACAGTGGCTGCCGCAGTGGCCGACCTCGGTGGGCACGCCAGTGCGCTGGGATATGAGCAGCTACGAAGCTACACCGGAGGGTTGCCGCTGTATGTCGAAAGCGCGGCGAGAGTTGCCGCAGAGGAATACAAAGGGGATATAGACACGCTGTGTGCTGAACTGCGGCAACAGGAAAACAGCACGGAAACCGCGCAGGAAGTCATTCTCAGCCGTGTCTATCAGGGGTTTGAGCCACTGGTTCAGAACGCTCTGGCGTTGTTCAGTCTGTCCGATGTGGGGCTAAGCCGTGATGAAGTTTCAGGGTACCTTGCCCGCTCATTAAATATCCCTTCAAACGGGGCAGCCACATTAATTAAAAAAATGCGGGCCACCGGAACCATTGAAAACTATGGAAACCAGACGTTAAAGGTACACGATGCTGTCAGGGCGCTGGGGCTGCAACACCTGACCATGATGGACGTGGATATCGTAAATAACGCGTTACTGGCGTTAAAAGATCTTTTGATTGAGAGCCTTCAGCAAGAACGCGACACTTCGCGATTTTCTCTTCTAACGCAGATATACATCAAGCTTAACGATGTCATGACGCTCATCGCTCTATCTGGTGAAGAGCTGTTTTATGAGATGGGCATTACTGTCGACATTATGGAAAGCCTGAAACAGGCGACAGCTTCGGACTCTCTGCCGCCTTTACAAACGTTCTGGGCACTCGATGGGCTAGTTTTTTCCGAGCTTAAAGACGGTGTTTCTGAGCAAATTGCACAATGGCTGGAAGCGATGGGAGCTTTGCTTACAGAACATGAGTTTGGTTACCGGGAACGCACAGCCTACACCATGAAACGGATGCTTTTCTTATCCGAAAAGGGAGACTTTAGTGAAGTGCAAACGCTGGCTGAAGATGCCCGCCTCAGCCTTCCGGATGAGGAGCATGCGCGTATTTTTGACTATAACCATGCTATCGCGCTATGGAGACTGAAAAGATACAAACAAGCAGAAACACTGTGTCTGAGCGTAGTGAATCGCTACTACGCGTTATTTGGTATTACCCCACAGGATGTCATGGGTAAAAACTCGGATGTGCTGTGGGCAATCATCAACCAGCCTGAAAATGTTCACGAGCACATCAAACATCTGGCCGATGCCCTAGAGTTGCTCGCCAGAATTAATGACGCGCAGGGAAAGGTGTCACCGTTTCTGCGCATTCATGCGATGAAATTTTACAATATGATCGCAGCCCCCGAATCTCTGGTCCGGGTAGGACAGGATCTAGCTGATGAGTTTGTCGCAATAAAGGACTATGTCGGTGCCAGAGAGGTGATGGAGCAATACGTCCTGCCAGTCGTCAATGAAGCCGGTCTGGTACAGCGACTGGTTCAGGTCCGAAGCCAGTACGCCGTTATACTGGCACTTGCAGGCGAACATGAGCAGGCAGAAGCGGAGATGTGTCGGCTAGCCCCCTTTTTTGAAGGGTTAACAGGTGAGCAGCGACAGGAGGTTGAAAATCAGTCGAACTACATCGCGCAGCTTGCTTACAAGGCGGCTAAATCCGAAGTAACGCGATTTTTCGGGGCGGTAGGCAGAAATGAACCTTGTCCCTGCGGGTCGGGAGTAAAGTATAAAAAATGTCATGGAGCCTGAGTGCTGGTTTCGCTATGTTAGACGCGGCCGGGGGGTAAGTCCATGGGAGCCATATCAGGATGCTGTCCACATCGTGCAACCGAGCGCTTTTTATGGGTATTGCCGTTGACTCTCTTAAAGCACATCGTCGTACGTGGAAGCAGTATATGGCCTGCGAAAGCAGGCCAAATTCACCCAAGAGTGAGGAAAATACGCGAGTGCGCACTAAAACACGCTATCGTAGCGCTGACCTTTAGTTGCAACGTCAAAAATGAACAACTCCCAGGTAGGGTTACTGGCTTCGGCTCAACGCATATGGTTAAAAACCCACCAGGAAAATTGTCTCTCTGCTTCCATTCTTAGTTCTGGGTCAGTTTTCATCGATGCTGTATCAGGCATACCATCCGGACAAAAATCAGCAAGCTGACTTTGAATAAACTTTAGCTTTTCTTCTTTTTCCCCTGCGTTCTCAAACACCATAAATGGCAGCTCGATAATCGGCGGTTTGGTCTGGGTGGTTAACGGCATGGTTATGCCTGAATTACGGCCAGGCAGTGAGTGTAATTCTCTGATATGACTCAACAGATTGTAGGGTAAGGTGTTTTTTACGAAGTAAAAAACGTCTGCATAATAATCAGTTACGAATCCATCCCTTTTTCCCGGATAAGCCAGCGTATCCATCTCTGGAAAGGGAAACTGTAAACCCTCTTTTCTGTAATGTACGATTGGCACTCGTTCAAGTACACGCCCACGGTATTTGAGGATGTATTCATAGTGACAAGGTTGCTCAATGCTAATCGTTGACCACCAGTGTTGTCCTCCTATATCTTTTTCTGTGTCGCCAATATGAATGGCATAATCCGGGTCCAACCGATAATAGGCCTCGCTGATACCGTCATATTCCCAATTGTCGTAATCCAGAAGCAGTCTGACTATGCGGTCAGCGGGTGCCAGGTCCAGATTAAAGCGCTCTCTCCACATTGCCATGACATCTCCAGGGCTGGCACAGCTAGTTACGGGCGTATTGGCATCTTGTTGCCGGGTGTAAACGACACCGGCTCTGACAGTTTTTCCCTCTTTTATATAGTCCTGGGTCAGATAGTAGGGTTTTATTCTGACGTTACGAATTTGTAGAATAGCCAGCACCTTATGCTGGAGTGTGATGTGGTGCAGCTGAATATCCGGACAATGGTGCTCTGCAAAACTGACTTTTCTTAACAGATCGATTAAATTTGCTTGGTTAAGTTGCTTACCATCTTCCGGCACGCCAGTAATCAACCCTTCATCATTCACGCCAAAAATCAGATACCGGTCACCGTCATGCAGGACGTTTGCCATGCAGAGGATATCGTGAACAAGGGCTGCATTGTTTTGGTGGTAGGTTTGTTTAAAGTCCCACCATGGCCCTTC